>NZ_JBIAXG010000030.1:0-119900 GCF_042896465.1 Streptomyces sp. NPDC001292
CCGAACAGGTAGAGGATCAGGTCCTGGTCGAGCGTGATGCGGCCGAAGTCCATGGCCACCGTGGTGGTGGTCTTGTCCCCGGTGTGGGTGAGGTCATCGATGCCCGCCGAAGCGGACGTCATCACGGCCTCCGTGCGCAGCGGGTTGATCTCCGAGACGGCGCCGACGAACGTGGTCTTGCCCACGCCGAAGCCGCCCGCCACCACGATCTTCGCCGAGGTGGTCGCCCGGCCCGCGTCAGAGCTTGCGAAGTCCACTGAGCACCCTTTCGAGCAGCGTCACATCCGGTGCGCCACCGTTGTTCTCGTCCCCGCCCGGCTGGTGGATGGCCACCAGGCCGGCCTCGGCGAGGTCCGCGACGAGGATCCTGGCCACGCCCAGCGGCATGGAGAGGAGCGCCGAGACCTCGGCCACGGATTTCACCTCGTGGCACAGGTGGCAGATCCGCTGGTGCTCCGGGAGCAGTCCCATCAGCGCTGCCGGGTCGGCCGTCGTGCTGATCAGCGCCTCGATGGCGAGCTGGTAGCGCGGCCGGGTCCGGCCGCCGGTCATCGCATAGGGACGTACCAGCGGCTGGTCGCCCTCATCCCCGTACGGCTCAGCGTACGGATCATGAGAGGCGGGGGGCGGGGTCATGAATCCTCCGGGCGGGACAGCAAGTCGGTCAGTCAAGCCGTCTGACGGGGCCGGTGGGGGGATTGTGGCGGCCGGACGGTGATTTGGTGAGGTGGATGGTGCCGGAGCCGGTCAGTGCAGCAGACTGCCCTGTAGTTCGGCGCGGAGGTCGGGTGTGAGGACCACCCCCGCGCGGTCGACGAGCAGCGCCATCTCGTAGCCGACGAGGCCGATGTCGCACTCGGGGTGGGCCAGGACCGCCAGGGAAGACCCGTCCGAGACGGACATCAGGAAGAGGAAGCCGCGCTCCATCTCGACGACCGTCTGCGACACGGTGCCGCCCTCGAAGATGCGCGAGGCACCGGCGGTCAGCGAGGTCAGACCGGAGGCGACGGCCGCGAGCTGGTCGGCGCGGTCGCGGGGGAAGCCTTCGGACATCGCCAGTAGGAGTCCGTCGGCGGACACCACGACGGTGTGGGACACCCCTGGGGTGTTGTCCACGAAGTTGGTGATCAACCAGTTCAGGTTCTGTGCCGCCTGGCTCATCTGGCTCAACTAACGCTCCTGCTGGTGAGTGGGGCTGGGGAAGCTGCCCGTCTGACCGGTACCGGCCTGACGGCCCTGTGCGATGCCCCGACGGAGATTGGTCAGCCGGCCGCGTACGTCGTCGGGCGCACGCGAGACCTGCGGACCGCTCTGGTGCTGTTGCTGCTGAGCCGTGCCCGGGACGAGGTTGGCCCGGGGCACCCGGCGCGGCAGGCCGGAGGTGGTGACACCGCCCGCGGCCGGCTGCCTGACACGCTCGGCCTGCCGTACGAGTTCGTCGTTCGGCGAGGTGCGCCAGGCGGAGGCGGCGGGACGCTGGGGGGCCGCAGGAGGCTGCGGCTGCTGCGGCGGGACCGGAGCCGGCTCGCTGCTCTGCTGCTGCCGGTCACCGCGGAACCAGTTGGTCTCCAGGGTGTCGTACAGCGGTGTACGGCCGTCGCCGGGACCCGGGGCCGGCGGCAGGGCCCAGGCGTCGTCCGGCCGCTGCTGCGCGGCACCCGCGTTGCCCGGCTCCGGGCGGGCGGGACGCTGCTGCGGCCGCTGGGCGGCAGGACCGCGCAGACCGCCGAAGTCGGCGGCGCCGCCCGGGCGGGTGTTCCGGCCGGGCCCTCCGATGTCGTGACCGGGCTGTGCGAACTGGCCGGTGGAGCCGTTGTCGTATCCCTGCTGGGCGGTGAACTGGCCGGTGGAGCCGTTGTCGTATCCCTGCTGGGCGGTGAACTGGCCGGTGGAGCTGTTGTCGTACCCCTGCTGGGCGGTGAACTGGCCGGTGGAGCCGTTGTCGTACCCCTGCGGGGCCGCGAACCTGCCCGTGTCGGCCTGGCCGTTCTGCCCGGACGGACCGTAGACGTCCGAGCGGACGAACTGGCCGGTGTTCTGCGAGCCGCCCGCGCCCGGCTGCGGAGCGTCGAAGTCGGGACGGGGAAACGCCGAGGTATCGGCCGTGGAGCCCGGTCCCTGCTGGTCGTCGAAGCGGGGTATCTCGGCCGTCGAGCCGGGTCCCTGCCGGTCGTCGATCCGCGGCATCCGGGAGGTCTGCGACGGGTCCTGCTCGTCGTGGCCACGCGGCGCGTCCAGAGCGGCCCGGCCCTGAGCGTTCTCGTCGCCCCAACCCGGCGTACGGGACGGCCCGTTGCCGCCCGGCAGCTCGGCCCGCGGGCCACCGCGCGGCGGCAGCTGCGGCTGCCGGCCCGGCTCGCCGCCGTTCCCGCGCTGCGGGGGCACGCCACCGCGCGCGCCGCCGAAGACGTCCTGACGGCGTCCGTCGCCGAAGCTCTGCGGGGCGGCCGGGTGCCGTCCGTCACCGAAGCCCTGCTGAGCGCCCGCACCGGGGGCCTGCTGACCCTGCGGCCCGCCGGGTGCCTGGCCGCCGAAGCCGCCGGCCATGCCCGACGCGGCCGGGCGGCCCTGCTGCGACTTCCCCGGATCCTGCTGCCCGCGCGATCCGTTCGGACCGCCCTGGCGGCCGGCACCGGGCAGCGCGGCCCGCGGCCCCTGGCCGCCACCGACCTGGTCGCGCGGAGCGGCTCCGGCACCGAGCCGGCCGGCCCCGCCCTGCTGACCGCCCGCACCGAGGGCTCCTCCGCCCTGCTGACCGCCCTGACGGCGGGCCGCGGCGGCGCCGGCGGCGGCAGCCGCGGCGGCCGGACCGCCCGCGGCCGGACCGCCCGCGGCCGGACCGCCGGACTTGCCCGCGCCCGGCTTCTTGCCGCCCTGGGCGACGTCGACGGGCAGCATGACCAGAGCCGTCGTACCACCGGAGTCGGAGGGGCGCAGCTGGATGCGGATGCCGTGGCGCTGGGACAGACGACCGACCACGAAGAGGCCCATACGGCGGGAGACCGACACGTCCACGGTGGGCGGCGAGGCGAGCCGCTCGTTGATCGCGGCGAGGTCCTCCGGGGACAGACCGATACCGGTGTCGTGGATCTCGATCAGCACCCGGCCGTCCGGCAGCGCGTGACCGGTGACCTTGACCTTGGTCTGCGGCGAGGAGAACGAGGTCGCGTTCTCCAGCAGCTCGGCGAGCAGGTGCACGAGGTCGTTGACGACCCGGCCGGCGACCTCGGTGCCCGGCACCGAGGCCAGCTCGATGCGCTCGTACTGCTCCACCTCGGACGCGGCGGCGCGGAGCACGTCGACCAGCGGGACCGGACGGGTCCAGCGGCGGCCGGGCTCCTCACCGGCGAGGACGAGGAGGTTCTCACCGTTACGGCGCATGCGCGTGGCGAGGTGGTCGAGCTTGAACAGCGAGGACAGCTGGTCCGGGTCGGCCTCGCGGGACTCGAGTTCGGAGATCAGCGACAGCTGGCGCTGGATCAGACCCTGGGAGCGACGCGAGAGGTTGGTGAACATCGCGTTGACGTTGCCCCGCAGCAGGGCCTGCTCGGCGGCGAGGCGGACCGCCTCGCGGTGCACGTCGTCGAAGGCCGCGGCCACCTGGCCGATCTCGTCCCGGGAGTGCACACCGACCGACTCCACGGACGTGTCGACGTCCTGCGGGTCGGACTCCGACAGCTGCCGGACCAGCTCGGGCAGGCGGTCCTGGGCGACCTTGGTGGCGGTCTCCTGGAGCCGGTGCAGCGAGCGGATCATTGAGCGGGCCACGACGAAGGCGCCGACCAGCGACACGCCGAGCACGAGCAGGATCAGCGCACCGGAGACGATGGCGTCGTACTCGGTGGCGCTGCGCAGCTCGCGGGCCTTCTGCTCCATCTCCTCGAGCAGCGTGTGCTCGATCTTCTTCATCTGCTCGATCTTGGTCGAGCTGTCGTCGACCCAGTCGCGGTAGGAGCGCTTGTTCGCCTGCTTCAGGCCCTCGGGGTTGTCGAGGACGCGCTTGGCGTAGGTGTCCGCGGACAGGATCGTCGGGTTGCCCTCTTCGATGGGCTTGATGAGCTCCTCGGAGCCGTCCCCGTAGATGTTGCGGAAGCTGTTGAGGTCGGAGGTCTGGCTCTCCAGCGCCTGCTGGGCGTAGAGGCGGTCGTTCTCCGACAGGTTGCCGGCGCTGGTGTTGTTGGCCGGCAGCGCGGCGGCGATGACGGCGCGCTGGACGGAGGCGTACTCCTTGGCGGACGAGAAGGCGGCCAGGGCGCGCGTGCGCTGGATCATCTGCGGGTTGCTGGTCGCCTCGGCCATGTCCTGGGAGAGGGCGAGCAGCTCGGTGATGAGCCGGTGGTAGCTCTCGACCGTCCGGGCCGAGTTCTCCTTGGACTGGTACGCGTCCTTACGGATCTTGCTGAGGCCGTTGAGGTCGCTGGCCAGGCCGACGAGGGTGTCGCGGACACCCAGGAGGTTGCCGTTCTTGCTGGCCGCGTCGATCTCCTCGGACGCGGAGACGAAGTTGTCCCGGGCCCGGTCGGTCCGGTCCCGGTAGCCCTTGATGGTGATGGCGCTCGCGGTGGAGGGGTTCGCCAGCGGGCCGGCGGACTGGTCGCGCTCCTCCTGGAGCGCGGCGGCCAGTTCGGTGGCCTGCTTGGTCATCTCCGTCAGCAGCTTCATGTTGTCGAGCTGCTGGATGTCGTCCATGCTCTGGCTGATACGCAGCCCGCCCAGCGTGGTCGCCGCGACCACGGGCAGTGCGAGCAGCGACACCAGACGCGTGGAGATGCGCCAGTTGCGCAGGGCCATGCGCGAGCCGGGGCCCGCAGGGCCCTGGTTACCTGTCTGCTTGGCCGCCGGAGCCGGGCCCGACGACGCCGGCGCCCCCGTCGGGCCGGTCGAGCCAGAGCGTCCGGGGCGCTCTGCGCCGTCGCCGGCCGGGGCCGGGTTCTGGGCGTGCTGGGGCGAGGAGCTGACGGCCATGGGGCCAGTCCCGCCGTGCGGCTCCGGCTCCGCCGAAGCGCTGCCATCCCTCTTGAAACGTCCCTGCACTAGCGTCGCAACCTCTGGACCAGGCGCCCCTCCGCGCGAGCGGAAGGACGGTGTCGGCGTTGTGGGAAGCGCCCTGAACACACTTCCCTGATGGTCGTGAGTGACCGGCGCTGGCTCCCCCTTCGCGCCGCCACTCGGCGCTGCGTTGCGCCCCCTGCGCGCCGGCTCGATCCTGCGGCGGTCCGTGGCATTCCAGCACAGTGCCGGATCTCCAACAAGGCATGTGGACCAGCCTGTGACCTCCGTGACAGCCCGTGAGTGACGGATTACCTGATGTTGAAAGCGATCTCCCGCATAGGGGACATTTCGCAACGTACCCGCGAGTCACTTGAGGTGTCCCAGTCGCCATGATCGGGAGCGGAATGATGGCTTCAGTGGCTCAATGTCCGATTCGGCGATCAGGGGCGCGCCTCGGAATTGTCTGGATTGTCGAGGCTCTCGTGAGCAAACTCACACCGACATCACGGGCTCTTCAGGCCTTCGGCCGGGAATCGAACGTTTAGCCTGACGCTTTACAGGGATGGCAAATCCGACAACCGGCGCCCCGAGCGGGGGTCATGCGGACCTCCCGGGTGCCCGTAGACGACAAGGTCTCGTACAACCGTGAAGACGACGATGATGTTCCGCGCCATAGCCAACCCCCGGCGCACGACGCTGATCCACCTCGAAGGAGCCGACGCGCTGCAGACGCCGGAACAGCCGGAGCACTCCGTCTCCCTTCCCACGCAGACCGCCAATCCCCGGCGCACCGTCCTCATGGAGGCGCCCGTCGCGGCCGCCGTCGCGGAGTAGCACGCGGTCCGCTCACGGACGGAGATCAGGGGCGTCCCGCGCGCGGGACGCCCCGCCTTCGTGCCCCGCGCGCCGCAATTGCGCGAGGTCCGGGGCCCCGGCCGCGTTAGCCTGGAGCGTCAGACTCCAGCCGCTTCAGTCAAGGGGCCAAGCAACCCGTGCGCATCGCCAGGTTCTCCATCGACGGGAACGTCGCCTTCGGCGCGGTCGAGGGCGACAAGCCGGACGAGCTCGTCCTCGACATCATCAAGGGCATCCCGTTCGCGGACTTCGAGCTCTCCGGCACCCGGGTGCCGCTGAGCAAGGTACGGCTGCTGCCGCCGGTGCTCCCCAACAAGGTCGTCGCCTTCGGCCGCAACTACGCCGAGCACGCACGCGAACTCGGCAACGAGGTGCCCGACGCCCCGTTCGCCTTCTTCAAGCCGTCCACCTCGGTGATCGGCCCCGGCGACCCGATCCAGTACCCCTCCTTCTCCCAGGAGCTGCACCACGAGGCCGAGCTGGCCGTGGTCATCGGCCGCATGTGCCGCGAGGTCCCGCGCGAGCGCGTCAAGGACGTGATCTTCGGCTACACCTGCGCCAACGACGTCACCGCCCGCGACGTGCAACGGCGCGAGAAGCAGTGGGCCAGGGCCAAGGGCTTCGACACCTCCTGCCCGCTCGGCCCCTGGGTGGAGACGGACATCGACCTCACCGCCGCGGCCGACCTGACCATCCAGCTCACCGTCAACGGCGAGCAGCGGCAGCTGGGCCGCACCAGCGAGATGATCCACCCGATCGAGGATCTGATCGTCAACATCTCCGAGGCCATGACGCTGCTCCCCGGCGACGTGATCCTCACGGGCACCCCGGCAGGGGTCGGCCCCCTCAACGTCGGCGACGAGGTCGCCGTCACCATCGAAGGCATCGGCACTCTCACCAACAAGGTTGTCAAGCGTGGCTAGCGCATCCGACTCCCCCGTACGCGTCCGTTTCTGCCCGTCGCCCACCGGTAACCCCCACGTGGGCCTGGTCCGCACCGCCCTGTTCAACTGGGCGTTCGCCCGGCACCACCGGGGCACCCTGGTCTTCCGCATCGAGGACACCGACGCGGCCCGCGACTCCGAGGAGTCCTACAACCAGCTGCTCGACGCGATGCGCTGGCTGGGCTTCGACTGGGACGAGGGCCCCGAGGTCGGCGGACCGCACGCGCCGTACCGGCAGTCGCAGCGCATGGACATCTACCAGGACGTCGCCCACAAGCTGCTCGAGGCCGGCCACGCCTACCACTGCTACTGCTCCCAGGAGGAGCTGGACAGCCGCCGCGAGGCCGCCCGCGCGGCCGGCAAGCCGTCCGGCTACGACGGCCACTGCCGCGACCTGACCGCCGCGCAGGTGGAGGAGTACAGGGCCCAGGGCCGGGCGCCGATCGTCCGCTTCCGCATGCCCGACGAGACGATCACCTTCACCGACCTGGTCCGCGGCGAGCTGACCTTCACCCCGGAGAACGTTCCGGACTACGGCATCGTCCGCGCCAACGGGGCTCCGCTGTACACCCTGGTCAACCCGGTCGACGACGCGCTCATGGAGATCACCCACATCCTGCGCGGCGAGGACCTGCTCTCCTCCACGCCGCGCCAGATCGCCCTGTACAAGGCGCTGATGGAACTGGGCATCGCCAAGGAGATCCCGTCCTTCGGCCACCTGCCGTACGTGATGGGCGAGGGCAACAAGAAGCTCTCCAAGCGCGACCCGCAGTCGTCGCTGAACCTCTACCGTGAGCGCGGCTTCCTGCCCGAGGGCCTGCTCAACTACCTCTCCCTGCTCGGCTGGTCGCTCTCGGCCGACCGGGACATCTTCTCCGTCGAGGAGATGGTCGCGGCCTTCGACATCGCGGACGTGAACCCCAACCCGGCCCGCTTCGACCTGAAGAAGTGCGAGGCGATCAACGCAGACCACATCCGCCTGCTCGACGTGAAGGACTTCACCGAGCGCTGCCGCCCATGGCTCCAGGCTCCGTTCGCCCCCTGGGCCCCGGAGGACTTCGACGAGACCAAGTGGCAGGCGATCGCCCCGCAGGCGCAGACGCGGCTGAAGGTCCTGTCCGAGATCACGGACAACGTGGACTTCCTGTTCCTGCCCGAGCCGGTCTTCGACGAGCCGAGCTGGACCAAGGCGATGAAGGAGGGTTCGGACGCCCTGCTCCGCACCGCCCGGGAGAAGCTGGAGTCGGCCGACTGGACCTCCCCCGACTCCTTGAAGGAGGCTGTCCTGGCCGCCGGCGAGGCCCACGGCCTCAAGCTCGGCAAGGCCCAGGCCCCGGTCCGCGTCGCCGTCACCGGCCGCACGGTCGGCCTGCCCCTCTTCGAGTCCCTCGAGATCCTGGGCAAGGAGAAGACCCTGGCCCGCATCGACGCGGCGCTGGCGAAGCCGGCGGCGTGAGCGTGCGGCGCTGACAGACGTGCGTGCGAGGGGCGGCACCCGGCCGGGGTGCCGCCCCTCGGCGTTCGGCGCCGCCTCCCGACGGCCGCCGGGAAGGGATCCCGCACCGGCCGACCCCGCGCGGCGATGCGGACGGTACCGTCGGTGGCATGGCGATCAGAGCTGTCCTGTGGGACGTCGACGACACCCTCTTCGACTACACCACCGCCGACCGGGCCGGCATGCGGGCGCACCTGGTGGCCGAGGGGCTGCTGGAGGGGTACGGGACCGTGGAGGAGGCCCTGGCGCACTGGCGGCGGATCACCGACGCGCAGTGGGCGAGGTTCTCGGCGCGGGAGGCGACCTTCGAGGAACAGCGGAGGGACCGGGTGCGGGTCTTCCTCACCCGGCCGGAGCTGACCGACGACGAGAGCGACGCGTGGTTCGAGCGCTATCTCGGGCACTACGAGGCCGCCTGGGCGCTCTTCCCGGACGTGCTGCCCGTCCTGGACGCGCTCGCCGCCAGCCACCGACACGCCGTGCTTTCCAACTCCAGCGTCCACGTCCAGGAGCGCAAGCTGCGCACCCTCGGCGTGCGCGACCGCTTCGAGGCCGTGCTGTGCGCCGCCGAACTCGGTGTGTCCAAGCCCGAGCCGCGGGCGTTCCACGCGGCCTGCGAGGCCCTGGAACTCGGCCCGCACCAGGTGGCGTACGTCGGCGATCACCCGGAGATCGACGGGCGGGGCGCCGCCGAGGCCGGGCTGCTGTCGGTCTGGATCGACCGCGTGGGCGTGTACGACGGCGGCCACGACGGATCCGGCCGGCACCGGATCGCCTCGCTCGCCGAACTGCCCGCGATCCTCGACACCGATACTCGTTTTGGAGCCCCGTCCACCTTCAGGTAATGTTCTTCCTGCGCCGCGGGGCGCGGGCCGAAGGTCCGGAACCGCGGGTGCAACACTAGAACAGGATCCCCGCGGGATCTTGCTTTCCAGTGGCCTATGGTGTAATTGGCAGCACGACTGATTCTGGTTCAGTTAGTCTTGGTTCGAGTCCAGGTAGGCCAGCTCGCAGAGCTCATCTGCACCGCGGATCTCATCCGCAGGCCCCCGTTGTGTAGCGGCCTAGCACGCTGCCCTCTCAAGGCAGTAGCGCCGGTTCGAATCCGGTCGGGGGTACTGATCTCAGGAGCATTCCAGGGATCGAGGCCCCCGTTGTGTAGCGGCCTAGCACGCCGCCCTCTCAAGGCGGTAGCGCCGGTTCGAATCCGGTCGGGGGTACGACTGGTCTAAACCATCATTGGTCTATGGTGTAATTGGCAGCACGACTGATTCTGGTTCAGTTAGTCTTGGTTCGAGTCCAGGTAGACCAGCTCGGACCTGCGGAAACGCAGTGTCCACGCCCCCGTTGTGTAGCGGCCTAGCACGCCGCCCTCTCAAGGCGGTAGCGCCGGTTCGAATCCGGTCGGGGGTACGCAATCGAAAGGCCCTCCCTCGGGAGGGCCCTTCGGTTTTTCCGCCGGGTCCCTGCCCGCGGCCCCGTCCCCGTGGGCTGGGGGAGGGGCGGGTGCCTGCTGGTCGTGAGTCCCGGTCGGAGTCGGTCGGCGGGTGCGGGTCGGCTGCCGGAAGGGCCTGCCGCGGCGTTGAGGCCGGCCCTTGCTGCGGTGCACGTCAGCCGGAGCGGCGCAGGGCCTCGGACAGGCGCGCGGCGGCGTCGATGACCGCCTGGGCGTGCATGCGGCCCGGGTGGCGGGTGAGACGCTCGATGGGGCCGGAGACCGAGACCGCGGCCACCACGCGGTTGGAGGGGCCGCGTACGGGCGCGGAGACGGACGCGACGCCCGGTTCGCGCTCGCCGATCGACTGGGCCCAGCCGCGGCGCCGTACGCCCGACAGGGCCGTCGCCGTGAAGCGGGCGCCCTGGAGGCCGCGGTGGAGCCGCTCCGGCTCCTCCCAGGCCATCAGGACCTGCGCCGAGGAGCCCGCCTTCATCGTGAGCGTGGAGCCGACCGGGACGGTGTCGCGAAGGCCGGACAGGCGCTCGGCCGCCGCGACGCAGATGCGCATGTCGCCCTGGCGGCGGTAGAGCTGCGCGCTCTCACCCGTCACGTCCCTCAGGTGCGTGAGCACCGGCCCCGCGGTGGCCAGCAGGCGGTCCTCGCCCGCGGCCGCGGCCAGTTCCGCGAGACGGGGGCCGAGGATGAACCGGCCCTGCATGTCGCGCGCCACCATGCGGTGGTGTTCCAGAGCCACGGCCAGCCGGTGGGCCGTGGGTCGTGCCAGTCCGGTGGCCGCGACCAGACCCGCGAGGGTGGCCGGACCGGACTCCAGAGCGCTCAGGACAAGGGCTGCCTTGTCCAGAACGCCGACGCCGCTACTGTTGTCCATGCAACGATACTTGCGTCTCACTCTGTGAAACGCAAGTTCAATTTTCCGTGGAACACGCCACTCTGGAAGTCACAGCGGCCCGTGGACCGGCGGGCTCGGCGGCGGACGCCCGGTTGGGGGGCGCGGGTGCCGCATCCTCAAGATCTCTAGTTGGGCCGGCGCCCTTGGCGTCCGGTCGGAGGGAAAGCGATGGGTAGGACACTCGCGGAGAAGGTCTGGGACGACCACGTCGTCCGGCGCGCCGAGGGCGAGCCCGACCTCCTCTTCATCGATCTGCACCTGCTGCACGAGGTGACCAGCCCCCAGGCCTTCGACGGCCTGCGCAAGAGCGGCCGCACCGTGCGCCGGCTCGACCTGACCATCGCGACCGAGGATCACAACACCCCGACCCTCGACATCGACAAGCCCATCGCGGACCCCGTCTCCCGCGTCCAGCTGGAGACGCTGCGCAAGAACTGTGCCGACTTCGGAGTCCGGCTGCACCCGCTGGGCGACGTCGAGCAGGGCGTCGTCCACGTGGTGGGTCCGCAGCTGGGTCTCACCCAGCCGGGCACCACCGTCGTCTGCGGCGACTCGCACACCTCCACGCACGGCGCCTTCGGCGCGCTGGCCTTCGGCATCGGCACCTCCCAGGTCGAGCACGTGCTCGCCACCCAGACCCTGCCGATGGCCCGCCCGAAGACCATGGCGATCACCATCGACGGCGAACTGCCCGAGGGTGTCACGGCCAAGGACCTGATCCTGGCGATCATCGCGAGGATCGGCACCGGCGGCGGCCAGGGCTACATCCTGGAGTACCGCGGCTCCGCCATCGAGAAGCTCTCGATGGAGGCCCGCATGACCATCTGCAACATGTCGATCGAGGCGGGCGCCCGCGCGGGCATGATCGCCCCCGACGAGACCACCTTCGCCTACCTCGAGGGCCGCCCGCACGCCCCCGAGGGCGCCGACTGGGACGCCGCCGTGGCGTACTGGAAGACCCTGCGCTCGGACGACGACGCCGTCTTCGACGCCGAGGTCGTCATCGACGCCGCCGAGCTGTCCCCGTTCGTCACCTGGGGCACCAACCCCGGGCAGGGCGCGCCGCTTTCGGCCGCCGTCCCCGACCCGGCTTCGTACGAAGACGCATCGGAGCGCCTGGCCGCCGAAAAGGCCCTGGAATACATGGGGTTGGAGGCCGGACAGCCGCTGCGCTCCATCGAGGTGGACACCGTCTTCGTAGGCTCCTGCACCAATGGCCGCATCGAGGACCTGCGTGCCGCCGCCGAGATCCTGCGGAGCCGCAAAGTCGCCGACGGCGTACGGATGCTGGTCGTCCCGGGCTCCGCGCGCGTGGGCCTCCAGGCCGTCTCCGAGGGCCTGGACGTGGTCTTCAAGGAGGCCGGCGCCGAATGGCGGCACGCGGGCTGCTCGATGTGCCTGGGCATGAACCCCGACCAGCTGGCCCCCGGCGAGCGCTCCGCCTCCACCTCCAACCGCAACTTCGAGGGCAGGCAGGGCAAGGGCGGCCGTACGCACCTGGTCTCCCCGCAGGTCGCCGCGGCCACCGCGGTCCTCGGCCACCTGGCCTCCCCGGCCGACCTGTCCGACGCCGACGTCCCCACGCCCGCTGGAGTCTGATCAATCATGGAAGCCTTCACCACTCACACCGGCCGGGCCGTCCCGCTGCGCCGCAGCAACGTCGACACCGACCAGATCATCCCCGCCCACTGGCTCAAGAAGGTCACCCGCGACGGGTTCGAGGACGGGCTGTTCGAGGCCTGGCGCAAGGACCCCGAGTTCGTGCTCACCCGCCCGGAGCGGCAAGGCGCCACGGTCCTGGTCGCCGGCCCCGACTTCGGCACCGGCTCCTCCCGCGAGCACGCGGTCTGGGCGCTGCAGAACTACGGCTTCAAGACCGTGATCTCCTCCCGCTTCGCGGACATCTTCCGGGGCAACTCGCTGAAGAACGGTCTGCTCACGGTGGTCCTGGAGCAGAAGGTCGTGGACGCGCTGTGGGAGCTCACCGAGAAGGACCCCGAGGCCGAGGTGACCGTCGACCTGGTCGCCCGCGAGGTGCGCGCCGAGGGGATCACCGCATCCTTCGAGCTGGACGAGAACTCCCGCTGGCGGCTGCTGAACGGGCTGGACGACATCTCCATCACCCTCCAGAACGAGACCGACATCGCCGCCTACGAGGCGAAGCGCCCGGCGTTCAAACCGCGCACCCTGCCGGTCTGATCCACGGCCCCGGCTGATGATCGACCGCTGAGCCGGACACCGCTCTCCGGCGCTGTGGCAAGTCGACTTTCGGCCACTGTGAGACCCTGCTGTACCCCCGATCGAGGCGATCGGGGGTACAGCCGTTTTGGTGCCCGTACCACCCGGCGCGCCGCCGTGGAGGCACTCAACTTCCCACGTTAAGCGGGAGATTGCCGGGGTAGACGAGGCCCGGGGTCCCGCCCGGCGCAGCCGCCCGGACGATCGTCACCGGCGTCAGTTGCCCCCCAGCGCAGGCGACAACTCGCCCCAGATGGCACAATCTGTGCATGGACAACGACGGCCAACTCGAGCTCTATACGGCGGTCGCGGCCCAGCTCAAGGAAGCGCACGAAAGAGTGCGCGCACTGCAAGTCCCGGAGAGCGTACGGATGGCGCTGACCCGGAAGCTGCTGGTCATTACGGCCGCGGCCAAGCACGATCTCGCCGGTGCGACAAGGCGTCTGGAGCGGTTCACGGCAGACCTCGACCAGGGCCGAATCCCCGGAGAGGAAGGCTGAACAGCCCGAGGCCGTCGAGTCCGTTGCGGCACAAGGGTGATTAGCCCGTTTCGTGTTTGATTTGCGGTATATATCTGCCTAACGTGCGAAAACGCTTGAACACTTTCGTTCTGGCAAGGTCTCCGAAGGGGAAGACGTGAACAAGGCGCAGCTCGTAGAAGCGATTGCCGACAAGATGGGCGGTCGCCAGCAGGCCGCCGATGCGGTGGACGCGGTACTGGACGCCGTCGTCCGCGCGGTCGTCGCGGGAGACCGGGTCTCGGTCACCGGCTTCGGGTCCTTCGAGAAGGTCGACCGTCCCGCCCGTTATGCGCGCAACCCGCAGACGGGTGAGCGGGTGCGGGTCAAGAAGACCTCCGTTCCCCGCTTCCGGGCCGGCCAGGGCTTCAAGGACCTGGTGAGCGGCTCGAAGAAGCTCCCGAAGCACGACATCGCGGTCAAGAAGGCGCCCAAGGGCAGCCTCACCGGCCCGCCCGCCACCATTGCCAAGGCCGTCGGCAAGAAGGCCGCGGCGAAGAAGGCCACCGCGGCGGCGAAGAAGGCCGCGGCGAAGAAGGCCGCCCCAGCGGCGAAGAAGGCCGCCGCCAAGAAGACCACCGCGGCCAAGAAGACCACGGCGGCCGCCAAGAAGACGACGGCCACGAAGGCCGCCGCCAAGAAGGTCACGGCCAAGAAGGCGCCGGCGAAGAAGGCCCCCGCCAAGAAGTCGAGCGCCCGCAAGACCACCGCCAAGAAGACCACTGCCCGCGGCAAGTAGCGGCGCAGGGGCACTCAGGCGCCGGGCCGGACTCCCGAGGGAGCCCGGCCCGCGGCGTGTTCGGGCGCGGTCCGCCCGGTCCGTAGGGCCCCTCGCGCCGGCCGGACGGTCTTTCTGCCTGCTCAGAGGGTCTGCAGCGTCACCAGGGTGATCCGCAGGCCGTTCCCCTCGCCCTCGGTCTCGATCCGCACCCGCTGTCCCGGTCGCAGCAGCCGCAGACCGCCCGCGTCGAACGCCGGCGCGTCGAAGGGCACCGGTGTGCCGTCGTCCAGGAGTACCTGCCCGCTGCGGCTTTCGGGGTCGTACGTGTATGCGGTCGCCTGCATGACGGCAGCCTACTGCCCTACGGCCGGCAGCCGCGCCGCCGCGACGGCCGTCCACGAGCCCACGCCGAGGGCCAGTGCCGCCCGCAGATCGTGCCCGGTGTCCACGTCCCGGCGCACGGATTCCACCGCGTCCAAGGACAGTTCCACCGCGCCGGACGCCCGGTGGCGGGCCCGGGAACCGGCGCCGAAAGCCGGGAGCAGCGGATGCCCGGGGGACGCCGCCAGCAAAGTGGTGCCGATGGCCGCGGAATCCGCGAGAAATGCCCGCGGGAATTGTCCGGCCGCCTCCAGAACCCGGGTCAATTCCATGGGCCGCAGCGCGGGAAGATCGGCGTTCAGGGCCGCCACCGGGATTCGTGGGCGCGAGGCCCGTACGACCGTCGCTCCGTGTGTGAGGGCGGCGTTCAGCCCGGTCCGCGGCTCGTCGGCGACGATCCGGGCGCCCAGCGCCGCCAGCTCCCGCCCGGCCTCGGCATCGTCCGTGACGACCGCCACATCCGCCACAGTCGGGCAGGCCAGCGCGGCCGCCACCGTGTCCACGGCGAAGGCGAGGGCCAGGCCGGGACGCAGCCCGTCGCCGGCCGTGTCCGACAGCCTGCTCTTGGCCCGGGTCAGGGGCTTCAGGGGGATGACCAAGGTCCACTGCACCGGCGTTCCGTCCCTCTCGTGTGGTCGTCATTGTCCCCCGGACCGTCCGGCGGACCGGGAAGGGGAGGGGCGCGAAGCCCCTTTCAAGGAGGCTCCCGGGTGACGTGCGGGCGTACGGTGTTCTCGACAGACAGGCGGCCTGGGGCGACACTTGTGCGGCCCCCCCAGGCCCTAGAGGAAGGTGTCCGCGTGCCCCGCCGCAGAATCGGCTTCTGGTATCGCTTCGCAGCGGTGATCTGCAAACCGCCACTGGTGGTTCTGATCAAGCGGGACTGGCGCGGAATGGAGCACATTCCGGCCGACGGCGGATTTATCACCGTGGTGAACCACAATTCGCACGTCGACCCCTTCGCGTACGCCCACTTTCAGTACAACACCGGGCGCGTGCCGCGATTCCTGGCGAAGAGCGGGCTTTTCAAGAAGGGATTGGTGGGTGCCGCGATGCGCGGCACCGGGCAGATCCCCGTCTACCGCGAGAGCACGGACGCGCTGAGCGCGTTCCGGGCCGCCATCGACGCCGTGGAGCGCGGCGAGTGCGTCGCCTTCTACCCCGAGGGCACCCTCACCCGCGACCCCGACGGCTGGCCGATGACCGGCAAGACCGGTGCCGCCCGGGTCGCCCTCCAGACCAAGTGCCCGGTGATTCCGGTCGCCCAGTGGGGCGCCAACGAACTGCTGCCGCCCTACGCCAAGAAGCCCCACCTGCTGCCCCGCAAGACCCACCACGTGCTGTCCGGACCGCCCGTGGACCTCTCCCGCTTCTACGACCAGGAGATGACCCCGGAGCTGCTGAAGGAGGCGACCGAGGTCATCATGGCGGCCATCACCCGCCAGCTGGAGCAGATCCGCGGTGAGAAGGCGCCCGCCGAGCCGTACGATCCGCGCCGGGAGCGGATCGAGCAGCGCCGCCGCACCGAGTCGCAGAAGCAGGGCAGGACGGTGCCGGCCGCGCAGCGCGGGCCGGCGGCCGTGCGGGAATCCGTACAGGAAGAGGGGCAGGGCACGTGAGCAAGCCGGTCAAGGCGGCCGTCTTCGGTACCGGGTCGTGGGGCACCGCCTTCGGCATGGTCCTTGCCGACGCCGGTTGCGAGGTGACCCTGTGGGCCCGCCGCGCCGAACTCGTCGACGCGGTCAACTCCACCCGGACCAACCCCGACTACCTGCCAGGAGTCGAACTCCCGGAGAACCTGCGGGCCACGGCCGACGCCGCCGAGGCCGCCCGTGACGCCGACTTCACGGTGCTCGCCATCCCCTCGCAGACCTTGCGCGCGAACCTCGCCGAGTGGGTGCCGCTGCTCGCCCCGGACACGGTCCTCGTGTCCCTGATGAAGGGCGTCGAACTGGGCTCGGCCATGCGGATGAGCGAGGTGATCGAGGACGTCGCCAAGGCCGGCGCCGACCGCATCGCCGTCGTCACCGGGCCCAACCTGGCCCGGGAGATCGCCGCCCGCATGCCGGCCGCCGGCGTGGTCGCGTGCACCGACGAGGCGGTGGCCCGGCGGTTGCAGGCCGCCTGCCACACCCCGTACTTCCGGCCGTACACCAACACCGACGTGGTCGGCTGCGAACTCGGCGGCGCCGTCAAGAACGTGATCGGTCTGGCCGTCGGCATCGCGGACGGCATGGGGCTCGGCGACAACGCCAAGGGCTCGCTCATCACGCGCGGCCTCGCCGAGACCACCCGGCTGGGCATGGCCCTGGGCGCAGACCCGCTGACCTTCTCCGGACTCGCCGGCCTCGGCGACCTGGTGGCCACCTGCTCCTCGCCGCTGTCGCGCAACCACACCTTCGGCACCAACCTCGGCAAGGGCATGACCCTCCAGGAGACCATCGCGGTCACCAAGCAGACCGCCGAGGGCGTCAAGTCCTGTGAGTCGGTGCTGGATCTGGCCCGCCGGCACGGCGTCGACATGCCCATCACGGAGACCGTCGTCGGCATCGTGCACGAGGCCAAGCCGCCCGTGGTGGCCCTCCGGGAGCTGATGTCGCGCAGCGCCAAGCCCGAACGCCGCTGAAACCGGCGCCGTTCGGCCGTCCGCATCACGTTGCGCGACCGTCCGTGCGACGCTGAGCGACGGTGCCCATGCGGGCACTGACGTCGCGGATACCAGCGGGTACTCTCATCGCGATATGAGCACCGAGAACCTCCCCCAGAGCCCCGAGCAGCCGTCCCGCAAGCCCCGCGTGGCCGTCGTGTGCGGCGGCCGCAGCTCCGAACACGGGATCTCCGTGGTCACCGCGGGCGCGGTGCTGCGCGCCATCGACCGGACCAAGTACGAGGTCCTGCCGATCGGCATCACCCGCGACGGCCGCTGGGCCCTGACCGCCGACGAGCCGGAGCGCATGGCCATCACCGAGGGCCGCACCCCGAGCGTCGAGGAACTCGCCGACTCCGCCGAGGGCGGCGTGGTGCTCCCCGTCGACCCGGCCAACCGCGAAGTCGTCTACAGCGAGCCCGGTTCGGTGCCCAAGGCGCTCGGCGAGGTCGACGTGGTCTTCCCGGTGCTGCACGGCCCCTACGGCGAGGACGGCACCCTCCAGGGCCTCCTGGAGCTGTCCGGGGTGCCGTACGTGGGCTCGGGCGTGCTCGCCTCGGCCGTCGGCCAGGACAAGGAGTACATGAAGCGGGTGTTCACCTCCTTCGGGCTCAAGGTCGGCCCGTACGTGGTGATCCGGCCGCGCGAGTGGGCGCAGGACCCGTCCGCCACCCGCAAGAAGATCGTCGACTTCGCCGGCGAGCACGGCTGGCCGCTGTTCGTGAAGCCGGCGCGCGCCGGTTCGTCGATCGGCATCACCAAGGTCGACGACCTCTCCGGCCTGGACGAGGCGATCGAGGAGGCCCGGAGGCACGACCCGAAGGTGCTCGTGGAGGCCGCGCTGCGCGGCCGTGAGATCGAGTGCGGGGTGCTGGAGTTCGAGGACGGTCCGCGGGCCTCCGTACCGGCCGAGATCCCGCCGCCCGAGGCGCACGCGTACTACGACTTCGAGGCCAAGTACATCGACTCCACGCCCGGTATCGTGCCCGCCCCGCTGACCGACGAAGAGACCGCCGAGGTGCGGCGGCTCGCGGTGGAGGCGTTCGAGGCGGCCTCCTGCGAGGGCCTGGTCCGCGCGGACTTCTTCCTCACCGAGGACGGCGAGTTCGTGATCAACGAGATCAACACCATGCCCGGCTTCACGCCCATCTCGATGTACCCGCAGATGTGGCAGGCGAGCGGGGTCGGCTACCCGGAACTGGTGGACCGGCTCATCCAGGCGGCGCTGCGCCGCTCGACCGGCCTGCGCTGAGGACGCGCGCCCAGGGGGCGGCGGGGGCCGGCCGGCGTCCCGGGCCCCCACGGCGCACGTCAGGCGCTCAGTCGGCGATCCCCTCGGGGATCGCCTTCTTCAGGGCAGGCGCCAGATCGACCAGCGGCGCCACCCCGTGGTCCGTCCGCCCCGCGGGGATCGTCACCTCCACATAGGCCAGGCGCAGCGTGGTCGTGAAGCGGAACGACCCGTCCTCCTGCTTCTGCAGCAGCCAGCCCACGTCGTTCACCTCGGCCCCGTCGGCCTCCGGATCGTCCATCGCGGCGGGCCGCGGGACACCGCACCGCAGTATGATCGCCGGGCTTCCCCAGCCCGCGGTCAGCGCGGAGGCGGGCCTAGGGTCCTCGCGGCTCAGTCCGTCCACTTTCCCAGGCAGTTCCCTGTTCAGATTCCGGCACAGTTCAGCTACCGCCGGCCGTGGGCCGGGAACCGCCACGGTGGCGCTGTCGTCGCTTGGGGAACAGCCCGCGGCGGTGATCAGCGCGGCGAGAACGGGCAGGCCGAGAAGCCGGTGACGGAAAGAGCTCACCGGCCAAGGGTAGACGGGGGCTACAGATGCACGACCGGGCAGGTCAGGGTGCGTGTGATGCCGTCCACCTGCTGGACTTTCGCGACCACCATGCGGCCCAGGTCGTCCACCGTGTCCGCCTGGGCGCGCACGATGACGTCGTACGGTCCCGTCACGTCCTCGGCCTGGATCACGCCAGGGATCTTGCTGATCGTCTCGGCGACGGTCGACGCCTTGCCGACCTCCGTCTGGATCAGGATGTACGCCTGTACCACGGAACCTCCAGGGCGGCCACGAGGATCATGGGGAAAAGGAACGCCACGGTATCGCGTCGTCACGTGCCGCGGGGAGACCCGGGAAGACCGTGACGCACGCGCCGGGGTGCAGGTAGGACAGAAGTTGACGGTCATCTCGACCGTAGCGAGGACCGCGTTGACGCGCGACCGGGAATGTACAGGGACAGAAGGGGCGAAAGGTCGATGAAGGGCACTGTTGGTGAGCTCGGGGAGTTCGGGCTCATCAGGGAGCTCACCTCCCGTCTCACCACCACCCCGGCGGTCCGGGTCGGCCCCGGCGACGACGCCGCGGTGGTCGCCGCCCCCGACCGCAGGGTCGTGGCGAGCACCGACATACTCCTGGAGGGGCGGCACTTCCGCCGGGACTGGTCCACGGCGTACGACGTGGGCCGCAAGGCGGCCGCCCAGAACCTCGCGGACATCGCCGCAATGGGCGCCGTGCCGACCGCGCTGCTGCTCGGCCTGGTCGTCCCCACCGAACTCCCGGTCACCTGGCCCACCGAGCTGATGGACGGCCTGCGCGACGAGTGCCAGGTCGCCGGGGCCGCCGTCGTCGGCGGGGACGTGGTGCGCGGCGACACGATCATGGTGTCGATCACCGCGCTCGGCGATCTGCGCAACCACGAGCCGGTCACACGGGCCGGCGCGCAACCCGGCGACCTGGTCGCGGTGACCGGCTGGCTGGGCTGGTCCGCGGCCGGGTACGCGGTGCTCTCCCGGGGTTTCCGCTCGCCCCGCGCCTTCGTCGAGGCCCACCGCCGCCCCGAGCCGCCGTACCACGCGGGCCCCGCGGCCGCCGGGCTCGGCGCCACCGCCATGTGCGACGTCAGCGACGGACTGATCGCCGACCTCGGGCACATCGCCGAGGCCAGCAAGGTCCACATCGACATCCGCTCCGGAGCCATAGACATCCCCTCGCAGATGAACGACATCGGGCAGGCCGTCGGGGTCGACCCGTTGCAGTGGGTGCTGACCGGGGGAGAGGACCACGCGATCGTGGCGGCCTTCCCCCCGGACGTGAAGCTGCCGGCCCGCTGGAAGGTGATCGGCGAGGTGCTCAGCCCCTCGGCACTGCCCCAGGTCACGGTCGACGGCGCGCCGTGGACCAGCAAGGGCGGCTGGGACCACTTCGGGGACATCGAGTCATGACCGCCGCCGGACATCGAGTAGTGCCCGCCGCCCCTCCTCGTGTGCTGACCGTCGCGGGCTCCGACTCCGGCGGCGGCGCCGGCATCCAGGCCGACCTGAAGACGATGCTCGCCCTCGGCGTGCACGGCATGAGCGTGATCACCGCGGTCACCGCGCAGAACTCCCTCGGCGTGCAGGGCGCCTGGGAGCTGCCCGTGGACGCGGTCCGGGCCCAGTACCGCAGCGTCGTGGACGACATCGGCGTCCAGGCGGTCAAGACCGGGATGCTGGCCTCGGCGGAACTGGCCGGGGCCGTGGCCGAACTGATCGCCGGGACGGACGCGCCCGCGGTCGTCGACCCGGTCGGCGTCTCCAAGCACGGTGATCCGCTGCTTGCCGGGTCCGCGCTGCGGACCGTACGCACCACGCTGCTGCCGGTGGCGACCGTCGCCACGCCGAACCTCGACGAGGTGGCCCAGCTGACCGGCGTCCGGGTCCGGGCGGAGGAGCAGATGCGGGACGCCGCTGCGGCGATGCTGGCGTTCGGACCGAAGTGGGTGCTGATCAAGGGCGGCCACCTCGCCGGGGACGCCGGGCTGGACGGCGGGGACCAGGCCGTGGACCTGCTCACCGACGGTGCCGAGGAGCACTGGCTGCGCGCTCCCCGGTACGGCAACCGGCACACGCACGGCACCGGCTGCACCCTCGCCTCCGCGATCGCCTCGCACCTGGCGAAGGGCCGGTCCGTACCGGAGGCCGTGAGCGCGGCCAAGGCGTACGTCACCGGGGCGATCGCGGCCGGCTTCGCGCTCGGCGGGGGGATCGGGCCCGTGGACCACGGGTGGGCCCTGCGGACGTCCCGGGCGGGGTAGCCGCGCGGGACGTGCACTGGCCGGCCTGCGGTCCCCGGCGCGCGGGCACGGCATGCGCGGGCACGGCAAAAAGCCGGTCCACCGAGGTGGACCGGCTCAGTGCAGCGAACCAGCGGTGGCCGCGCGCTTAGCTGTTGCTGTGCGTCAGCGCGAGACCTTGCCGGCCTTGATGCACGAGGTGCAGGCGTTCACGCGCTTCGGCGTCCCGCCGACCACGGTACGCACACGCTGGATGTTCGGGTTCCAGCGACGGGACGTACGGCGGTGCGAGTGCGAGATGTTGTTGCCGAAGCCCGGCCCCTTGCCGCAGACGTCGCAGTTGGCAGCCACGGGTCACTCCAAAGACTTCAGATGCACTTACGGTTGATCCCGGCATGCCGGGATCAAGATCTCAGGCTCGGAGAGCGCTCTTGAAATCTGAGTGGCGTTGCCAGGTGAGAGCCCGATCAGGATCGGGCAACCGGAGCAGCATACAACGGCTGCGTCCGTAGGGCGAAACTACCATGGTGGCTCCGGGGCCCGCGCGGGCCCTCTTCCGTCCGGCACCGCCCCGGGGTCTACGCTGCGTCCAGTCCAGCAGCTCAGGGAGGCGCAGGTGCCGCAGGTGCCGCAGACGTTCGACGCGCCGGCGGTGCGCACCTGGTGCGGACTTGCGCTGCGGGCGCTGGGACGCGCGCGCGAGGAGATCGACGCGATCAACGTCTACCCCGTGGCCGACGGGGACACCGGCACCAATCTGTACCTGACCGTGGAGTCCGCCGCCGCGGCGGTGGAGGCCGTGTTCGCCGCGCACGAGGTGGGCGGTGGGACCAGTGGGGCCCTCCCCGGCCCCTCCCTGGCCGACGCCGCGCGGGCGATGGCGCACGGCGCGCTGATCGGGGCCCGCGGCAACTCCGGGACGATCCTCGCCCAGCTGCTGCGCGGCATGGCCCAGGTGTTCGCCGCCGACGCGGACCGCGCGCACACCGACGGACGCGGCCTGTGCCTGGCCCTGCGGCGCGCGGCCGACTCCGCCCGGCAGGCCGTGGCGCACCCGAAGGAGGGCACGGTCCTGTCGGTGGCCTCGGCCGCCGCGGACGCGGCCACCGGAGCGGAGGGAGACTGCGGCACGGTCGCGCTGGCCGCCTACGAGGGAGCGTGCGCGGCCCTCGCCGCGACCCCCGGCCAGCTGGCGGTCCTGGAGCGCGCCGGGGTGGTCGACGCGGGCGGGCGGGGGCTCGTGGCGGTCCTCGCGGCCCTGGTGGAGACCTTCACGGGACGGACGCCGGAGCAGGGCGCGTCCCCCTCGGCGCCCGCGGCGGCGGGTGACGGTCGGACGGTCGTGCCCCACGCGCGCGTGTGCTCCGCCGAGGAGGACGGGCCCGGTGCCTGCGCGCCGCCCGCGAGCGGCCCCGCCTTCGAGGTGATCTACCTGCTGGACGCCGAGGACGCGGCCGTCGCCCGGCTGCGCGAGCGGCTCGACGAGCTCGGGGACTCCCTCGTCGTGGTCGGCGGAGACGGCCTGTGGAACGTGCACGTGCACGTCGACGACGCCGGCGCAGCCGTGGAGGCGGGCGTGGAGGCCGGGCGGCCGCACCGGATCCGGATCACGCACTTCGGCGCCGGCGACGCACACACGGACGGGTCCGGGAGGCCCCACCGTGAGCGGGCCCAGCGCGCCGTGGTGGCCGTCGTGCCGGGCGAGGGCCTGGCCGGGCTCTACACCGAGGCCGGGGCGACAGCGGTGCTCGCCCGGCCCGGGGAGCCGCTCGCGAGCGGGGAGCTCGTCGAGGCCGTACGGCGGGCACACGCGCGCGAGGTGGTCCTGCTGCCCAACGACCCCGAGCTGCGCCACACCGCGTCCGCCGCGGCCGAGCAGGCCCGCGGGGAGGGCGTCCGCGTCGCCCTGATCCCGACCCGCTCGGCCGTGCAGGGCATCGCCGCCCTCGCCGTGCACGAGCCGGGGCGCCGCTTCGACGAGGACGTCGTCGCCATGACCTCGGCGGCCGGCGCCACCCGGCACGCCGAGGTCACCGTCGCCGAACGCCAGTCCTGGACCACGGCCGGCATCTGCCAGGCCGGTGACGTCCTCGGCCTCATCGACGGCGACGTGGCCGTGATCGGCTCGGACGTCACGGCCACCGCCGAGACCGTCCTGGACCGCATGCTCGCGGCCGGCGGCGAACTGGTCACCCTCGTCCTCGGGGGCGAGGCGCCCGACTCGATCGCCGACCGTCTCCAGACCCGTGTCCGCGAGTCCTACCTCGCCGTCGACACGGTGGTCTACCAGGGCGGCCGGCAGGGGGCGCTGCTGTTCATCGGGGTGGAGTGAGCGCCTCAGTCCTCAGTTCCCTCCTCGAGGGCTCGCAGGAGCCTTTCCGCCTCCGTGCGCCGGGAGGGCGGCCGTCCTCGTCGTCGGCTTGCTCGTAGGCCGCCAGCACGGCACGCGCGCGCCGTCGCATCGGCGGGGCGGCCCAGGCCGGCCGCCAGCCATCCCGCGGCGAGTTCCGCTCCGGTCCGGTCGTACAGGGCGGCCGGACCCAGCAGGGCGAAGGCGGCGATCGCCCGCTCCAGGCTGGACAGGGCCTCCTCGGACGCTGCCTCGTCCTCCTCGTCCTCCGCGCTGTCCGCGAGCAGGTCACCGAACTACCGGTGGGTCTGCCCGAGTTCGGCGACGAGCCATGCCGCGCCGCGGCAACGGCCACCGCGTCCAGCGCCGCTTCGCACTCCGTGACGGCGGCCTCCATCAACTCCCGCGCCGCGTCCAAGCCGGCCTCGATGCCCGACGCCGGCCACGCGCGTACGCGCAGGGCGCGTACCGGACCGTTCACGTCGCCCAGGGAGCGCCACAGGTCGACCGCGCGCGTATGCACGGTCCGCCTCGTCGTGCAGCCCGGCCCGGCTCAGCGACTCGGCGGCCGGATGGGCGAGGGCCGTGTGGTCCTGCTGCTCGGGCCAGTGCCGGGCGATCTCGGCGGCCTGGAGCCTGCGTTCGGCCGCCGCACGGTGCTCTCCGAGCTCGCTCAGGCAGTCGGCGAGCCACCACTGCGTCTGCACCACGGCCCCGTCGCCGTGCGGCTCGTGGGCGCAGGAGAACTCGCCGTCCAGCACCGGCCGCCACAGCTCGACCTCCTCCGCGTCCCGGCCGCACTCGGCCTGCTACCTGCCCTGGTCGTGCAGTTCGCAGGCCTGGCAGTCGGCCATGCGGTCCCGGTCGGCGGCCAGCCACGCGGGTACGCCCGCTCCGCCCGCGCGAGGTCCCCGATGTGCCGGGCGACGCTCAACTCGGCGCTGCGCACGGGACGTTCGGAGTGGCCGGCGAGCCGGTAGCGGTGCTCCATCTCGCCGAGCCACTTCTCGACGGCGGCCAGCGGGATGCGCGGCTGGCCCAGCATGCCCGCCGACATCCACTGGAAGACCCAGTGCAGCGAGTGGGCCCCGTACTCGTCGAAGTCCTCCGGGCGTTCGTCCACATGCGCGGCAGCCGCGCGAACGGGACGAACATCTTGTCTTTCTCGGAGCTGTAGTTGTAGACCTTCGAGATCAGCCAGGTCCGGATCCGTTCCCCAGCGCCTCGCGCACGGCGGCCAGCGTCTCGTCCTCGTACAGCGACTCCCGCGAGGCGGTGGGCCGCAGACCGTCGGTGTCGAGCACGCAGCGCACGAAGAACGCCCAGTCGGGCAGCAGCTGTTCGGCCCGCTCGGTCAGCAGCATGCCCTTCAGGTGCACGCGGTGACCCGCCCGCTGCGCCGGGCTGACCGCCGACGGCAGCACGTACGCCACCTGCGGATCCCGGCCAGCGGCACGTCCAGGCCGATGGTGTCCATGCGCCGGGCTGACCGCCGACGGCAGCACGTACGCCACCTGCGGATCCCGGCCAGCGGCACGTCCAGGCCGATGGTGTCCAGCGGGGTGAACCCGAACACCGCGTGGCAGTACCGGCCCAGGGCCACCTGGCGGGCCGCGGCGGAGGGGTACGCCCGGTCAGGGCGTCGGCAGGTCGGTGACCGCCTCCTCGCCAGCCGGACGTCGTACGGCAGCAGCGACCCGAAGTCCCGTGCCAGCGCGAGCACACGCTGCTCGGTGAGCCATTCGCCCGCCCCCCGGGCCTGGAGATGCACGGTGGTGCCGGGTTCCGGGCGGGCGGGGTCCGGCAGGGTCCGCACGGTGTACGAGCCGTCGTCGCGCGCCGTCCACTCCACGGGAGGCGCGTCGGGGGTACGGGCGCTGCGGCTGACCACCCGGATCCGCTCGGCCAGCACGAAGCAGGCCAGCAGGCCGATGCCGAACTGGCCGAGGAAGTCCGAGCGCGCCTCCCGCAGGCCCTCGGCCCGCTTGGAGCCGCGGCCGGTGGTGGCCGGCAGCTCGTGCACGTCGGACTCGGTGAGGCCGACGCCGGTGTCCTCCATCCGCAGGGTGCCGCCGTCCGCGAACAGCCGTACGCGCGCCCCGCGCGCCGGGGCGCCGGGCTCCTCCGCGCGCCGGGCGGTGACGGCGTCCACGGCGTTCTGTAGCAGTTCGCGCCGGTAGACCTTGGGACTGGAGTACAGGTGGTGCGAGAGCAGGTCCACCAGACCCCGCAGATCGACCTGGAACATGTGGTCCGAGCGGGGCTGGGCGGATCACTGTGGTCAGTGGGATGCCCGTGCTGATTGTGGGGTCTGGAAGTCCATCGTCGCAGCGCCGATGGGGGGACTTCGCGTCGGCGCGGGGTAGGGCGGCACTTGTGAGGCGGCTGCCGCGGGGATGGCCGGAGCGCGTCGTCCTAGAGCCCGGACGGACCGGCTGACCAGGGATTTCCCGGGAGGTTTACGGCATTGTCGGTGCCGTGGTGTGCAATGGATCTCGTGCCCGCACTGCAAGAACCACTGAAACAGCCACTGAAGTCAGTGCTCGGCCCCGCCACCGCGAAGGTGATGGCCGAGCACCTCGGCCTGCACACCGTCGGCGACCTCCTGCACCACTACCCGCGCCGGTACGAGGAGCGCGGACAGCTCACCCACCTCGCCGACCTGCCCATGGACGAGCACGTCACAGTGGTCGCCCAGGTCGCCGACGCCCGCCTGCACACCTTCGCCTCCGCCCGAGCGCCCCGCGGCAAGGGCCAGCGCCTGGAGGTGACGATCACGGACGGCAGCGGCCGGCTCCAACTGGTCTTCTTCGGCAACGGCGTGCACAAGCCCCACAAGGAACTCCTCCCGGGCACGCGCGCGATGTTCGCGGGCAAGGTCTCGGTCTTCAACCGGCGGCTGCAACTGGCCCACCCGGCGTACGAGTTGCTGAAGGGGGAGGACGGAGAAGCGGTCGAGAGCTGGGCCGGCGCCCTCATCCCGCTGTACCCGGCCACCGCCAAGCTGGAGTCCTGGAAGATCGGCAAGGCGGTCCAGACCGTCCTGCCCAGTGCCCAGGAGGCGCTCGACCCGCTGCCCGAGTCGCTGCGCGCGGGCCGCGGCCTGGTCACCCTCCCCGAGGCCCTGCTCAAGATCCACCGCCCGCACAGCAAGGCGGACATCGCCGACGCCCGCGCCCGTCTGAAGTGGGACGAGGCGTTCGTCCTCCAGGTCGCGCTCGCCCGCCGCCGCCACGCGGACGCCCAACTTCCCGCCGTCGCCCGCGTTCCCGGCCCGGACGGTCTCCTCGCGGCCTTCGACGACCGCCTCCCCTTCACCCTCACCGAAGGCCAGCGGAAGGTCTCCCGCGAGATCTTCGCCGACCTGGCCACCGAGCACCCGATGCACCGACTGCTCCAGGGAGAGGTCGGCAGCGGCAAGACGCTCGTCGCCCTGCGCGCCATGCTCGCCGTCGTCGACGCGGGCGGACAGGCCGCGATGCTCGCGCCCACCGAAGTGCTGGCCCAGCAGCACCACCGGTCGGTCACCGAGATGATGGGGGAGCTCGCCGGTTGGGGACTGTGGCGCGAAGCGCCTCCGCGGAAGGGCGGTGGTGGGAGTCAGGAGGGAGGCATGCTGGGCGGCGCCGAACACGCCACCAAGGTGGTGCTGCTCACCGGATCCATGGGCGCCGCCGCCCGCCGGCAGGCCCTGCTCGACCTGGCCACCGGCGAGGCGGGCATCGTCATCGGCACGCACGCGCTGATCGAGGACAAGGTCCGGTTCCACGACCTGGGTCTGGTCGTGGTGGACGAGCAGCACCGGTTCGGCGTCGAGCAGCGCGACGCCCTGCGAGGCAAGGGCAAGCAACCCCCGCACCTGCTGGTCATGACCGCCACGCCCATTCCGCGGACGGTCGCGATGACGGTCTTCGGCGACCTGGAGACCTCCGTCCTCGACCAGCTCCCGGCGGGCCGCTCGCCCATCGCCAGCCATGTCGTGCCGGCCGCCGACAAACCGCACTTCCTCGCCCGGGCCTGGGAGCGGGTGCGCGAGGAGGTGGCGAAGGGCCACCAGGCGTACGTGGTCTGCCCGCGCATCGGGGACGAGGAGGACGACCCGAAGAAGGCCGCCGCGAAGAAGTCCCCCGAGGACGAGGCGGAGAAGCGCCCCCCGCTCGCCGTGCTGGACGTCGCCGACCAGCTCGCCAAGGGCCCCCTGCACGGCCTGAAGGTCGAGGTGCTGCACGGCCGTATGCAGCCCGACGACAAGGACGCGGTCATGCGCCGCTTCGCCGCCGGCGAGACCGACGTGCTGGTCGCCACCACGGTCATCGAGGTCGGTGTGAACGTGCCGAACGCCACGGTGATGGTGATCATGGACGCCGACCGCTTCGGCGTCTCCCAGCTGCACCAGCTGCGCGGCCGCGTCGGCCGCGGCTCCGCGCCCGGCCTGTGCCTGCTGGTCACCGAGATGCCGGAGGCGAGCGCCGCCCGGCAGCGGCTGAACGCGGTGGCCTCCACCCTCGACGGCTTCGAGCTCTCCCGCATCGACCTCGAACAGCGCCGCGAGGGCGACGTCCTCGGCCAGGCCCAGTCCGGCGCCCGCTCCAGCCTGCGGGTGCTCGCCGTCATCGACGACGAGGAGATCATCGCCGAGGCCCGTGAGGAGGCCGCCGCGGTGGTCGCCGCCGACCCGGACCTGGAGCACCTGCCCGGGCTGCGCACGGCCCTGGACGCGTTGCTGGACGAGGAGCGGGAGCAATACCTGGAGAAGGGCTGACAGACTGGGACCGGCCCGCACCCGAGCCGCCATCGACAAGGCCACCATCGACAAGCGAGGACCCGACATGACCCGCGTGATCGCCGGCCGGGCCGGCGGACGCCGTCTCGCCGTACCGCCGGGCAGCGGAACCCGCCCCACCTCGGACCGGGCGCGCGAAGGGCTGTTCTCCACCTGGCAGTCCCTCCTGGGCGGCCCGCTGGACGGCGAACGCGTCCTGGACCTGTACGCAGGCTCGGGCGCCGTCGGCCTGGAGGCGCTGTCCCGGGGCGCCGGACACACCCTGCTCGTGGAGGCCGACGCGCGAGCGGTCCGCACCGTCCGGGAGAACGTGAAGGCGCTCGGCCTCCCCGGCGCCGACGTACGGGCGGGCAAAGCGGAACAGATCGTCCACACACCGCCCCCGGCGGAGCCGTACGACATCGTCTTCCTGGACCCGCCGTACGCGGTCTCCGACGACGATCTTCGCGAGATTCTGCTCACACTCCGCACCCAGGGGTGGCTCGCGGAGGACGCCATCGTCACCGTGGAGCGCAGCACCAGGGGCGGGGAGTTCACATGGCCGCGAGGGTTCGCCGCGATCCGGGCCCGTCGCTACGGCGAAGGGACGTTTTGGTACGGTCGCGCCGCCTCTACGTGCGAAGACGCACGATGACCGGACCGGAGAGCGAGGGATCTCAAGTGCGCCGCGCCGTCTGCCCCGGGTCGTTCGACCCCATCACCAACGGACACCTGGACATCATCGCCCGCGCCTCCCGTCTCTACGACGAGGTCTACGTGGCGGTGATGATCAACCAGTCGAAGAAGGGCCTGTTCGAGATCGACGAGCGGATCGACCTCATCCGGCAGGTCACCGCCGAGTACGGCAACGTCCGCGTCGAGGCCTTCCACGGCCTCCTCGTCGACTTCTGCAAGCAGCGCGACATCCCGGCCATCGTCAAGGGCCTGCGCGCCGTCAGCGACTTCGACTACGAACTGCAGATGGCCCAGATGAACAACGGCCTCTCCGGCGTCGAGACGCTGTTCGTGCCCACCAACCCCACCTACAGCTTCCTGTCGTCCTCCCTGGTCAAGGAGGTCGCGGCCTGGGGTGGCGACGTCTCGCACCTGGTGCCTCCGCAGGTCCTCGAGGCCCTTACCCGGCGGCTGAAGAAGGACTGAGGCGGCTGACGACCCGTCACCCGGTGTCCGGCGATCACCTCATGGACGTACAGTCGTCCCGTCCGTCTCCGACACATCGGTAGTCCAACACACCTGTAGAGAGTGGCGAGCACACGGTGGACGTGCAGAAGAAGCTCGACGAGATCGTGGCCACGGTCTCCAGCGCCCGGTCCATGCCCATGTCGGCGTCATGCGTGATCAACCGCGCCGAACTGCTCGCGCTGCTCGACGAGGTGCGCCAGGCCCTGCCCGGTTCCCTCGCGCAGGCCCAGGAGCTGATCGGCGACCGCGACCAGATGGTGCAGGAGGCCCAGCGCGAGGCCGAGCGGATCATCGAGACGGCGCACGCCGAGCGCGGCTCGCTGATCTCCGGCACGGAGATCGCCCGCCGCTCCCAGGCCGAGGCCGACCGGATCCTCGGCGACGCCCGGCAGGAGGCCGAGGAGGTCCGCGCCGAGGCCGACGACTACGTCGACTCCAAGCTCGCCAACTTCGAGGTCGTCCTCACCAAGACCCTCGGCTCGGTCGGCCGCGGCCGCGAGAAGCTGCTCGGCACCGGCCCCGGCCTGGACGAGGACGGCTACGAGGACGAGGACGCCCCCGAGCGCAGCCACGACCCCGAGACCCTGCGCCGCAACGCCGACGCGTACGTCGACGCCAAGCTCGGCGCCTTCGAGGCGGTCCTCGCCAAGACCCTGGAGGCCGTCGGCCGCGGCCGCCAGAAGCTGCACGGCCGCATCGCCTCCGACGACCTCGGCGCCCTCGCCGACGACACCACCACCGTCCACCACTCCAGCGACGCCGACTACCTCGCCGACCTCGCGGCCCTGGCCGACGCCCCGGCCGCCCCGCCGGCCCCGGCGGCACCGCCCGCCGAGCGGCCCGCCCCGCCGCAGTACGAGCCGCAGCCGGCCTACGGCTACCAGCAGCCCGGCGGGACCGATCCGTACGGCGGCTACCAGCAGGGCTACGGCCGGCAGGACCAGTACGGCTACCAGCCGGCCGACCCGTATGCCCCCACCTCCGGCGCCTCCGGCTACGCTCCGGCAGGAGGTGCCGCCTTCCAGGCCTACGACGCACAGCAGCCGGCCGGCTACGACCCGAACCAGGTCCAGCAGGGGCAACAGGACCACCAGGACCACCACTCCTACGCACAGCCGCAGGCCCACGCCCTCGACGAGACCAGCCTCTTTGACACCAGCATGATCAGCGCCGAGCAGCTGCGCGCCTACGAACAGGGCCGCGGTCTGTAGGCCGGCCGCCGATTGGGCCGAGAGCGAAAGGTCAAGTATCCTGGCTCTTCGGTCGCGCATACGTCCGCGATCAGCGCTGCCCGGAACACCGCCGGGAGAGCGTCCCCCCGAGTTCGGAAACCGAAAGCAGGAATGGCTCAGAACGCCCGCCTCGACCACCGCAACCCTCTTGTGTTCGACACGCACGAGCTGGGGCGGCGGCCCGGCGCGCTGCAGCGCCTGACCCGCACGGTCCCCGCCCCCAAGGACCTCGGTCTCCAGGGCGTCGTCGGAGTGCCGGAAGGCGCCCCGGTGGAGCTCGAACTCCGACTCGAGTCGGTCATGGAAGGGGTGCTCGTCACAGGCACCGCCCGTGCACAGGCCGAGGGGGAGTGCGTAAGGTGTCTGGAGCCGCTCGAGCTCGAGCTCGACGCGGACTTCCAGGAGCTGTTCTCGTACCCTGACGCCGACGAGCGGGGCCGCGTGGCCGCGGAGCCCGACGCCGACGCCGAGGACGACGAGGACAGGCTCTTCCTCGAGGACGGACTCTTCGACCTCGAACCTCTGCTGCGGGATGCGGTGGTGCTCGCACTGCCGATGCAGCCGGTGTGCCAGGAAGACTGCCCTGGTCTGTGCTCCGAGTGCGGAGCGCGGCTCGCGGACGACCCGGACCACCATCACGACGCCGTCGACATCCGTTGGGCGGCTTTGCAGGGACTCGCCGACACCATGAAGGACGGCGAGAAGGACGAGATGAGCGGCGGCGCGCCTCGATCAGCACGCGCCGACGAGAAGCAGGAGAAGTAGCCGTGGCTGTTCCGAAGCGGAAGATGTCGCGCAGCAACACGCGCCACCGCCGGTCGCAGTGGAAGGCTGCGGTCCCCACCCTGGTTGCGTGCGAGCGCTGCCACGAGCCCAAGCAGCAGCACATCGCGTGCCCGTCGTGCGGCACCTACAACAAGCGCCAGGTCCTCGAGGTCTGAGCGGCTGGTGAGAGGCACTGTGTCCACTGCCAAGAAGGCGGAAGGCGCCGAAGCGGGCAATCACCGCCGACGCGGAGGTGCTCCGTCGGACAACACGGCCTCGTCCCACACGCTTCTGGAAGGGCGGCTCGGCTACAAGCTCGAGTCCGCCCTTCTGGTGCGCGCGCTGACCCACCGTTCCTACGCGTACGAGAACGGCGGTCTGCCGACGAACGAGCGTCTGGAGTTCCTCGGTGACTCCGTCCTCGGTCTGGTCGTCACGGACACGCTGTACCGCACCCACCCCGACCTGCCCGAGGGCCAGCTGGCCAAGCTGCGGGCCGCGGTGGTCAACTCGCGTGCGCTGGCGGAGGTCGGCCGTGGCCTCGACCTGGGCGCCTTCATCCGGCTCGGCCGTGGTGAAGAGGGCACGGGCGGCCGGGACAAGGCGTCCATCCTCGCCGACACCCTGGAAGCGGTGATCGGCGCGGTCTACCTCGACCAGGGCCTCGACGCGGCGTCCGAACTGGTGCACCGCCTGTTCGACCCGCTGATCGAGAAGTCCTCCAACCTCGGAGCCGGCCTGGACTGGAAGACCAGCCTCCAGGAGCTCACCGCGACCGAGGGGCTCGGCGTTCCCGAGTACCTCGTCACGGAGACCGGCCCCGATCATGAGAAGACCTTCACTGCTGCCGCCCGCGTCGGAGGCGTCTCGTACGGCACCGGCACCGGCCGCAGCAAGAAGGAGGCGGAGCAGCAGGCCGCGGAGTCCGCGTGGCGGGCCATCCGGGCCGCGGCGGACGAGCGCGCCAAGGCGGTGGGTTCCGCCGACGGCGCCGGTGACGCGCCGGCCTCCGCCTGAGAACCGAGGAACCGAGCGCGGCTGCCCGGCGGTCCTCCGCCCGGCAGGCCGCGCGCAGCAGAACGCGACCGAGCGCCCGTCCCCGCCCCGGGGCGGGCGCTCGGCCCGTGACGGCCGCAGCGGCCGCGATGTGGGAACGGGGGAGTCATGCCCGAGCTGCCCGAGGTAGAGGTCGTACGGCGCGGACTGGAACGATGGGTCGCGGACCGGAGCGTCGCCGGCGTCGAGGTGCTGCACCCGCGTGCCGTACGCCGCCACCCGGCCGGCGCGGAGGACTTCGCGCATCGTGTCCAGGGCCACCGGCTCGGCCTGCCCTGCCGCCGCGGCAAGTACCTGTGGCTGCCCTTCCAGGACAGTGGCCAGGCGGTCCTGGCCCACCTCGGCATGAGCGGCCAGCTGCTGGTCCAGCCGCTGAGCGCGGCCACCGAGAAGCACCTGCGCATCCGCGTCCGCTTCGCCGACGCGCTGGACACCGAGCTCCGCTTCGTCGACCAGCGCACCTTCGGCGGCCTGTCGCTGCACGACACCACCCCCGACGGGCTGCCCGACGTCATCGCGCACATCGCCCGCGACCCCCTCGACCCGATGTTCGACGACGAGGCCTTCCACCAGGCCCTGCGCCGCAAGCGGACCACCATCAAGCGGGCCCTGCTCGACCAGTCCCTGATCAGCGGCGTCGGCAACATCTACGCGGACGAGGCTCTGTGGCGCTCCCGTGTCCACTACGAACGCCCCACCGCGACCTTCACCCACCCGCGCACGGCCGAACTCCTCACCCACATCCGGGAGGTGATGAACGAGGCCCTCGCCGTCGGCGGCACCAGCTTCGACAGCCTCTACGTCAACGTCAACGGGGAGTCCGGCTACTTCGACCGCTCCCTGGACGCCTACGGCCGCGAGGGCCTGCCCTGCCGCCGCTGCGCCACCCCGCTGCGCCGCCGCCCGTGGATGAACCGCTCCAGCTACTACTGCCCGAAGTGTCAGCGAGCCCCGCGCGTGGCGTCGTAACGCTCGCGTGCCGCCAGGACATCGTCCATGCGCCCCTCCACGCAGTGGATGAGGGCCAGCAGGCGTTCGGCGACCTCGCGGCCCAGCGCCGTGAGCTCGTAGTCCACCCGGGGCGGGTTGGTCGGCTGGGCCTCGCGATGCACCAGGCCGTCCCGCTCCAGCGCCTGGAGGGTCTGGGACAGCATCTTCTCGCTCACGCCGTCGACTCGGCGACGCAGCTCGTTGAAGCGGAGCGAGCCCTCGTACAGGGCGCCCAGCGCGAGCCCGCCCCAGCGCCCAGTGACATGCTCCAGCGTCCCGCGCGAAGGGCAGGCCCTGGCGAACACGCTGTACGGGAGGTCCTGGGGCTGCGGGGTGCTCATGACGCAAGCGTACTCGCGCACATCGCTGACCATCAGGTGGCGCTAACTGCGAGTGAGTGCCACCTGGCGATCCTCCCGACAGGTCGTGCCAGTCCCGCTAGTACCCGAAGTCCTGCGTCCACCACGGACCGCCGGAGCCGAAGTGCACACCGACACCCAGCGTCTTGAAGTCGCAGTTCAGTATGTTGGCGCGGTGGCCGGGGCTGTTCATCCAGGCGTCCGTCACCGCCGCCGCGTCGGCCTGCCCGCGCGCTATGTTCTCGCCGCCGAGGCTGGTGATGCCGAGCTTCGCCGCCCGGTCCCACGGCGAGGCGCCACTGGGGTCGGTGTGGTCGAAGAAGTTCTCGTCGGCCATGGCCTCGCTGAAGTCCTCGGCGAGGCCGGCGAGCGCGCGGCTCGGCGTCAGCGCGCTGCACCCCACCTTCACCCGCTCCTCGTTGACGAGCCTGAGCACCTCGGCCTCGACGGCGGCCTGCGCGGCGACGGCGGGCGGGGCCTGGGTTTTCGCCGGCGCCTTGGTGGCGGCCTTGGCCGGCGCGGTCTCCGGCCTCGCCGGCGCCGTGGTCGGCTTCGTCCCCGGCCCCTTCGTGTGCGTGGCGGACGACGCCGGGTCCGCGTCCGGCGCGGAGGCCGGGGCCGACTCGGGGGCGGACCGTTCCGGTGACGCGGGCCGGTCCGCGCCGCGGCTCGTCGTGGAGCCGCCGACCGGAGCGCCCGGGTCGGCGCTGCCGGAGGTGCCGCCCTGCGGGCTCTCGCCGTTCGTCGGCGAGCCCGCGGCCTGCACCGTGCCGGCGCGGCCGCCGTTCGGGCCGCCCAGCTTGTAGTTCTCAAGGCCGGGCACCATGCCGGTGGCGACCGCGACGGTGCCGAGGGCGATCGCGGCGGAGACCCCGAGCAGCCCCGTGCGGACCGGGGTCGCGGCCTTCCTCTTCCGGCGGTGCCCCCGCTCCCGCGGTCCGTCCGACGGGCTGAAGCCCTCGGCCGGGAAGACCACGGTGGTCCTGGCGTGGGCGGCGCCGTCGTCCGTGTCGAAGAGGTATTCCTGGGTCCTGGTGTAGGCGTCGGCGTACAGATCCGGGTTCAGGTAGGGCGCGATGCCCAGGCGGCCGTCGCCGTCCTTCGGGTGGCTGTCCCACGGATCGCGGTCCTGCTCGTACGAGCCGTACGAGCCGTGCGTCCGACTGTCCCCCGTGGCGCGGCCCGTGGCGGCGCGGCCGGCGTCCGAGCGTCGGTGGCGTCCCATGTGCTGGCCTTCCTCGTCTCTCCCCGTCGGCGCGCGCCCTGAGCCGACGCGGTCAATCCAACTCACTCGATCGAGTGAGTTTCAGATGAGATTCATTGGACCGGGACGGTACCGCATGGCGTGAGAGGCGGAGGTGCCCCGAGAGACATTGGCCGGTTAGGTTGCACCCATGAGCGAGGATGTTCGACTGGTCGCCTGGGTCCGCGGACGTGTCCAGGGAGTGGGTTTCCGCTGGTTCACCCGGGCCAGGGCGCTGGAGATCGGGGGCCTGAGCGGTTTCGCCCTCAATCTGGGGGACGGGCGCGTGCAAGTGGTCGCCGAGGGCGCGCGCGAGGGCTGCCAGAAGCTCCTGGACTGGTTGCAGGGGGGCGACACGCCCGGACGTGTGGACGGTGTCACCGAGATCTGGGACACACCTCGCGGCGGGTACGACGGCTTCGCGATCCGCTGACCGTGTGGCGCGGTGCGGGCCCGGGCGGTGGGGGCGGGAACTGCCACCGGCATCTGCCAGAAGGGAAAAGGAGCAGGTGGTTGTCAAGAAACGCGCGGCATGGCAGGCTCCGCACAGCAGGATGATCCGCACGCCCCGAGGGGCCCGCAGGAGTCGCAGCGCCACCTGGTTTCCGGTCGCGCGCCCCCGGGACGCCCATGGATACGGGGCGTGATCGTGTTGACCGTCAAACTTTTTGGTGAGACGCTAAAAGCCCGCGCACCTCAGCTGTTTGGCATGGATGAACGGCATCAGAACTCAGGCAGTGCCAAGCACCACGGGTGCGAATCCCTCACGACCCACACCGCTTCGGTCGGTCACTCAGTGTGGAGGACCATCCATCATGGCAAAGGCGCTTCTCGGTTACGTCGGCGGCTCCGACCCTCGACTCCTCGCCGAGATGCGACGGCTCCAGCAGCGCGTCCAGGACCTGGAATCCGAGCTTGTGCGGATCCAGGCGGAGAACGACGCCCTGACGGCTGCCGCTTCTCACGACAGGATCATGGAGCGCGTCGACGCACACCAGGCGGAGCCTGCGCTCACCTGATCACTGCATCGCACAACGACACAGTGGTTGGGCTGCCCATCAACCGCTCAGTTGTCAGAGTTGCAAGGGACGCTTCGGCGTCCCTTCTTTCTTTCCCCCGCCCTTCTTGCCCCGCCTTCGTTGCCCCCGCGCATCCTTTCAGCGTCTTTAACATTTGGTGTGCCCTGCATATTCACAGGCGAAACCGCGCGGTTGCGGGGGTTCGTGGAGTGGGGTAGCGGCGGCCGGTAAAGTCCGGCGGCGTGCACCTCAAGGCCCTGACCCTCCGCGGGTTCAAGTCGTTCGCCTCGGCGACCACGCTCCGGTTCGAACCGGGGATCACGTGCGTCGTCGGTCCGAACGGCTCGGGCAAGTCCAATGTCGTGGACGCGCTCAGCTGGGTCATGGGCGAACAGGGGGCCAAATCGCTGCGCGGCGGCAAGATGGAGGACGTCATCTTCGCCGGCACCACCGGCCGCCCGCCGCTCGGCCGCGCCGAGGTGTCCCTCACCATCGACAACTCCGACGGGGCCCTGCCCATCGAGTACGCCGAGGTCACCATCACGCGGATCATGTTCCGCAACGGCGGCAGCGAGTACCAGATCAACGGCGACACATGCCGGCTGCTCGACATCCAGGAACTGCTGTCCGACTCCGGCATCGGCCGCGAGATGCACGTCATCGTCGGCCAGGGCCAGCTCGACTCCGTCCTGCACGCCGACCCCATGGGCCGCCGTGCCTTCATCGAGGAGGCCGCCGGCGTCCTCAAGCACCGCAAGCGCAAGGAGAAGGCGCTCAGGAAACTGGACGCGATGCGGGCCAACCTCGCGCGCGTGCAGGACCTCACCGACGAACTGCGCCGGCAGCTCAAGCCCTTGGGCCGTCAGGCGGCGGTGGCGCGCAGAGCCGCGGTCATCCAGGCGGACCTGAGGGACGCGCGCCTTCGGCTCCTGGCCGACGACCTCGTCGGCCTGCGCGAGGCACTGAAGGCCGAGATCGCCGACGAGGCGGCCCTGCAGGAACGCAAGGAAGCCGCCGAGCAGGAGCTGAAGAAGGCCCTCCAGCGCGAGGCCCTGCTGGAGGACGAGGTGCGCCGGCTCGTCCCGCGCCTCCAGCGCGCCCAGCAGACCTGGTACGAACTGTCCCAGCTCGCCGAACGCGTGCGCGGCACGATCTCGCTCGCCGACGCGCGCGTGCAGAGCGCCACCTCCGCGCCCCCCGAGGAGCGGCGCGGCCGCGACCCCGAGGAACTGGAGCGCGAGGCCGAGCGCGTGCGTGCGCAGGAGGCCGAGCTGGAGGCAGCCCTGGAGGCGGCCCAGCGTGCCCTGGAGAACACCGTCGCCCACCGCGCCGAACTGGAACGGGAGCTGGCCGTCGAGGAGCGGCGCCTGAAGGAAGCGGCCCGCGCCATCGCCGACCGCCGTGAGGGCCTGGCCCGGCTGGGCGGCCAGGTGAACGCGGCTCGTTCGCGCGCCGCCTCCGCCCAGGCCGAGATCGAGCGGCTGGCCGCCGCCAGGGACGAGGCCCAGGAACGCGCCGTCCACGCCCAGGAGGAGTACGAGGTACTCAAGGCCGAGGTCGACGGCCTCGACGCGGGCGACGAGGAGCTGGCCGGGCGGCACGAGGGGGCGAAGGCGGCGCTGGCCGAGGCGGAGGCCGCCCTCATCGCCGCCCGAGAGGCGGTCACCGCGGCCGAACGCAAGCGGGCGGCGACCCAGGCCCGGCACGATGCGCTCGCCCTGGGCCTGCGCCGCAAGGACGGCACGGGAGCCCTGCTCGACGCCAAGGACCGCCTCACCGGGCTGCTGGGCCCCGCCGCCGAACTCCTGACGGTCACCCCCGGCTACGAAACGCCCCTGGCCACCGCCTTCGGCACCGCCGCCGACGCCCTGGCCGTGACCACCCCCTCCGCCGCGGCCGACGCCCTCCGTCTGCTGCGCAAACAGGGCGCGGGCCGGGCCGCGCTGCTCCTCGCGGGCCCCTCACCCGAAACCCCCACCCGGAGCGGTGCGGCGGAAGCCGAGCTTTCCACGGCCGGTGGGCCGGAGGGCGCCCTTGCCGGGTGGGGTGGGTCCGAGGACCGTACCGGCGGTGCGGCGGGCGCGCCCCCCACCACCGGCACCCCCGTGTCCGGGCCCCCCTTCGCCGCCGAGTTCGTGCGCGGTCCCGCCGAGCTGATGCCCGCCGTGCGGTGGCTGCTGTGGGGAATCGTCGTGGTGGGGACGCTGGAGGACGCGGAGGATCTGGTCCTCGCGCGGCCCGAGCTGACCGCTGTGACCGCCGAAGGGGATCTGCTCGGGGCGTACTTCGCACAGGGTGGCTCCGCGGGGGCGCCCAGTCTGCTGGAGGTGCAGGCCTCCGTGGACGAGGCCGCCGCCGAGCTGGAGGAGCTCGCAGTGCGGTGCGAGGAGCTGACCGAGGACCAACGGCGGGCCGGCGAGCGGCGCGGCCGGTGCGCGGCGCTGGTCGAGGAGCTGGGGGAGCGGCGGCGGACCGCCGACCGGGAGAAGTCGGCCGTCGCCCAGCAACTGGGCCGGCTCGCCGGTCAGGCGCGCGGCGCCGCCGGAGAGGCCGAGCGGTCCACGGCCGCCGCCGCCCGCGCCCAGGAGGCCCTCGACAAAGCCCTGCAGGAGGTGGAGGAGCTCGCCGAGCGGCTCGCCGCGGCCGAGGAGATGCCGATCGAGGAGGAGCCCGACGCCTCCGCACGCGACCGGCTCGCGGCCGACGGCGCCAACGCCCGCCAGACCGAGATGGAGGCCCGCCTCCAGGTCCGTACGCACGAGGAACGGGTCAAGGGGCTGGCGGGCAGGGCCGACTCGCTGGACCGCGCAGCCCGTGCCGAACGCGAGGCACGCGCGCGTGCCGAGCAGCGGCGCGCCCGGCTGCGTCACGAGGCGGAGGTCGCCTCGGCGGTCGCCTCCGGCGCCCGGCAGCTGCTCGCGCACGTCGAGGTCTCCGTGGCCCGCGCCGAGGAGGAGCGGGCCGCCGCCGAGGCCGCCAAGGCCCAGCGCGAGCAGGAGCTGACCGCCGCCCGCACCGAGGGCCGGGAGCTCAAGGCCGAACTCGACAAGCTGACCGACTCGGTCCACCGGGGCGAGGTGCTCGGCGCCGAGAAGCGGTTGCGCGTCGAGCAGCTGGAGACCAGGGCACTGGAGGAACTCGGTGTCGAGCCGACGGGCCTGATGGCGGAGTACGGGCCGCACCAGCTCGTCCCGCCCTCGCCCCCCGCCGAGGGCGAGCAGCTGCCGGAGGACCCGCAGCACCCCCGCAACCGGCCCCGGCCCTACGTGCGGGCCGAGCAGGAGAAGCGGCTGAAGGCGGCCGAGCGCGCCTACCAGCAGCTCGGCAAGGTCAACCCGCTGGCCCTGGAGGAGTTCGCGGCGCTGGAGGAACGCCACAAGTTCCTCAGCGAGCAGCTCGAGGACCTCAAGAAGACCCGCGCCGACCTGCTCCAGGTCGTCAAGGAGGTCGACGAGCGCGTCGAGCAGGTCTTCACGGAGGCCTACCGGGACACCGCCCGGGAGTTCGAGGGCGTCTTCGGTCGGCTCTTCCCGGGCGGCGAGGGCCGGCTCGTACTGACCGACCCCGACAACATGCTCACCACGGGCGTGGACGTCGAGGCACGCCCGCCGGGCAAGAAGGTCAAGCGGCTGTCCCTGCTCTCCGGCGGCGAGCGGTCGCTGACCGCCGTCGCGCTGCTCGTATCGATCTTCAAGGCCCGTCCGAGCCCCTTCTACGTCATGGACGAGGTCGAGGCGGCCCTCGACGACACCAACCTCCAAAGGCTGATCCGGATCATGCAGGAGCTTCAGGAGGCCTCGCAGCTGATCGTGATCACGCACCAGAAGCGCACGATGGAGGTCGCCGATGCGCTCTACGGCGTCTCCATGCAGGGCGACGGTGTGTCGAAGGTCATCAGCCAGCGCCTGCGGTAGCACCGCGTCAGCACCCCGGCACGTGTGTTGCCGGGATCCCGCGTGTCTCCGTCACTTCGGGGTAGACGGACGATGTCCGCCAGCTTGACTACAACACTTGAATCGAAGTCGGGGGGTCTGCGGCTATTCGATGTCGATGACCAGGCAAGTTGACTTCGATACATGAAGGCATAGTCTCTGTACGTTGTTTTTGTCTTCAGGTCTGATCACCTGGAGGGGCTACCCCACCCCGGCAGCGTTGCCGGTGTGTCCGAGGAGTACACGTGACCACAACGCAGGCCCCAGGGCCAGGAGCCCGGACGGCTCACCCCGAACATCTCGGACACGTCATCTTCATCGCCGCGGCCGCCGCGATGGGCGGCTTCCTGTTCGGGTACGACAGCTCCGTGATCAACGGCGCCGTCGAGGCCATCCGGAGCCGCTACGGCATCGGATCTGCGGAGCTGGCCCAGGTCATCGCCATCGCCCTGATCGGCTGCGCGATCGGCGCCGCGACCGCGGGCCGTATCGCCGACCGCATCGGCCGCATCCGCTGCATGCAGATCGCCGCGACCCTGTTCACCATCAGCGCCGTCGGCTCGGCCCTGCCGTTCGCCCTGTGGGACCTCGCCTTCTGGCGGATCGTCGGCGGCTTCGCCATCGGCATGGCCTCGGTCATCGGCCCCGCCTACATCGCCGAGGTCGCGCCGCCCGCCTACCGCGGCCGCCTCGGCTCCTTCCAGCAGGCCGCGATCGTCGTCGGCATCGCCGTCTCCCAACTGGTCAATTGGGGTCTGCTCAACGCCGCCGGCGGCAACCAGCGCGGCCGGCTGATGGGCCTGGAGGCCTGGCAGGTCATGCTCGGCGTGATGGTCGTCCCGGCCATCCTGTACGGACTGCTCTCCTTCGCCATCCCCGAGTCCCCGCGCTTCCTGCTCTCCGTCGGCCGCCGCGACCGGGCCCGGCGGATCCTCGCCGAGGTCGAGGGCGACCACATCGGCCTCGACGCCCGCGTGGCCGAGATCGAGACCGCCATGAAGCGCGAGCACAAGTCCACCTTCAAGGACCTGCTCGGCGGCAACTTCCTCTTCAAGCGGATCGTCTGGATCGGCATCGGCCTGTCCGCCTTCCAGCAGTTCGTCGGCATCAACGTCGCGTTCTACTACTCCGCGACGCTGTGGCAGTCGGTCGGCGTCAACCCGACGGAGTCGTTCCTCTACTCGTTCACCACGTCGATCATCAACATCGTCGGCACCGTGATTGCGATGATCTTCGTCGACCGCATCGGCCGCAAGCCGCTCGCGCTCATCGGCTCGTCCGGCATGGTCGTCGGCCTGGCCCTGGAGGCCTGGGCGTTCTCGTACCCCCTGGTCGGCGGCAAGCTGCCGGCCACCCAGGGCTGGGCCGCCCTGATCGCGGCCCATGTCTTCGTCCTCTTCTTCGCCCTGTCCTGGGGTGTGGTCGTCTGGGTCCTGCTCGGCGAGATGTTCCCGAACAGGATCCGCGCCGCCGCCCTGGGCGTGGCGGCCTCCGCGCAGTGGATCGCCAACTGGGCCATCACCGCGAGCTTCCCGTCGCTGGCCGACTGGAACCTCTCCGGGACCTATGTCATCTACACGGCCTTCGCCGCGCTCTCCATCCCGTTCGTCCTGAAGTTCGTCAAGGAGACGAAGGGCAAGGCGCTGGAGGAGATGGGGTAACCGTCCCGCACCGACTCCTGCTGCCCCGGCTCGCGCACCGAGCCGGGGCGTACGTGCTCGTGAGGGCGTTCCCCACCCTGTGAGCCGGGCGGCCGGTAGGCCCGGTATTCAGGGGCACGCGGCCCGTCAGGACTACCACTGACCGCCCAGGCGGTCACGCATACTGGACAGGTTATGGAAACCATCATCCTTGCTGTAGTTATCGCCGTGGTCGTGCTCGGCGCGCTCGGCGGGCTCATCATCGGCAGCCGGCGGAGGAAGCCGCTGCCCCCGCCGCCGCCCTCGGCGCCCGACATCACCGCCCCTCCGGCCGAGCCACACGTCGGCGAGGAGGCCGAGACGCCGCGAGAGGAGCCGCGGCGGACGATCGAGGAGGTGGACCTGCCCGACGGCTCGGCTCCCGTCGCCGTCGAGGAGCCGCCCGTCGAGGAGCTTCCGGCACCTCCGATCGAGGTGCCCGAACCCACCGCCGGCCGTCTGGTGCGGCTGCGCGCCCGCCTCTCCCGCTCGCAGAACGCCCTGGGCAAGGGCCTGCTCATTCTGCTGTCCCGCGAGAACCTCGACGAGGACACGTGGGAGGAGATCGAGGACACCCTGCTGACCGCCGACGTCGGTGTGCAGCCCACCCAGGAGCTGGTCGAGCGGCTGCGCGAGCGCGTGCGTGTGCTCGGCACCCGCACTCCCGAGGAGCTGCGCGGACTGCTGCGGGAGGAGCTGCTCACGCTGATCGGCCCCGACATGGACCGCACCGTGAAGACCGAGCCGGCCACCAGCAAGCCGGGCATCGTGATGGTCGTCGGTGTCAACGGCACCGGCAAGACCACGACGACCGGCAAGCTCGCCCGCGTCCTGGTCGCCGATGGCCGCAGCGTCGTGCTGGGCGCCGCCGACACCTTCCGCGCGGCCGCCGCCGACCAGCTGCAGACCTGGGGCGAGCGGGTCGGCGCCTACACCGTGCGCGGCCCGGAGGCCGGCGACCCCGCCTCCGTCGCCTTCGACGCGGTGAAGGACGGCAAGGAGATGGGCGCCGATGTGGTGCTCATCGACACCGCCGGCCGCCTGCACACCAAGACCGGCCTCATGGACGAGCTGGGCAAGGTCAAGCGCGTCGTGGAGAAGCACGCGCCACTGGACGAGGTGCTGCTCGTGCTCGACGCGACCACCGGCCAGAACGGCCTGGTCCAGGCCCGCGTCTTCGCCGAGGTCGTCGACATCACCGGCATCGTGCTCACCAAGCTGGACGGTACGGCCAAGGGCGGCATCGTGGTCGCCGTCCAGCGCGAGCTGGGCGTGCCGGTCAAGCTGGTCGGCCTCGGCGAGGGTCCCGACGATCTGGCCCCCTTCGAACCGGAGGCCTTCGTCGACGCACTCATCGGAGACTGACCCCCACCTCCCGAGCGCCCGCCCCGATCCCACCGGGTGCGGGCGCTTCCGTCTACGGGCCCGGGACGCGGAGCCGAAGCGGCAGAACGATGACCGCCCCGGCGGGCCGACTCACTCGCGGCCGCTGTCCGCCCGTCCAGGTGCCCCGCTGGGGATGCGGCCGATGAGGCATTTTCGGACCGCTGTGAAGGGCGAGCTCTCTTGCGCGGGGTCGGCGAGCGCCGCGCACTCGCCGACCCCGCTCGGTGGGAGGGTGCTCGCGCCGTGCACCTCCTGGGGGACGGCTCGTAGCGGTCTTGCTGCGCAGGTTGAGCCCGCAACACTCGTGCTGCTCGGCGAGACTGCTCCCGTGGGCGCCGCTCGGCGGGACCGAGCCCCGGCGCCCGCTCGGCTGCGGATGTTGCCGGTGCCGGGCGAGGCCGGTCGGGTCATGCCCGGGACCGGTGGGCCACGTAGGCCAGGGTGCCGAGGAGGAGGCGGGCCTGGGGTGGCCTGGACGTGTCGAGGGCGGGTGGGCGGAGCCAGCGGACCGGGCCGCGGCCGCCGCGGTCGGACGGCGGGGCCGTGAGGAACGTGCCGGGGCCGAGACCGCACAGGTCGAGGGAGGCGGGATCGTCCCAGCCCAGGCGGTAGAGCAGGGCGGGCAGCTCGGCGGCGGCGCCGGGGGCGACGAAGAACTGGGCCCGGCCGTCCGGGGTGGCGGTCACCGGGCCGAGGGGGAGGCCCATGCGCTCCAGCCGGGCCAGGGCGCGACGCCCGGCCGGCTCGGCGACCTCGATGACATCGAACACGCGGCCGACGGCCAGCATCACCGCGGCCCCGGGCAGCTCCCGCCACGCCCTGGTCACCTCGTCGAGTGTGGCCCCGGCCGGGATCTCGGGCGCGAACTCCAGGGTGTGGGCGCCCGGAGCCGGGCAGTCCGTGCGGCCGCAGGAACAGGCACCGCCGAGGGCCCGCGCGCCCCGCACCACGTCCCAGCCCCACAGCCCGGTGTACTCGGCCACCGCCGTGCACTCCGACGAGCGGTACGACCGGCCGCGCCGCCGGGTGCCGGAGCGGATCTCGCGCATGCCGCCGATCGTGAAGCCCATGCCCCCTCCAACGGGTCCACCACCCCGATGGTTACGAGGCGGATGCAGATCGTAACTCTCTGCGACTGCTCTTCCTCGGCCGTGCCGGGTCCATGCGCCCTGCGGAAGCGCCGCGGGTGGTGTGTCCGGCGGTGTGCGCCCTCGCGTGCGCCGCTCCGCTCGCCTACGGCTGTCCTATGTCAAGTGAATCGCGCCAGGGCTACCGAGGGTTCATTCGAAGGGGTGGCGAATGGTGGCGTTTCAGCGATCCCCGTGGCTGAGCGGGTGATCGTAGGATTACTGTGAGTGTGCGAGGCCTGGGGCACATGCACTCGTGGGTATGCCGGAGGCAAGTCGGCAGTCGGTTCGAAGGGTGAGAATCGGCGGACGAACGGCCTTGTTGACCGGCATTCTGATAGGGCTTGGCGCACCAAGCGGCAAGTGGTCTCAGGGATGGGGGCGTTCCAGTGAGCGGCAACGACGGAAGCGGGACGAGCGCTGCGAGCGCGGACAAGCGCCCGAACGAGCTGCTCGCCTCGTGGTTCGTGCGCAGCGGCTGGTCCAAGGGCGAGCTCGCCCGCCAGGTCAACCGCCGCGCCCGCCAGCTGGGCGCCAACCACATCTCCACCGACACTTCGCGCGTCAGGCGGTGGCTGGACGGCGAGAACCCGCGCGAGCCGATCCCCAGGATCCTCTCGGAGCTCTTCTCCGAGCGCTTCGGCTGCGTCGTCGCCGTGGAGGACCTCGGTCTGCGCACCGCCCGCCCGACCCCCTCCGCCACCGGTGTCGACCTGCCCTGGACGGGCCCGCAGACCGTGGCCCTGCTCAGCGAGTTCTCGCGCAGCGACCTGATGCTGGCGCGGCGCGGCTTCCTCGGAACCTCGCTGGCGCTGTCCGCGGGCCCGTCCCTCATCGAACCGCTCCAGCGCTGGCTCGTGCCCGTGCCCCCGGCTGCCGCCGAGGAGCCCGAGCCGCAGGCCGCCTCCCGCCGCCCCGGCCGGCTCTCCCGGCCCGAGCTGGAATTGCTGGAGACCACCACCGTGATGTTCCGGCAGTGGGACGCCCAGTGCGGCGGTGGCCTGCGCCGCAAGGCGGTCGTCGGCCAGTTGCACGAGGTGACGGACCTCCTCCAGGAGCCCCAGCCCGAACCCACCGGCCGCCGGCTGTTCAAGGTCGCCGCGGAGCTCGCCGAACTGGCCGGCTGGATGAGCTACGACGTGGGGCTCCAGCCCACCGCGCAGAAGTACTTCGTCCTCGCCCTGCACGCCGCCAAGGAAGCCGGCGACAAGCCGCTCGGCTCCTACGTCCTGTCCAGCATGGGCCGCCAGATGATCCACCTCGGCCGCCCCGAGGACGCCCTGGAGCTCATCCACCTCGCGCAGTACGGCAGCCGCGACTGCGCGAGCCCGCGCACCCAGTCCATGCTGTACGCGTTGGAAGCCCGGGCCTACGCCAACATGGGCCAGCCCGGCAAGTGCAAGCGCGCCGTGCGCATGGCCGAGGACGCCTTCGCCGACGCCGAGGACTGGGACGAGCCCGACCCCGACTGGATCCGCTTCTTCTCCGAGGCCGAGCTGTACGGCGAGAACTCCCACTCCTTCCGCGACCTCGCCTACGTCGCCGGCCGCAGCCCCACCTACGCCTCCCTGGCGGAACCGCTGATGCAGAAGGCGGTGGAGCGGTTCGCCGAGGACCACGAACACCAGCGGTCGTACGCCCTGAACCTCATCGGCATGGCCACGGTCCACCTGCTCCAGCGCGAGCCGGAGCAGAGCACCGGGTACGCGAGGCAGGCCATGAGGGTGGCGAAGAAAGTCCGCTCCGAGCGAGTGAACACCCGTATCCGCAAGACCGTCGACAACGCCGTACGCGGCTACGGGGACCTCGCGGAAGTCGTCGACCTGACCGAACAGCTCGCCGCCGAACTGCCCGAGACCGCCGAGGCCGTCTGACAGCGCCTCCCCGACCCCGGCCGCGGCCGGCCCTCCCGAACTGCCCGACTCGGCTCCCCCATGCCTGGTCATCGGAAGGCCGCCCGCGGCCGGCCTGTTTTTTCCGACACGCGCTCCACGGCACGTGACCACGCGATTCACCGGCACGTAACACAGCAGACCTCTTCGTCACCCCGGCGAAACAACGAGAGGCGGCCACCGAAACCGCGCTGAGCCAGTCTCGTGGCACGGTCGGTCGGCCAACCCCTCGCCGACCGGACCGCGCAAGGCTTCGCCCGGCCGCCCGCACGGGGCCGTACCGACCGACGAGGAGATGCCGATGGCACCAGCCGCCATCATGCTGGCGGCGGACGCGCCCAAACTGTCGTCCGCCAACACCGGCTTCATGCTCATCTGTTCCGCCCTGGTGATGTTGATGACCCCCGGCCTGGCCTTCTTCTACGGAGGCATGGTCCGGGTCAAGAGCACGCTGAACATGCTGATGATGAGCTTCATCAGCCTCGGCGTCGTCACCGTCCTGTGGGTGCTCTACGGCTTCTCGATGGCCTTCGGCGCCGACCGGGGCTCCCTCATCGGCTGGACCTCCGACTTCGTCGGCTTCAGCGGTATCGGCAAGACCGAGCTGTGGCCCGGATACACCATCCCGGTCTTCGTCTTCGCCGTCTTCCAGATGATGTTCGCGATCATCACCCCGGCCCTGATCAGCGGAGCCCTGGCCGACCGGGTCAAGTTCAGCGCCTGGGGGCTGTTCCTGGTGCTGTGGGCCACGGTCGTGTACTTCCCGATCGCCCACTGGGTCTGGGGCGCCGGCGGCTGGGCCAACAAACTCGGCGTGATCGACTTCGCGGGTGGTACCGCGGTCCACATCAACGCCGGTGCGGCGGCACTCGGCGTGATCCTCGTCATCGGCAAGCGCATCGGCTTCAAGAAGGACCCGATGCGCCCCCACAGCCTCCCGCTGGTCATGCTCGGCGCGGGTCTGCTGTGGTTCGGCTGGTTCGGCTTCAACGCCGGTTCCTGGCTCGGCAACGACGACGGCGTCGGCCCGCTGATGTTCGTCAACACCCAGGTCGCCACCGGCACCGCCATGCTCGCCTGGCTCGCCTACGAGAAGATCCGGCACGGCGCGTTCACCACCCTCGGAGCCGCCTCCGGCGCGGTCGCCGGCCTGGTCGCGATCACCCCGTCCGGCGGTGCGGTCTCCCCGCTCGGCGCGATGGCCGTGGGCGCCGTCGCCGGCGTCCTGTGCGCCACGGCGGTCGGCCTGAAGTACCGCTTCGGCTACGACGACTCCCTCGACGTGGTCGGCGTCCACATGGTCGGCGGCGTCGTCGGCTCCCTGCTGATCGGACTCTTCGCCAGCGGCAAGGGCCAGTCCGCCGTCCGGGGCCTCTTCTACGGCGGTGGCCTGGAGCAGTTCTGGAAGCAGTGCGCCGGTGTCTTCGCCGTCCTCGCCTACTCCCTGATCGCCTCCGCGGTCCTCGCCTTCCTCCTGGACCGGACCATCGGCATGCGGGTCACCGAGGACGAGGAGATCTCCGGCATCGACCAGGCCGAGCACGCCGAGACCGCGTACGACCTCACCGGCGCGGGCGGCGGAGTCGTCACCGCCGTCACCGCCCCGGCCCTGGCCGCCGCGCAGATCAAGAAGGCCGCCACGCTGAGCAGGAAGGTGGATGCATGAAGCTCATCACCGCCGTGGTCAAGCCCCACCGGCTCGACGAGATCAAGGAGGCCCTCCAGTCGTTCGGCGTCAACGGCCTCACCGTCACCGAGGCCAGCGGCTACGGACGTCAGCGCGGCCACACCGAGGTCTACCGCGGAGCCGAGTACACCGTCGACCTGGTGCCCAAGATCCGCATCGAGGTGCTCGCCGAGGACGACGAAGCCGAGCAGCTGATCGAGGTCATCGTCAAGGCCGCCCGCACGGGCAAGATCGGCGACGGCAAGGTCTGGTCCCTGCCGGTCGAGACGGCGGTCCGGGTCCGCACCGGCGAGCGCGGCCCGGACGCGCTCTGAACGGCGCGAGGACAGGAGCCGCCGATGACGGGCGCGGACGTGCGGAGCGAAGCGGAGAACTCGGGACCCGGCGGCTACGCGGCGGCCCGGCTGCGCCTCCTCACCGAGGGGGCACGGTCCGGGCCAGCGCGCCGCGCCGCGCTCGCCGAACTGACCGACCGCTGGCTCGCGCAGTTGTTCACCGCGGCGGCCGGAGGCCTGCGGCGCGTCGCCCTCGTCGCCGTGGGCGGCTACGGGCGCGGAGAACTGTCGCCCCGCAGCGACCTGGACCTCCTGCTCCTGCACCACGGCGGCGACCCCGAGGGGATCGCCGACCTCGCCGACCGCCTGTGGTACCCCGTGTGGGACCTCGGCATCGCCCTCGACCACGCGGTCCGTACCCCGGCCGAGGCCCGCCGGGCGGCGGTCGAGGACCTCAAGGTGCAGCTCGGCCTGCTGGACGCCCGGCACCTCGTCGGCGACCTCGGCCTGACGACCGCACTGCGCACGGCGGTCCTCGCCGACTGGCGCAACCAGGCGCCGAGACGTCTGCCCGAACTACGGGAACTGTGCGCCGAACGCGCTGAACGGCAAGGCGAGTTGCGGTACCTCCTGGAACCCGACCTGAAGGAGGCCCGCGGTGGTCTGCGGGACGCCACCGCCCTGCGCGCCGTCGCCGCCTCCTGGCTCGCGGACGCCCCGCGCGAGGGCCTCGCCGACGCCCGCCGTCGGCTGCTCGACGTGCGCGACGTCCTGCACCTGACGACGGGCCGCGCCACCGACCGGCTCGCGTTGCAGGACCAGGACCAGGTCGCCGCGGAGCTGGGCCTGCCCGACGCCGACGCGCTCCTGCGCCAGGTGTACGAGGCGGCACGCGTCCTGTCGTACGCCGGTGACGTCACCTGGCGCGAGGTGGGGCGTGTGCTCCGGGCGCGCGCCGTGCGGCCGAGGCTGCGCGCCCTGCTCGGCGGCGGGAAGCCGGTCGCGGAGCGCACCCCGCTCGCCGAAGGGGTGGTGGAACAGGACGGCGAGGTCGGGCTCGCCCGCACCGCGCGCCCCGAACGCGACCCCGTGCTTCCGCTGCGCGCCGCGGCCGCCGCCGCGCAGGCAGGCCTGCCGCTCTCCCCGCACGCCGTACGGCACCTCGCGGCCACCGCGCGCCCCCTGCCCACGCCCTGGCCCGCCGAGGCCCGCGAACAGCTCGTCACCCTGCTCGGCTCGGGCCGCCCCACCGTCGAGGTCTGGGAGGCACTGGAGGCGGAAGGACTGATCACCCGGTTGCTGCCCGACTGGGAACGGGTGCGCTGCCGCCCGCAGCGCAACGCCGTTCACCGCTGGACGGTCGACCGCCACCTGATCGAGACCGCCGTACGCGCCTCCGCCCTCACCCGCCGGGTCGGCCGCCCCGACCTGCTCCTGGTCGCCGCGCTGCTGCACGACATCGGCAAGGGCCGGCCCGGCGACCACTGCGCGGCCGGCGAGATCATCGCCGCGGACGTGGCCGGGCGCATCGGCTTCGACCCGGCGGACACCCGGGTGCTCGCCACCCTCGTACGCCACCACCTGCTGCTCGTCCAGACCGCCACCCGGCGCGATCTGGACGACCCGGCCACCGTCCGCGCCGTCGCCGAGGCGGTCGGCACCCAGAGCATCCTCGAACTGCTGCACGCCCTCACCGAGGCGGACGCCCTGGCCACCGGGCCGGCCGCTTGGTCGTCCTGGCGCGGCTCCCTCGTCACCGACCTGGTCGGACGCGTCCGCGCGGTCCTCGCCGGGGACGTCCCCGACGAGCCCGAGCCCGCCGCGACCACCGCCGAGCAGGAACGGCTCGCCATCGAGGCCTTCCGCACCGGCGGGCCGGCCCTGGCCCTGCGGGCGCAGACCGAGCCGCCCACCGAGCCGTCCATCGAGCAATCCGCCGGGGAACCCCGGGGCGAGCCCTCGGGGCAGCCCGAGGCGCTCGGGGTGGAACTGCTGATCGCCGTCCCCGACCAGCCCGGCGTCCTGCCGTCGGTCGCCGGAGTGCTGGCGACCCACCGGCTCACCGTCCGCACGGCCGAGCTACGGCCCCTGGACCTGCCGGACGGGTTCGCCGGCGGCTCCGTGCTCCTGCTGGACTGGCGGGTCGCCGCCGAGTACGGCGCCCTGCCCCAGGCCGCCCGGCTGCGCGCCGACCTCGTCCGGGCACTGGACGGCTCCCTCGACATCGCGAGCCGCCTCGCCGAACGGGACGCCGCCTATCCGCGCCGCCACGGTGTGGCGGCACCCCCGCCCCGGGTCACGGTCGCCCCGGCCGCCTCCCGGCACGCGACCGTGATCGAGGTCCGCGCCCAGGACGCGCCGGGGCTGCTGTTCCGGATCGGCCGGGCGCTGGAGGACGCGAAGGTACGGGTGCGCAGCGCCCACGTCAGCACCCTGGGCGCGAACGCCGCGGACGCCTTCTACGTCACCGGCCCGGCGGGCGACCCGCTCCCCGACGAGGAGGCGGCGTCCGTGGCACGGCGGCTGGAAGAGGTGCTGCGGACGTGACCCGACGCACGGGCGGGGACGAATCCCTTGCGGGGCCGGATACCCTGGAGGGCGATCCATCCTGTCGCCTATGCCGAGGACCGACGCCGCCGTGTTCGATACTCTCTCCGACCGCCTCTCAGCCACCTTCAAGTCCCTCAGGGGCAAGGGGCGCTTGAGCGAAGCGGACATCGACGCCACGGCGCGCGAGATCCGCATCGCGCTGCTCGAAGCCGACGTCGCCCTCCCGGTCGTGCGTTCGTTCATCAAGAACGTCAAGGAGCGCGCTCTCGGCGCCGAGGTCTCGAAGGCGCTGAACCCGGCCCAGCAGGTCCTCAAGATCGTCAACGACGAGCTGGTCACGATCCTGGGCGGCGAGACCCGACGCCTGCGCTTCGCCAAGCAGCCCCCCACCGTGATCATGCTCGCCGGCCTGCAGGGTGCCGGTAAGACCACCCTCGCGGGCAAGCTCGGCAAGTGGCTCAAGGAGCAGGGCCACTCCCCGCTGCTGGTCGCCTGTGACCTCCAGCGCCCGAACGCCGTCAACCAGCTCAGCGTCGTCGCCGAGCGCGCCGGCGTCGCCGTGTACGCGCCCGAGCCGGGCAACGGCGTCGGTGACCCGGTCAAGGTCGCAAAGGACTCCATCGAGCACGCGCGGACCAACGTCCACGACATCGTGATCGTGGACACCGCCGGCCGTCTCGGCATCGACCAGGAGATGATGCAGCAGGCGGCGGACATCAGGGACGTCGTCAGCCCCGACGAGATCCTGTTCGTCGTCGACGCGATGATCGGTCAGGACGCCGTCAACACCGCCGAGGCCTTCCGGGACGGCGTCGGTTTCGACGGCGTGGTGCTGTCCAAGCTCGACGGTGACGCCCGCGGTGGCGCGGCTCTGTCGATCCGGCAGATCACCGGCAAGCCGATCATGTTCGCGTCCAACGGTGAGAAGCTCGACGACTTCGACGCCTTCCACCCGGACCGGATGGCCTCCCGCATCCTCGACATGGGTGACCTGCTCACCCTGATCGAGCAGGCGGAGAAGACGTTCAGCCAGGAAGAGGCCGAGAAGATGGCCTCCAAGCTGGCGTCCAAGAAGGGCCAGGACTTCACCCTGGACGACTTCCTGGCGCAGATGGAGCAGGTCAGGAAGATGGGGTCGATCTCCAAGTTGCTCGGCATGCTGCCCGGCATGGGGCAGATCAAGGACCAGATCAACAACATCGACGAGCGGGACGTGGACCGCACGGCCGCGATCATCAAGTCGATGACCCCGGGCGAGCGCCAGGACCCGACGATCATCAACGGCTCGCGCCGCGCCCGTATCGCCAAGGGTTCCGGTGTCGAGGTCAGCGCGGTGAAGAATCTGGTCGAGCGGTTCTTCGAGGCGCGCAAGATGATGTCCCGCATGGCCCAGGGCGGCGGTATGCCCGGCATGCCGGGGATCCCGGGCATGGGCGGCGGCCCCGGCCGGACCAAGAAGCAGCCGAAGAAGGCCAAGGGCAAGCAGCGCTCCGGCAACCCGATGAAGCGCAAGCAGCAGGAGCAGGAGGATGCGGCCCGCCGCGCCGCCGCTCAGGCCGGCGGCGCCCTAGGACTGCCGCAGCAGGGCGGCCAGGACTTCGAGCTTCCGGACGAGTTCAAGAAGTTCATGGGCTGAGAACCTCCGAGAGGTTCATGGGCTGAGGCCCGACCCGAGCGCCGTACGGTTCGCGTGTGTCACCCGTACGGCGACTGGACGACGCTGAGGGCGCCCTTCCGCGGAGGGGCGCCCTCAGCGCGTGCCGGGGTACACCGTGTGCCGTAACGTCCAGATATGAGCAATGCCGCGCCGCAGCGCAATGGTTCTGACCAGCCGTGGCGTACCGAGGGAAAGCCGGACGAGCCGCCCAGGCGGCCCGGTGGCACGCGGATGCGCGGCAGGTGGTGGGGTCTGCTCGTCACCGCGGTGATCGTCTTCCTGGTGGCCTACGGCGGGCTGAGCTACTACAACCGGGGCAACGAGCCGACGATCTCGTACACCGAGTTCAGCAGGCAGCTCGACGTGGGCAACGTCGGCACGATCTACTCCAAGGGCGACGCGATCCAGGGTCGGCTCAAGAGCCCCCAGGCCAATCCCGAGGGCGGGGGGAAGTACGCCAAGTTCAAGACCCAGCGTCCGGCCTTCGCGGACGACAAGCTCTGGCAGAGTCTGAGCAGCCACCATGTCACGGTGACGGCGCGGCCTGTCGTGCAGGAGCGCGGTCTGCTGTCGAATCTGCTGCTCTCGCTGGCGCCGATCGTGGTGCTGGCGGCGCTGTGGATCTTCTTCGCGCGGCGGATCGGCTCGGGCCTGGGCGGGCCGGGCGGTCTGCTGGGGCGCAAGACGCCGCCCAGGCCGGTCGAACTGCAGCCGGGCACTCAGCGCACCACCTTCGCGGACGTGGCGGGCATCGACGAGGTCAAGGGCGAGCTGGACGACGTCGTCGACTTCCTGGAGCATCCGGACGCCTATCGCCACATGGGCGCGAAGATGCCCCGCGGGGTGCTGCTCACGGGGCCACCGGGCACGGGCAAGACGTTGCTCGCCCGGGCCGTGGCCGGTGAGGCGGGTGTGCCGTTCTTCTCGGCGTCGGCGTCCGAGTTCATCGAGATGATCGTGGGTGTGGGTGCCTCCCGGGTGCGCGAGCTGTTCGCGGAGGCCCGCAAGGTGGCGCCGTCGATCGTCTTCATCGACGAGATCGACACCATCGGCCGGGCCCGGGGCGGCGGCGCCTCGGTGGGCGGGCACGACGAGCGTGAGCAGACGCTGAACCAGATCCTGACGGAGATGGACGGTTTCTCCGGCTCGGAGGGCGTCATCGTGCTCGCCGCCACGAACCGCGCCGACGTGCTGGACCCCGCGCTGACCCGTCCCGGCCGTTTCGACCGGGTGGTGAGCGTCTCACCGCCGGACCGGGGCGGCCGTGAGGCGATCCTGCGGATCCACACCCGCCAGATCCCGCTCGCCCCGGACGTGGACCTCGCCCGGGTGGCCCGTACGACTCCGGGCATGACCGGGGCGGAGCTGGCCAACCTCGCCAACGAGGCCGCGCTGCTCGCGGTCAAGCGGCGGCAGCAGCGGGTGACGCCGACGGATTTCTCGGAGGCTCTGGAGAAGGTCCAGCTCGGCGCCGAGCGCGCGCTGGTGATGCCCGAGGAGGAGCGCAGGCGCACCGCGTACCACGAGAGCGGGCACGCTCTGCTGGGCATGCTCCAGCCCGGCGCCGACCCCGTTCGCAAGATCACCATCGTCCCCCGCGGGAGGGCGCTCGGGGTGACGCTGTCGACGCCGGAGTCCGACAAGTACGCGTACACCGAGGACTACCTGCGGGGCCGCATCATCGGCGCGCTGGGCGGCATGGCTGCGGAACACGCCGTCTACGGGGTCATCACGACCGGCTCCGAGCACGACCTCGAACAGGTCACCGGCATCGCCCGCGGGATGGTGGCCCGCTGGGGCATGAGCGAGCACCTGGGCCGCCTCTCCGCCCTGCCGGACGACGCCCAGCAGGCCTACGGACTCGCCGCCGCCCCGCAGACCCTGGACGCCATCGACAGCGAGATGCGGCGCATCGTCGACGAGTGCTACGAGGAGGCGTGCCGCAAGCTGCGTGACCACCGGGAGCAGCTGGACGCGCTGGCGCAGGCCCTGCTGGAGAACGAGACGCTGGAGGAGGCCGACGCCTACCGGGTCGCCGGGATCACCCGGCTGCGGAAGGAGGCGGAGGCCGACGGCGGCGTCCGGTGAGGTTCGTCCAGTGAGGTTCAGGGCGTCCGTGAGGTTCAGGGTGTCCGTGCGATCAGGTACCGGAACACGTTGGGCATCCATACGGTGCCGTCAGGCCGCTGGTGTGCGTGCAGGGCCTCGGTGAGTTCCTTGTCGACCTGGTTCCGGTCGGTGGCGGCGACGGCCGCGTCGAACAGCCCCGTGGAGAGCAGTCCGCGTACCGCGCTGTCGAGGTCGGCGTATCCGAAGGGGCAGGCGACGCGGCCGGAGCCGTCCGGCCGCAGCCCGGCGCGCTGGGCCACCTCCTCCAGGTCGTCGCGCAGGGCGGGGCGCCAGCTGCCCGGGCCGCGCAGCGGATCGGCGAGCTTGGTCGCCACCCGCAGCACGGACGAGGTCGCGCAGCGCTCCGGCGGTCCCCAGCCGGCCAGGACCACGGGCGCCCCGTGCTCGGCGAGCGGTGTCGCGGAGGCGAGCAGGCCGGCCAGCCCCTCCGAGTCGCCGGCGAGGCAGCCGATCGGCTCGAAGGCGCTCACGAGGGTGTACGCGGGGCTGTCGGGGCAGGCGGCGTCCCGCGGTGATCCGTCGACGATCCGGGCGGTCGCACGCGTGCGTGTGTCCCACGGCTCCGGCAGCAGCCGCTGCCGGGCGAGGGCGAGGCGCTCGGGGCAGGAGGAGTCGACACCGGTGACCGCCGCGCCTCTGGCCGCGGCGAGGAGCAGGGCGAGCCCGGAGCCGCAGCCGAGGGCCAGCATCCGTGTGCCGGAGCCCACGTCCAGTCGCGTGTAGACGGCCTCGTAGAGCGGGACCAGCATCCGCTCCTGGATCTCGGACCAGTCACGCGCGCGTGCGCGTGGCTCCGCGCCGGGCACTGGTGCCGTGTGCCGTACGTGCTGCCGCACGAGCGCAGCTGTCATGGATAGGCGCCCCAATCCGCCGAGTGTTGCCGCTGTGCCCGGTTCCGTGGCCCCGTGCCGTGCGCTCCCACTTCCCCCGTATGCCAGGTAACTCCGAGCCTTCCCTCGCGTCCAGGGGGCGCGGGGCCCTGCTTGCGTCCTGTGGCGGTGCGAGCCGGGATTTCACGTCCCGGCAACCTGGACCCGAGATCGACGTGGCCGGAAGTCGGCTTGTCTTGTGGGCCGGTGCCGGACGCCGGGGGCGCACCGGGTAACGTCGTGGGCGCCGGCCGCGGTGAGGGGCCCTGGCCTGGGAAGCGACCGAAACGCCTCTTGCGCGTGGCGCGATCCCGCCGCCCCCCGCGTGCGCGAGGGGCGTACGCGCCGGTGCGTACTCCCTTTGCGCACCACCTTGGGAGGAGCTGTGCGGCTTCTCCGCAGATCAGCGCACCCGCCCTCGTCAGGGCGCATCAGTGACGACTGACGGGTACGTGCAAATTATTTGGGATGCCCCGGAATAGGAACACAGCGGCACCCCGGCTCGTTGTCATTACGTGAGCACGACACCACCTGTTCTCGCCGCAGAGCTGGCGCAGGCGTGGGCCGACATTCAGCGGTACCACCCCGAGCTGCCAGATCTTGCCGCGCCTGAGTCCCTGATCGGGGAGTCCTCGTCCGCGTGCGGACACGAACTCTCCTTCGAGCGACTGCTTCACGAGGCAGTCCACGGCGTCGCCGCCGCGCGCGGCGTACGCGACACGTCCCGTGCCGGCCGCTACCACAACCGCAGGTTCCTCGCGATCTCCGAGGAGCTGGGCCTGGACCATCCCGAGGAGCCGCACCCGAGCAGCGGCTTCTCGCTGGTCACGCTCAGCCCCGAGGCGAAGCGGCGCTACCGTCCGACGATCGAGCGCCTTCAGCGTGCGCTGAAGGCACACTCGGTCGCCACCTCCGCCGACACCGGCCGTACCTTCCGCGGACCGGCCGCCCGCCACGGCTCCTCCGGCGGCGGGGTCAGGGTCAAGGCGGTCTGCGACTGCGGTCGCAATGTACGGGTCGTCCCCTCGGTCCTGGCCCAGGCCCCGATCATGTGCGGCGGCTGCGGCAAGCCGTTCAGGATCCCGGAGCCGGTGGGCGCGGCGACCGGCTGACCGGCTCACTGCGTACCGGCATCTCGTGGGTGCCGGATGAGCAGCAGGACGGTGCGCGGGGCGCCGCCGTACGTGGCGGTGCCCCCGCCGGCGCGGGCAGGCGCTCGCATTCCACGGCACCCGGAGCGCCGGGTGCCGCACGGTCGTGCCCGCGGGCGGCCGCCGCATCACCCTCCGCGGAAAGAGGCCCGCCGGGTGTGGCAGAATGGGCAGCTGTACTCGACAGCCGCACAGGACCCCTCTCTCCTCCGGCTGACGCGTCCATCGGGCACTCGGGTACCGCAACCCCACGCGGCGTCTCCGCCGTGCCCAACCACGTCAAATCCAGGAGAACCCACTCCCGTGGCAGTCAAGATCAAGCTGAAGCGTCTGGGCAAGATCCGTTCGCCTCACTACCGCATCGTCGTCGCCGACTCCCGTACCCGCCGTGACGGCCGGGCCATCGAGGAGATCGGTCTGTACCACCCGGTGCAGAACCCCTCGCGCATCGAGGTCAACGCCGAGCGCGTGGCGTACTGGCTCTCCGTCGGCGCCCAGCCGACCGAGCCCGTGCTCGCCATCCTGAAGAAGACCGGCGACTGGCAGAAGTTCAAGGGCGAGCCCGCCCCTGCGCCGCTGCTCCAGCCGGCGGAGAAGGCCGCGCGTCCGTCGTTCGAGGCCCTCGGTGGTGACGACGAGAACAAGGGTGAGGCCATCACCCAGAAGAAGAAGGCTGAGAAGAAGGACGAGGCCGCTGCCGAGTCTTCTTCGGCTGAGTCGACCGAGGCCTGAGCAGCATGCTCGAGGAGGCGCTTGAGCACCTCGTGAAGGGCATCGTCGACAACCCTGACGATGTGCAGGTCGCCTCGCGCAACCTGCGCCGCGGACGCGTGCTCGAGGTCCGGGTCCACCCGGACGACCTCGGCAAGGTGATCGGCCGCAACGGCCGCACCGCACGCGCCCTGCGCACCGTCGTGGGCGCCATCGGTGGCCGCGGTGTCCGTGTCGACCTCGTCGACGTGGACCACGTCCGCTGACGCTTTTCGCAACCGGCTCGGGCCGGGGAGGGCCGCTGGGCCGTCCCCGGCCCGTAGTCGTATGAGCCGCCCGGCGGCCCGCGTTCAGACGTTCCGACAGGAGATCTTCCACGTGCAGCTGGTAGTCGCACGGATCGGCCGCGCCCACGGCATCAAGGGCGAGGTCACCGTGGAGGTACGTACCGACGAGCCCGAACTGCGGCTCGCCCCCGGCGCCGTCCTGGCCACCGACCCGGCGTCCGCCGGCCCGCTGACCATCGAGACGGGCCGCGTCCACAGCGGCCGCCTCCTGCTGCGCTTCGAGGGCGTGCGTGACCGCAACGCCGCCGAGGCCCTGCGCAACACCCTCCTGATCGCCGAGATCGACCCGGAGGAGCTTCCCGAGGGCGAGGACGAGTACTACGACCACCAGCTGATCGACCTCGACGTCGTCACCGAGGACGGCACGGAGGTCGGCCGGATCACGGAGATCTCCCACCTGCCCTCCCAGGACCTCCTGATCGTCGAGCGTCCGGACGGCACCGAGGTGATGATCCCGTTCGTCGGGGAGATCGTCACCGAGATCGACCTGGAGGAGCAGCGGGCGGTCGTCGACCCGCCGCCCGGCCTCATCGACGACCGGTCCGTCCTCGACGAGGCCGCCGACGGACCCGGCGCCTCGTCCCGCACGTCCGCGGAGGAAGAGTCCTGATGCGGCTCGACGTCGTCACGATCTTCCCCGAGTACCTGGAACCCCTGAACGTCTCCCTCGTCGGCAAGGCACGCGCGCGTGGACAGCTGAACGTGCACGTCCACGATCTGCGCGGCTGGACTTACGACCGCCACCACACGGTCGACGACACGCCCTACGGAGGCGGTCCCGGCATGGTCATGAAGACCGAGCCCTGGGGCGACGCCCTGGACACCGTCCTCGCCGACGGCTACGAGACCGGCTCCCACGCGCCCGCGCTCATCGTCCCGACGCCCAGCGGCCGCCCCTTCACCCAGGAACTCGCCGTGGAGCTCTCCGAGCGCCCCTGGCTGATCTTCACGCCGGCCCGCTACGAGGGCATCGACCGCCGGGTGATGGACGAGTACGCCACCCGGATGCCCGTCTACGAGGTCTCCATCGGCGACTACGTCCTCGCCGGCGGCGAGGCGGCCGTGCTCGTCGTCACCGAGGCCGTGGCGCGGCTGCTGCCCGGCGTCCTGGGCAACGCCGAGTCGCACCGCGACGACTCCTTCGCGCCCGGCACGATGGCCAACCTCCTGGAGGGCCCCGTCTACACCAAGCCGCCCCTCTGGCGCGACCGCGGCATCCCCGAGGTGCTGCTCAGCGGCCACCACGGGAAGATCGCCCGCTGGCGGCGCGACGAGGCCCTGCGGCGAACGACGGCCCACCGGCCGGACCTCATCGAGCGCTGCGATCCGAAGGTCTTCGACAAGAAGGACCGCGAGATGCTGTCCATCCTGGGCTGGGCGCCGGACCGCGAGGGGGAGGCACACGGCCGATTTTGGCGCAGGACCGGCGGCGTGGAAGAATAGACCGCTGTTGTGCGCCGGTCCGGCGTGCGCCCCTGCCACAGGGGGACACGACGCCCGTCCCGACCCGCGCAACACCGATCCCGTACATCTAGTTCCCGTTGATGACCTGTGGCATCAACGAAGAAAGCAGACGAAATGTCTCACCTGCTCGACTCCGTCGACGCCGCGTCGCTGCGCGAGGACGTCCCGGCCTTCCGCCCGGGCGACACCGTCAACGTCCACGTCCGCGTCATCGAGGGCAACCGCTCCCGTGTTCAGCAGTTCAAGGGCGTGGTGATCCGTCGCCAGGGCTCCGGCGTGCGCGAGACCTTCACGGTCCGCAAGGTCTCCTTCTCCGTCGGCGTCGAGCGCACCTTCCCGGTGCACACCCCGATCGTCGAGAAGATCGAGCTCGTCACCAAGGGTGACGTGCGCCGCGCCAAGCTGTACTACCTGCGCGAGCTGCGCGGCAAGGCCGCGAAGATCAAGGAGAAGCGCGAGAGCTGAGCGCCTCCCGGAGTTCATGGCGGGGCCGGATAACATTCGGCCCCGATGGACACCGAAGCACAGCAGACGGAGCGCGACCGCTCCTCCCGCCCTTGTGACGGCGAACCCGGAAAGACCCCGGGAACGCCGGGGCCGGAGGAACGGTCGCGTTTCGCGTTGATGTCGCGGATCACCGAGTGGCTTCCCGGCGGGAGGATCACCCTGACCGCGATGGGCGGCCTGGTCCTCCTGCTGCTCCTCAACACGTTCGTGGTGCAGCCGTTCGAGATTCCGAGCGGATCCATGGAGCCGGGATTGAGGATCGGGGACCGCGTTGCCGTAAACAAGTTGGCGTACCGCTTCGGAGCCGTGCCGCGGCGCGGCGATGTCGTCGTGTTCGACGGCACCGGGTACTTCGGGCACGGCGACTACATCAAACGCGTTGTGGGTGTAGGCGGAGACCATGTGGTCTGCTGTGACAAGGAGGGCAGGATCCAGGTGAACGGCCGGTCGGTCGACGAGTCGACGTTCCTCCACCCCGGTGACAGCCCGTCCGCCGCGCCCTTCGACGTCGTTGTGCCCGAGGGCACCCTGTTCGTCCTCGGTGACCACCGCGGGGACTCCAGTGACTCCCGCGACCATCTGGGCTCGCCGGGTGGCGGCATGATCCCGGTCGGCGACGTGATCGGCCGGGCCGACTGGATCGTCTGGCCCTTCGGCCACCGGACCCATCTGCACCGCCCGGACGCCTACGCACGCGTGCCCGCCGCCGGACATGCGGGCGGCACCCATGGGTAGCCGCGGCAGACCGCGCGGCGTCCCCGCCAACGCCGCGGACAACCTTCTGCCCACCGGGGCCCGGCGCACCGCGGGTCCGGCCGGTGGCCGCACCCGCGCGGAGCGGCGCAAGCTGCAACGCAAGGTCAAGCGGCGGCGCAGGCGCTCCGCGGTCCGGGAGATACCGCTCCTCGTCGGCGTGGCCGTGCTCATAGCCCTGGTGCTGAAGACCTTCCTCGTGCAGGCCTTCGTGATCCCGTCGGGCTCCATGGAGCAGACGATCCAGATCGGCGACCGGGTCCTGGTCGACAAGTTCACCCCGTGGTTCGGCGCCAAGCCGCAGCGCGGGGACGTCGTCGTCTTCCACGACCCGGGCGGCTGGCTGGCCGGTGAGCAGACCGCCCACAAGGACGACCCCATCGGCGTCAAGCAGGTCAAGCAGGGCCTCACCTTCATCGGCCTGCTTCCCTCCGACGACGAGAAGGACCTCATCAAGCGGGTCGTCGGCGTCGGCGGGGACCACGTCAAGTGCTGCGACACCCAGGGCAGGGTGACCGTCAACGGCGTTCCCCTGGACGAGGCGGCCTACCTCCATCCGGACAACGCCCCCTCCAACACCCAGTTCGCCATCACCGTCCCCCAGGGCCGGCTGTGGGTGATGGGCGACCACCGGGCCAACTCCGCCGACTCGCGTGCCCACCGGCACACCCCGTACGGCGGCACCGTCTCGGAGAGTTCCGTGGTGGGGCGGGCCATGGTCATCGGCTGGCCCGTCGGCCACTGGACCGTGCTGAAGGAGCCGAAAACCTTCTCTTCGGTGCCCGACGCGGCCGCTGGGTCGACCGCGGCTCCCCGGCTGTCGCATAGGGTTGCCCCAGACGATCCGAACGGATCGGTTCGACTCCCGAGCCCTGCGGAACTCCCGCTCGTTATGGGAGTGGTGGGCCTGCGCCGCATACGGGGCAGGCGGCGGCACGGAGTGAGGAGTTGGCGTGGGGGATGTGGCGGTTGGCGCACGGTCCGGACACGGCGGCGAGGAGCACCGCGGACGCCCCGAGGGAGCGGTGGGCCCCGCTGCGCGCAGCGCCGTGGCCTCCGGGAGTGAGAGCGAAGCAGCCGAGGACAGCACGGTGACGGAGCACAACCACAGCGGTGACCAGGGGAGCGGAGGCAGCTCCTCCGAGGCGGGGAAGCCCCGCTCCTTCTGGAAGGAACTGCCCATCCTGATCGGTATCGCGCTGGTGCTGGCGCTGCTGATCAAGACCTTTCTCGTACAGGCGTTCTCGATTCCCTCGGACTCGATGCAGAACACCCTTCAGCGGGGCGACCGTGTGCTGGTCGACAAGCTGACCCCGTGGTTCGGCTCCGAGCCCGAGCGCGGCGAGGTCGTCGTCTTCCACGATCCGGACGACTGGCTGGCGGGCGAGCCTGCGGCCAGACCCAACGCGCTGCAGACGGTGCTCAGCTGGATCGGCCTGATGCCGTCCGCGGAGGAGAAGGACCTCATCAAGCGCGTCATCGGCGTCGGCGGCGACACGGTCGAGTGCAAGAACACCGGCCCCCTGCTGGTCAACGGCCAGCCGCTGGACGAGCCGTACGTCTACCCGGGCAACACGCCGTGCAGCGTCGACGACCAGGGCGGCCAGTTCACGGTGCACGTGCCCGAGGGCTACATCTGGGTCATGGGCGACCACCGGCAGAACTCCCGGGACTCGCGCTACAACCAGAGCGACAAGAACCACGGCATGGTCCCGGTCAAGGACGTCGTCGGCCGTGCCATCGTCAAGGCCTGGCCGATCAACCGCTGGGGCACGCTGCCCGTTCCGGAGACCTTCGACCAGCAGGGCATCAACCAGCCGATCTCGGCGGCGGGCGCCCTGACGGTGGCCCCCGAGGGCGTGGCCCTGACCGCGGTCGTGCCGGTGGCGGTGTGGCGGCGCAGGCGGGCCGCGAAGGCCGCGGCCGCTACGGGCACCCCGACGACGACCACGGGAAGCCGCTGAGCCCTCGTGGAGCGTGCGGCGGTGACCCGGAAGGAGGGGCTGCCCCGTTCGGGTACCGGCCGGTAGGGTGCAGGTCCATGGGTGGCGAGAGCACGACGCGTACGGCCCCGCGCAGCGGCGGCACAGGCAGGGATCCGGTGGGCGGCAAGGCCGGGCAGCGGCTGTCCGGGCTCGCCGTGGCCGTGGGGCTGGCGCTGTTCCTCGCGGGGTTCGCGTGGGCGGCGGTGATCTACCGCCCGTACACCGTGCCCACCAGTTCGATGGCGCCGACGATCGGCACGGGCGACCGGGTGCTGGCCCAGCGGGTCGACGGCGGTCAGGTGCGCCGCGGTGACGTGGTCGTCTTCCGCGACAAGAACTGGGTGCAGAACTCAGCCGTGATCAAACGCGTGGTCGCCGTCGGTGGCGACACCGTCTCCTGCTGCGAGCAGGGCAAGCTGACCGTCAACGGCAAGCAGGTCGACGAGCCGTATCTGAAGGGCGCCGTCGCCGAGGCCGGCGGCTTCCCGACCGTGAAGGTGCCCCAGGGCCGACTGTTCCTGCTCGGCGACGAGCGCCAGGGCTCCCTGGACTCCACCGCCCACCTCACGGACGCGGACGCGGGCACCGTCTCGCGCGACGCCGTGGACGCCAGGGTCGACGCCGTGGTCTGGCCCATGAAGGGCCTGCTGGAGCGTCCCACCGGTTTCGAGGCGCTCGGCGCCCTCTCCCGGCCGGGACCGCTGCGCACGATCACCACGATGATCGTGGCGGGTGCCGTCCTGGTCCTCGCCGGGGGCGCCTACGGCCCGATCGCGAAACGGCTGGGCGGCACCCGCGCCCGCACCCGGACGGAGCCGGCCGGTGCTCGCTGAGGACGCCGAGGGCACGGACGGCCACCGCGGCGGACTGCGCAAGGTCGCCCGGGTGGTCCTGCTCGACCCCGAGGACCGCATTCTCCTGCTGCACGGCCACGAGCCGGACGACCCGGCGGACGACTGGTGGTTCACCCCGGGCGGCGGCCTGGAGGGCGCCGAGACGCGCGAGGAGGCCGCCCTGCGGGAACTCGCCGAGGAGACCGGCATCACCGAGGTCGAACTCGGCCCGGTGCTGTGGCGCCGCACGTGCTCGTTCCCGTTCGCGGGCCGACGCTGGAACCAGGACGAGTGGTACTACCTGGCCCGTACGGACCGGACCGCGATCGAGGCCACGGCCCTGACCGAGCTGGAGCGGCGCAGCGTCGCCGGAGCGCGCTGGTGGACGTGTCAGGAACTGATCCGGGCACATGAGACGGTGTATCCGACCAGACTCGCCGAGCTGCTGCGCACACTGCTCGACGAAGGTCCCCCGGCCGGGCCCGTGACCCTCGACACCGAAATCGTCTAGGGCCTCATGGAACTGGCGCACAATGGTGGGATCGCACGGCTGAAGGGGAACATGCCATGAGCGCCGAGGACCTCGAGAAGTACGAGACCGAGATGGAGCTCAAGCTCTACCGGGAGTACCGCGATGTCGTCGGTCTGTTCAAATACGTGATCGAGACCGAGCGGCGCTTCTACCTCACCAATGACTACGAGATGCAGGTCCACTCGGTACAGGGTGAGGTGTTCTTCGAGGTGTCGATGGCTGACGCCTGGGTGTGGGACATGTACCGGCCGGCCCGGTTCGTGAAGCAGGTACGCGTCCTCACATTCAAGGACGTGAACATCGAGGAGCTGAACAAGAGCGATCTGGAACTGCCGAGCGGGTGAGGGGCGTCATCGGTCCTCGCTCTATATCACTCGCGTGAGTGACAGCGTTGTCCACAACCGGTGAGTAACCCACCAAGATCCACTCCGTGGGGCCGGATGCGTGACCGTGGGCGCCGGAGGTGGTGCCGACATGAACGCACGAAGCGCGCTCGGCAGGTACGGAGAGGGCCTGGCGGTCCGGCGACTGGCCCAGACCGGCATGACGGTCCTGGAGCGCAACTGGCGCTGCGGCAGGACCGGCGAGATCGACATCGTGGCCCGGGACGGCGACGTCCTGGTCGTCTGCGAGGTGAAGACCCGCCGGGAGGGAATCTTCGAACATCCGATGGCCGCGGTCACACCGGAGAAGGCCGAGCGGCTGCGCGGCCTCGCGGAACGCTGGATCCAGTCCCACGGAGGGGCGCCGCCCGGAGGCGTCCGCATCGACCTGGTCGGCGTCCTGCTGCCCCGGCGCGGCGCCCCCGTGGTCGAGCACGTGCGGGGGGCCGCCTGATGGGCTTCGCGCGTACGTGCTCCGTGACCCTCGTGGGTGTCGAGGGCGTGGTCGTCGAGGTCCAGGCCGACCTCGAACCGGGCGTCGCCGCCTTCACCCTGGTGGGCCTGCCGGACAAGAGTCTGACCGAAAGCCGGGACCGGGTGCGGGCCGCGGTGGTCAACTCCGGTGGCGAATGGCCGCAGAAGAAGCTCACGGTCGGGCTCAGCCCGGCTTCGGTGCCCAAGGCCGGCAGCGGCTTCGATCTGGCCGTGGCCTGCGCGGTGCTCGGCGCCGCGGAACGGATCGACCCCAGGGTGCTCGCCGACATCGTGATGATCGGGGAACTCGGCCTGGACGGGCGGGTGCGTCCGGTCAGGGGCATCCTGCCGGCGGTCCTGGCCGCCGCCGACGCCGGGTACGAACAGGTGGTCGTGCCCGAGTGCGCCGCCGCCGAGGCCTCACTGGTGCCCGGCGTCTCCGTCCTCGGCGTGCGCAGCCTGCGGCAGCTGATCGCGGTGCTGACCGACGAGCCGGTGCCCGAGGAGGACCCGGGCGAGCAGGGACGACCGGACCCGCTGCTGGCCGGCCTGCGTCTGCCCGGCACGGGCGCGGCCGCCGGAATGAACAGCGTGGGCGCCGCCCATCAGGACCAGGGACACGACCTCGCCGACGTCGTCGGCCAGGTCTCGGCCCGTACGGCGGTGGAGGTCGCCGCGGCCGGGGCCCACCACCTGTTCCTCGAAGGGCCGCCGGGCGCGGGCAAGACCATGCTCGCCGAGCGGCTGCCCGCAGTCCTGCCCCGCCTCGCCCGGGAGGATTCCCTGGAGGTCACCGCGATCCACTCGGTGGCCGGACTCCTGCCGCCGGGCAGACCTCTGATCGACCTCGCCCCCTACTGCGCCCCGCACCACTCGGCCACCATGCAGGCCCTCGTCGGCGGCGGCCCGGGCGTCGCCAGGCCGGGGGCCGTGTCGCTCGCCCACCGGGGCGTGCTCTTCCTGGACGAGACCCCGGAGTTCAGCAGCCACGCGCTCGACGCCCTGCGCCAGCCGCTGGAGGCGGGCCATGTGGTGATCGCCCGCAGCGCCGGGGTGGTGCGGTTCCCGGCGAAGTTCCTGATGGTGCTCGCGGCCAACCCGTGCCCCTGCGGCCGGTTCTCGCTGCGGGACACTCTGTGCGACTGCCCGCCCTCGGCGGTCCGCCGCTACCAGGCCAGGCTGTCCGGACCGCTGCTCGACCGGGTCGACCTGCGGGTCGAGGTCGACCCGGTCACCCGCTCCGAGCTCACCCGGAGCGACGCCCGGGGCGAGGCCACGGTGACGGTGGCCGACCGGGTGCGGGCCGCCAGGGAACGCGCGGCGGCCCGGCTCGCGGGCACACCGTGGCGGACCAACAGCGAGGTGCCCGGCCGCGAGCTGCGCAGCCGCTGGCTCGCGGCGGCCGGCGCGATGGACGAGGCCGAGCGCGGCCTGGAGCGGGGCGTCCTCACCGCGCGCGGGCTCGACCGTGTCCTGCGGGTCGCCTGGACGGTCGCGGACCTCGCAGGTCACGACCGGCCCGACGCGTCGGACGTCGCCCTGGCGCTGCAACTGCGCACCGGAGTACCCCGGGGCGTGCCCATGGCCATCGGGGCGCCGGCGTGAACACCACCCAAGCCTCCGACCGCGAACTGCTCGCCCGGGTCTTCCTCAGCCGGGTGCTCGAGCCCGGGGACGAGGCCGGCGGGCGGTGGCTGCGGGAGTTCGGGGCGGTGGAGGTGGCCCGGCGGCTGCGGGACGGCGCCCCGCGGCTCGCCGGGGTGTCGGACAAGCGGTGGGCTGGGCTGTGTGCCCAGGCGGCACGGGCCGAGCCCGAACGGGACCTCGCCGCGGCACGGGAGGCCGGAGTGCGGTTCGTACGGCCCGGGGACACCGAGTGGCCCGCCCAGCTCGACGACCTCGGCGACGCGCGGCCCACCGGACTGTGGGTGCGCGGTCGGCCCAGCCTGCGGATATGGGCGCTGCGCTCGGTCGCGGTCGTCGGCGCCCGCGCCTGCACCCAGTACGGCGCCCACATGGCCGCGGCCCTCGCCGCCGGCCTCGCCGAGCGCGGCTGGGTCGTGGTCTCCGGCGGCGCCTACGGAGTCGACGGCGCCGCACACCGGGGCGCGCTCTCCGCGGGCGGCGCCACCGTCGCCGTCCTGGCCTGCGGCGTCGACCGGCCCTATCCGCGCGGGCACACCGAGTTGATCACCAGGATCGCGCAGCAGGGTCTGGTGGTCGGCGAATTGCCGCCCGGTGCCCACCCGACGCCCAGCCGGTTCATCGTCCGCAACAGAGTGATCGCGGCGCTCACCCGGGGCACCGTGGTGGTCGAGGCCGCCCACCGCAGCGGTTCCCTGATCACCGCGCGGGCGGCGCAGCGGCTCGGACGGCACACCATGGGGGTGCCCGGCCCGGCCACCAGCGCGCTCTCCGCCGGTGTCCACGAACTTCTGCGCGGCGGGTCGGTGCTGGTCTCCGACGCCGCGGAAGTCGTCGAACTGGTCGGTGACATGGGTGAACTCGCCCCGGACCGGCGCGGTCCCGTACTCCCGCGCGACCTGCTGGAACCGGACGCCCGGCAGGTTCTGGCCGCGCTGCCGGCGCGCGGCGGGGCGACGCCGCACGAGATCGCCCGCGGCGCCCAGACGACCGCGGACGACGCGATCGCGAAGCTGTACGAACTCCGATCACTGGGTTACGTCGAACGACATGGCGAGGGATGGAAGTTGACACGCCAGGCGCTGATCTCGGCCCGGGAGGGCCGCGAGCGGTGCTGACCGAGCGTGTTCGGCCGTCCGGGGGAGGCCCGACGCCGGTGGGGATTCCCGCAGTTGGGCGCTGTGGCGGTCACCGAGGGTGACGCGCGTGACCCGGCGGGCCCATCGCGGAACGAATCTGCGCACGCTCCGTGCCCCGCCGTTCGCGCACCGCGACACTCCAGTCACGCTACGCTCACGTGGTTCCGACCTCACAGAAGCGACCCAGACCGACAGCTCACCCAGACGCCCGCATTCCACGACAGAACGACACAAGGCGACGAATGTCCCAGCACACCTCCGGGCCCGACCGGGCGGCGCTTCCCCCAGCCGCCCGTGACGGTGGCAGCGTGCGGCCGCCCGCTCCTTCGACGCTCGAGGAGCTGTGGCGGTCGTACAAGGCGACGGGGGACGACCGGCTGCGGGAGCAGCTGATCCTGCACTACTCGCCGCTGGTGAAGTACGTGGCGGGGCGGGTGAGCGTCGGTCTGCCGCCCAACGTGGAGCAGGCCGATTTCGTCTCCTCCGGGGTCTTCGGGCTCATCGACGCGATCGAGAAGTTCGACATCGAGCGGGAGATCAAGTTCGAGACCTACGCGATCACGCGGATCCGGGGCGCGATGATCGACGAGCTGCGGGCGCTGGACTGGATCCCCCGCTCGGTGCGGCAGAAGGCGCGGAACGTGGAGCGGGCGTACGCGACCCTGGAGGCCCGGCTGCGGCGCACGCCGACGGAGGCCGAGGTGGCTGTCGAGATGGGCATCACGGTCGACGAACTGCACGCCGTTTTCAGCCAGTTGTCGCTGGCCAACGTGGTGGCGCTGGAGGAGTTGCTGCACGTCGGCGGCGAGGGCGGGGACCGGCTGAGCCTGATGGACACGCTGGAGGACACCGCCGCCGACAACCCGGTGGAGGTGGCCGAGGACCGGGAACTGCGCACGTTCCTGGCCCGGGCGATCAACACGCTGCCCGAGCGGGAGAAAACCGTCGTGATGCTCTACTACTACGAAGGCCTCACGCTCGCCGAGATCGGCAATGTGCTTGGTGTGACCGAGAGCCGAGTCAGCCAGATCCACACCAAATCGGTGCTCCAGCTGCGCGCGAAGCTGGCGAGCTTCGGGCGCTGACGCGGGCGGAGTCCCTCCCGGTGCGGGTGGGACGTCCGTAAAGTGGTTGACGTGCCAAGGATTCGAGCGGCCTCCGTGGCCGAGCACCGGTCGATGCAGCGAGCCGCCCTGCTGGACGCGGCGCGGACCCTGCTGTCCGAGGGCGGGACGGAGGCGCTGACCTTCCCGGCCCTGGCCGAGCGGACGGGGCTCGCGCGGTCGTCGGTGTACGAGTATTTCCGGTCACGGGCGGCCGTGGTCGAGGAGCTGTGCGAGGTCGACTTCCCGGTGTGGGCCGCAGAGGTCGCGGCCGCGATGGCCTGCGCCGACGGGCCCGCGGCCAAGGTCGAGGCGTATGTGCGCAAGCAGCTGGAGCTGGTCGGGGACCGGCGCCACCGGGCCGTCGTGGCGATCTCGGCGAGTGAGCTGGACGCAGGTGCCCGGGAGAAGATCCGGGCCGCCCACGGCGGGCTCGTCGCCATGATCGTGGAGGCGCTGGGAGAGCTGGGGCACGAGCAGCCGCGGTTGGCGGCGATGCTGCTTCAGGGCGTGGTGGACGCGGCGGTGCGGCGGATCGAGCTGGGCGCCGCGGAGGATCCGGCGGCCATCGCCGAGGCCGCGGTGGGGATGGCGCTGCGCGGCGTCTGCGGCTGACGCCGGCGGCGTGCCTCCTGCGCGCACCCGGTCCGGCCTGTTCCGTCCCGGCCGCCCGCCCGCGGCCAGGGCCAGGAGGCACGCCCGCCCGCGACTAGGGCAGCGGCACCCCCAGCACCGGCAGCAGTCTCGTCGGTCCGTTCAGGAGCCACGGCGGGAGCAGGAGGAGCGGGTTCAGGTAGGTCCTGCCGCGCAGCAGGCCCCAGTGGACGCACGGGCCCTCGCAGTGCCGGCCCGTCGCCTCCACGGTGCCGACGATCGCACCCGCCGCCACCTCGTCGCCCTGCTTCACCGACGCCCTCACCGGCTCGTATGTCGTCCGCAGCGGTGGCTCACCGGTGCCCGTCAGCTCGACCGACACCACGCCTCTGCCGGCCACCGTGCCCGCGAAGAACACCCGCCCCGCCGCCACCGCCCGAACCGGAGCGCCCGGCGACGCGCCCAGGTCCACGCCCCGGTGCCCGGGTCCGTAGACCGTCGCCGGAGGATCCCAGCCGCGCAGCACCCCGGGGCGCACCCCCACCGGCCACACCCGGCCCACAGCCGGTACCGGCGGATCTCCTCCGGGGCCGGGATCGGGGCCAGGACCGGGGCCAGGACCGGTCGGCACGGCGGGCCCGCCGTCCGCCCAGGCCGTCCACTCCGCCGAGCCCACCAGCGCTGCCGAGGCCACCAACGCCACCAGCGCCAAAGAGGCCACCAGCGCCGCCTTCCACCCGGGCAGCAGCCCCCGCCGGGCGCCGGCGGCCGTCCATCGCATCGCACGCATCCGAACCATGCGCCCACCGTCCCGCACCACCGCCGACGGCGGCCGGAACCTGTGGACAACTCACCGGTTGTGGACAGCGGCGTCACCCGGCGCCCCGCGGGTCCCGTACACTTCTGATGGCGACCCGGGTCACCGGGTCGACTTCGCACGCCCCGACACCCGGACCGGCGACGGCCGGTGTCAGCGCCCCTCGGTCCCTCGTGGCACGGCGCACCGCGGGCGTCAGGCGCGGAAGCCGTCCGGCATCCGCGGCACAACCGAGAAACTCAAGGAGAGTACGGCCATGGCCGTCGTCACGATGCGGGAGCTGCTGGAGAGCGGCGTCCACTTCGGTCACCAGACCCGCCGTTGGAACCCGAAGATGAAGCGCTTCATCTTCACCGAGCGCAACGGCATCTACATCATCGACCTGCTCCAGTCGCTGTCGTACATCGACCGCGCCTACGAGTTCGTCAAGGAGACCGTCGCCCACGGCGGCACGGTCATGTTCGTCGGTACGAAGAAGCAGGCGCAGGAGGCCATCGCCGAGCAGGCCACCCGCGTCGGCATGCCCTACGTCAACCAGCGCTGGCTGGGCGGCATGCTCACCAACTTCTCGACCGTCTACAAGCGTCTGCAGCGCCTGAAGGAGCTCGAGCAGATCGACTTCGAGGACGTCGCGTCCTCCGGCCTGACCAAGAAGGAGCTCCTGGTCCTCTCCCGCGAGAAGGCCAAGCTGGAGAAGACCCTCGGCGGTATCCGCGAGATGCAGAAGGTGCCCAGCGCCGTCTGGATCGTGGACACCAAGAAGGAGCACATCGCGGTCGGCGAGGCCCGCAAGCTCAACATCCCGGTCGTCGCCATCCTCGACACCAACTGCGACCCCGACGAGGTCGACTACAAGATCCCGGGCAACGACGACGCGATCCGCTCCGTCACCCTGCTCACCCGTGTGATCGCCGACGCGGTCGCCGAGGGCCTCATCGCCCGCTCCGGCGTCGCCGCCGAGGGCAAGGGTGAGAAGGCCGCGGGCGAGCCGCTCGCCGAGTGGGAGCGCGACCTGCTCGAGGGCGAGAAGAAGGCCGAGGAGGCCCCGGCCGTGGAGGTCCCGGCCGCGGAGGCTCCCGCCGCCGAGGCGCCGGCCGCCGAGGGCGAGCAGGCCTGACCCGTCAGCGCCAGTGTTGACGGCGGGAGCGGCGACATGAAGTCCGCTCCCGCCGTTCACCCGTAGGTCAGCACCGAGTCGGGGATCTGCATCTACATGTAGATCGCAGACCGTGCAGATCTTCGATCCTCCAGACTTCGAGAAAGATTCACAGACTCATGGCGAACTACACCGCCGCCGACGTCAAGAAGCTCCGCGAGCTCACCGGCGCCGGCATGATGGACTGCAAGAAGGCGCTGGACGAGGCCGAGGGCAACGTCGAGAAGGCCGTCGAGGCGCTGCGCATCAGGGGCCAGAAGGGCGTCGCCAAGCGCGAGGGCCGCTCCGCCGAGAACGGCGCCGTGGTCTCGATCATCGCCGACGACAACTCCTCCGGTGTCCTCGTCGAGCTGAAGTGTGAGACGGACTTCGTCGCCAAGGGCGAGAAGTTCCAGGCCGCCGCCCGCGCGATCGCCGAGCACGTCGCCAAGACCTCCCCGGCCGACCTCGAGGCCCTGCTCGCCTCGGAGATCGAGGCCGGCAAGACGGTCCAGGCGTTCGTGGACGAGGCCAACGCCAACCTCGGCGAGAAGATCGTCCTGGACCGCTTCGCGCAGTTCTCCGACGGCTTCGTGACCGCGTACATGCACCGCACGATGCCCGACCTGCCCCCGCAGATCGGTGTCCTCGTCGAGCTCGACAAGCCGAACGCCGAGGTCGCCAAGGGCGTTGCCCAGCACATCGCCGCGTTCGCGCCGAAGTACCTCTCCAAGGAGGACGTGCCGGCCGACGTCGTCGAGTCCGAGCGCCGTATCGCCGAGGAGACCACGCGTGCCGAGGGCAAGCCCGAGGCTGCGATCGCCAAGATCGTCGAGGGCCGTCTGAACGGCTTCTTCAAGGACGCGACGCTGCTCGGCCAGCCCTACGCCCTGGACAACAAGAAGTCGGTCCAGAAGGTTCTGGACGAGGCCGGTGTCACCCTGAAGCGCTTCACGCGCATCAAGGTCGGCATCTGAGTCCAGGTCCGTACCGCGACGGACCCCCGACCCCGATAGGGTCGACAGCAGTCGTCCACGTCGCTCGCGTGTGCGCCCACGCACACGTGAGCGACGGACGGCAGCAGATCTGACGAGGAGGCCATTGCCGCTGCATGGGATGCGAAACACGCCCCACCGGCAATGGCCTTCTTCGCATGTGCACCACGTATAACAAAGGCGGGATCTCATGACCACCAAGGCCCAGAAGAGCGACGACGGCAAAGTACCCGGCCGGTTTCTGCTGAAGCTGTCCGGAGAGGCCTTCTCCGGCGGCGGGGGCCTGGGCGTCGACCCGGACGTGGTGCACGCCATCGCCCGTGAGATCGCGGCCGTCGTACGCGACGGCGCGCAGATCGCGGTCGTGATCGGCGGCGGCAACTTCTTCCGCGGTGCCGAACTCCAGCAGCGCGGCATGGACCGAGCCCGCTCGGACTACATGGGCATGCTCGGCACCGTGATGAACTGCCTCGCCCTGCAGGACTTCCTGGAGAAGGAAGGCATCGACAGCCGGGTCCAGACCGCCATCACCATGGGTCAGGTCGCCGAGCCGTACATCCCGCTGCGCGCCGTGCGCCACCTGGAGAAGGGCCGCGTGGTCATCTTCGGCGCCGGTATGGGCATGCCGTACTTCTCCACCGACACCACCGCCGCCCAGCGCGCCCTGGAGATCGACGCCGAGGCGCTGCTCATGGGTAAGAACGGCGTGGACGGGGTTTACGACGCCGACCCGAAGGCCAACCCGGACGCCGTGAAGTTCGACTCCCTCGGCTACGGCGAGGTCATCACGCGGGACCTGAAGGTCGCCGACGCGACGGCGATCACGCTGTGCCGGGACAACAAGCTCCCGATCGTCGTCTTCGAGCTCCTGAAGGAGGGCAATATCGCCCGCGCCGTCAAGGGTGAGAAGATCGGCACGCTTGTGGGTGACCAAGGCAGCCGGGACTGACCGGCGGACCCCGCACCGCGGGTCGCCGGAAAGAGACCTGTCCGGGCGACGGACGGGACGGACCCTGGCCGGGGGATGGACAATGTCCTGCCGGTCGGGAACCGTGCAGGAAGAAGACGCGACGAAGCCGGCCGCCGGTCCCGACAGGGAAACCGCAGCCGGGCCTACTCAAGACACGCAGGAGCAAGTGGTGATCGAAGAGACCCTCCTCGAGGCCGAGGAGAAGATGGAGAAGGCCGTCGTGGTCGCCAAGGAGGACTTCGCCGCGATCCGCACCGGCCGTGCGCACCCGGCGATGTTCAACAAGATCGTGGCCGATTACTACGGCGCGCCGACGCCGATCAACCAGCTGGCTTCGTTCTCCGTGCCGGAGCCGCGCATGGCCGTCGTGACCCCGTTCGACAAGACCGCGCTGCGCAACATCGAGCAGGCGATCCGCGACTCCGACCTGGGCGTCAACCCGAGCAACGACGGCAACATCATCCGCGTGGTGTTCCCCGAGCTCACCGAGGAGCGCCGCCGCGAGTACATCAAGGTCGCCAAGGGCAAGGGCGAGGACGCCAAGGTGTCCATCCGCTCCGTGCGCCGCAAGGCCAAGGACGCCATCGACAAGCTCATCAAGGACGGCGAGGTCGGCGAGGACGAGGGCCGTCGTGCGGAGAAGGAGCTCGACGACACCACCGCGAAGTACGTGGCGCAGGTGGACGAGCTGCTGAAGCACAAGGAAGCGGAGCTGCTCGAAGTCTGATGAACGACACTTCCTGGGGAGCGCCGCGGCAAGCCGGGTACCGGGAGCCCGCGGACGGGTCACCCGCCCATCAGGGACTCGTCCCGGGGGCCGCTCCGGCAGGTCCCGCGTACGATGCGCATGACGCCCAGCGGACCCGCCCCATGCCCGTCGTGCCCGACGTGCCCGCTCACGGCGGAAACCAGGATGACGACCGGGGTGCCGCCCAGCCGGGCGGCGCCTCGTTCCGCGACGACACGCCGCGGCCGCCGCACCACGCGCCGCAGCCGTGGCCCCATGACACGCCGCAGACACCGTCCTTCTACGGGACGGCGTCGCAGAATCCGGAGCCCATGCCCGACGCCCCGCAGCCGGCGCCCGCGCCGCAGAAGAAGAGCGCGGGCCGCGACCTGGGCGCCGCCATAGGCGTCGGCCTCGGGCTCGGCGCGGTGATCGTCGTGTCGCTGTTCGTCGTCAAGGCCGTGTTCGTGGGCGTCATCGCGATCGCGGTCGTGGTCGGCCTGTGGGAGCTCACCAAGCGGCTCGAGGAGCGCAAGGGCATCAAGGCGCCGCTCGTACCGCTGGCGGTGGGCGGAGCGGCCATGGTGGTCGCCGGGTACGTACGGGGTGCCGAGGGCGCCTGGGTGGCGATGGCGCTGACCACGCTCGCGATCCTGGTCTGGCGCATGACGGAACCACCGGAGGGCTACCTCAAGGACGTCACGGCCGGCGTCTTCGCGGCGTTCTACGTGCCGTTCCTGGCCACGTTCGTCGCGATGATGCTGACGGCGGACGACGGCCCCCGCCGCGTGCTGACCTTCCTCCTGCTCACGGTGGTCAGCGACACGGGCGCGTACGCCGTCGGCTGGCGCTTCGGCCGGCACAAGCTCGCCCCGCGCATCAGCCCGGGCAAGACCCGCGAGGGCCTGTTCGGCGCGGTCGCCTTCGCGATGGTGGCCGGCGCGCTGTGCATGCAGTTCCTGATCGACGACGGTGCCTGGTGGCAGGGTCTGCTGCTCGGCCTCGCGGTCGCCGCCACCGCCACCCTCGGCGACCTCGGCGAGTCCATGATCAAGCGGGACCTGGGCATCAAGGACATGGGCACGCTGCTCCCCGGCCACGGGGGCATCATGGACCGCCTCGACTCCCTGCTGCCCACCGCGCCCGTGGTCTGGCTCCTGATGGTCCTCTTCGTCGGCTCCGCCTGAGCCCGCGGTCATCGAGCCCCCACCTCGACGGGTGAGGGCTCGATGCCGTCCAGCACGAGGACCGCGTGCTCCGCCGCCCCGACCGTCCTGCTGTCCACAGCCGACCGGGCCACCGGAGTGGAGCCGCGACACCGGCCACCGGCCCAAGCTCCGAGAACTGGCGGTGATCGGGCAGCAACAAGGCCCCTACCAGCGCGTTCGGCGCGGATAGGGAGCCTGGTGTGGGTCACTGGGCCGTCTCCGGACCGTCAGCTCGCGCGGTGCGGGCGGAAGCACCCGATTTACGGCCTTCCTCGTCGGCTCCTGGCTCGACTGCATCAGGTGTGCGTACAACCCGCAGCGTCGACCCCGGGTCCGAGTGCCGCGGGTACTCGCTCACGGCCTTGATGCTCGCTCACGCGTCGAGCAGGACCGAGGCGTGGACGTGCCTCAGAGCATGGTGCCGTGCTCAGGAGCGGAGTCGTGCTTGCCGTCCTCCGCGGCTTCCGCGATCAAGGGCTCGCTTCGCTCGCCGTCGCTCCCGGCCTCCTGGACCGCAAGCAGTCCGATCGATCGGCCGGCACCGGGACGGCGGGGGCGCCGTTGGCGACCGCGGGTCCGTAGTGGCATGCGCGGGGAGCCGGGAAGAGCGGCGGGTGAAGCTGGATCGTCGGCTGACCCTTCCCCGGGGAGAGACAGGTCGGGCCCCTACGGCACTCAATGTGCGAAGTCCGACCGCTCGGGGCCCTGTGCGCTGCTCATCAGCCGGCTGCGCGGCGTCCTCGACCGCCACCTGCCCCACCACGGCGGCCGTCCGCTCCAGCACTGAGGTTCGGTAGGATCCCGCTGGTCTTCGTACTACTGGGGAGGGATCATGGCCGAGGGCCGCGGAGCCGAAGGCACCAACAACGCCCCCGATGTCGTGGACGAACAGACCGCGGTCCAGCTGGTGTACCGGCCCCAGTCCGCCGACGCGCTGGTCGGCCTGCGGGTCCGCGAGCGGATCAAGCGGACGGGGCTACTGCTGCGGCGCGTGTTCCTCGCACTGTGGGTGGGGCACTGGCTGGTCTCCGCCGTGGGCCGCGGGAGCATCGACGTGGTCTCGACCGTTCTGTTCCTGTTCGTTGTCCTGGTGGTCTGGGGGTACCCACGGCTGCAGGCCGCTCACGTGCAGCGGCTCATCGGATGGCAGGGCGAGTACCGCGCCACCGTGTCTGCCGCCGGGATCGCCTGCCGCAGCGACCACAGCACGTTGGTCCAGAAGTGGTCCGTCTTCCAGGGCTACCGGGAGACGGCCGGCCACTTCGTCCTGCTCAGCCGGGACCCCAACATCATGTGGCTCGGTGTCCTGCCCAAGCGGGGCGTGCATGAGGCCGGGGACCTCGACCGGCTTCGGGCCATCCTGGACCAGCACACCACTCGCATGTGACGCACGGGAAAGGCACCCCGCGCCGGCGGTCGACGGCCGGGGCCTGCCGCAGGCGCGCTCCGGCAGCGCTCCATTCCTGGGCCGTCGGTGGGCCGGCCGAGGGGACCAGCGACGACGGATGGCGGTCACCAGCGACGAGTCTCCGACCGGCAGCCCCAGGTCACAGGATTTGATCTGCGACACTGGTACCACCATGCCCAAGCCCGGAGAACTCACTTTCGTCGCCCCGCGCGGTGCCAAGAAGCCGCCGCGGCACCTTGCCGATCTGTCGCCCGCCGAGCGCAAGGAGGCCGTCGCCGCGATCGGCGAGAAGCCCTTCCGTGCCAAGCAGCTCTCGCAGCACTACTTCGCGCGGTACGCGCACGACCCGGAGCAGTGGACCGACATCCCCGCCGGGTCCCGCGCCAAGCTCCAGGAGGCGCTGCTCCCCGAGTTGATGACGGTCGTACGGCATCTGTCGACCGACCAGGGGACCACTCGCAAGACGCTGTGGCGCCTGTTCGACGGCACGCTCGTGGAGTCGGTGCTCATGCGCTACCCGGACCGGGTGACCATGTGCATCAGCTCGCAGGCGGGCTGCGGCATGAACTGCCCGTTCTGCGCCACGGGACAGGCCGGGCTCGACCGGAACCTGTCCACCGCCGAGATCGTGCACCAGATCGTGGACGGGATGCGCGCCCTGCGGGACGGGGAGGTCCCCGGTGGTCCCGCGCGTCTGTCGAACATCGTCTTCATGGGCATGGGCGAGCCGCTCGCCAACTACAACCGCGTCGTCGGCGCCATCCGCGCCCTGACCGACCCCGAGCCGGACGGGCTCGGCCTCTCCCAGCGCGGGATCACCGTCTCGACGGTGGGCCTGGTCCCGGCGATCCACCGGCTCTCCGACGAGGGCTTCAAGTGCCGGCTCGCCATCTCCCTGCACGCACCGGACGACGAACTGCGCGACACGCTCGTCCCGGTCAACACCCGGTGGAAGGTGCGGGAGGTGCTCGACGCCGGATTCGAGTACACGGCCAAGTCCGGGCGCCGGCTGTCCATCGAGTACGCGCTCATCCGGGACATCAACGACCAGGCGTGGCGCGGCGACCGGCTCGGCCGGCTGCTCAAGGGCAAGCCGGTGCACGTCAACCTCATCCCGCTGAACCCGACCCCCGGCTCCAAGTGGACCGCGTCCCGGCCCGAGGACGAGAAGGCGTTCGTCGAGGCGATCGCCGCCCACGGTGTGCCGGTGACCATCCGGGACACCCGGGGTCAGGAGATCGACGGCGCCTGCGGTCAGCTGGCTGCCACCGAAAGGTAGCCGGACGGTAGGCTGAGAGCGTACACATCTTCATATTCCGACAGGGGAGCGCCACAGCGCTGAGAGTGCGGCACCGGCCGCAGACCCTCTGAACCTCGCCCAGGTCATTCTGGGTAGGAAGTTCGGTCATCACTCAAGCTGTTGTGCCCTGCCCGGGTGTCCCTAGCGGATCCCGGGCAGGGCCGCGTCTCTTCCTGGCCAACCCCCAGGAGGACATCCAGTGCACACCAAGACGTTCGCCGCCGTGGCGGTCGGGCTCGGCCTGGTCACGCTGTCGGCGTGCGGTTCGTCGCCGGGCGACAGGAGTTCGGCCGGCTCCAGGACGGTGACCCTGGTCAGCCACAACTCGTGGGCCGCCTCCAAGAGCGTCATCGCGGACTTCGAGAAGAGTTCCGGCTACAAGGTCAAGGTTCTCGAGGACGGCGACGCCGGCCAGGCCGTCAACAAGGCCATCCTCACCAAGGACAACCCGCAGGGCGACGTCTTCTTCGGCGTCGACAACACGCTGCTGTCCCGCGCCCTGGACAACGGGCTGTTCCAGCCGTACGAGCCCAAGGGCGCGGACCTGATCCTGCCGCAGTACCGGGTCGACGAGGCGAAGCACCGGGTCACGCCCATCGACACGGGTGACATCTGCGTCAACTACGACAAGAAGTACTTCGCCGACCACAAGCTGGCCCCGCCCGCCTCGTTCGACGACCTGGTCAAGCCGGAGTACAAGAACCTCCTCGTCACCGAGAACGCCGCCACCTCCTCGCCCGGCCTCGGCTTCCTGCTCGGCACCGCCACCCGGTACGGAGACAACGGTTGGCAGGACTACTGGAAGAAGCTCAAGTCCAACGGCGTCAAGGTCGTCGACGGCTGGGAGCAGGCCTACAACCAGGAGTTCTCCGGCTCCGCCGGCGGCAGGAAGGCCAAGGGCGACCGTCCCCTCGTCGTCTCCTACGCCTCCTCGCCGCCCGCCGAGGTCATCTACGCCGACCCGCGGCCGAAGACCGCGCCGACCGGTGTCGCGCAGGGCACCTGCTTCCGCCAGGTCGAGTACGCCGGACTGCTGAGCAACGCCAGGAACACCGAGGGCGGCAAGGCCCTCCTCGACTTCCTGATCACCAAGAAGTTCCAGGACGACATGCCGCTGAACATGTTCGTCTACCCGGTGCGCGAAGGCGCCCAGGTGCCCCCGGAGTTCGCCGAGTACGGTCCCCAGGCCAAGAACCCCGAGACCATGGCGCCTGACAAGATCGCCGCCAACCGTGACCAGTGGGTCAAGTCGTGGACCTCACTCGTCCTCAGGTAGGCCGCGGGCGCGGCCGCCGGACGGGGAACGCGGCGCGGCTCGGTCTCATGACCGTGCCCGTCGCGTTCTTCGCGGTGTTCTTCGCCTACCCCGTGGCCGCGATCGTCCGGCGCGGCCTGGAGGCGGACGGGGCATGGCAGTTGGGACGGATCGCGAACGTGCTCGGACAGTCCGACATCCGGCACGTCCTGTGGTTCACCACCTGGCAGGCGCTCGCCTCAACCGCGCTCACCCTGCTCGTCGCCCTGCCCGGCGCCTATGTCTTCGCGCGCCTCGACTTCCCCGGCCGGCAGGTCCTGCGGGCCGTCGTCACCGTGCCGTTCGTGCTGCCCACGGTCGTCGTCGGCACCGCGTTCCTCGCGCTGGTAGGGCGCGGCGGCCTGCTCGACGAGTTGTGGGGCGTCCGGCTGGACACCACGGTGTGGGCGATCCTGCTCGCCCACGTCTTCTTCAACTACGCCGTCGTCGTAAGGACCGTGGGCGGCCTGTGGGCGGGGCTCGACCCGCGCCAGGAGGAGGCGGCCCGGATGCTCGGTGCCTCGCCGCTGACCGCCTGGCGCAAGGTCACCCTGCCCGCGCTGGCCCCCGCGGTCGCCGCCGCTGCACTCATGGTCTTCCTGTTCACGTTCACCTCCTTCGGCGTGGTGCAGATCCTCGGCGGCCCCACCTTCTCCACCCTCGAGGTGGAGATCTACCGGCAGACGTCCGAGATCTTCGACCTGTCGACCGCCGCTGTCCTGACGGTCATTCAGTTCGTGGCGGTGGGCGCGATCCTGGTCGTGCACGCCTGGACGGTACGGCGCCGGGAGACCGCGCTGAAGCTGGTGGACGCCTCGCTGACCGCTCGCCGGCCACGCGGCGCCGGGCAGTGGACGCTGCTGGCCGCAGTCCTCGCCACCGTCGCCGTCCTCCTCGTGCTGCCGCTCGCCGTGCTGGTGCAGCGGTCGCTCATCGCGCCCGGCTTCGGCTACTACCGGGCGCTGACGAACGCGGACGGCGGCACCTTCCTGGTCGCGCCGATCGACGCCGTGGGTGCTTCCTTGAGCTACGCCGCCGCCGCGACCGCCATCGCCGTGGTGATCGGAGCGCTCGCCGTCGCCGCCCTCACCCGGCGCGGCGCCGGCCGGCTCGTACGCGGCTTCGACGCGCTGCTGATGCTGCCGCTCGGGGTCTCCGCGGTGACCGTCGGCTTCGGCTTCCTGATCGCCCTGGACCGCCCGCCGCTGGACCTCAGGCAGTCCTGGATCCTGGTCCCGCTCGCGCAGGCCCTGGTCGGCGTGCCCTTCGTCGTGCGGACCATGCTGCCCGTGATGCGCGCGGTGGACGGGCGGCTGCGGGAGGCGGCGGCCGTGCTCGGGGCCTCGCCGTGGCGGGTGTGGCGGGAGGTCGACCTGCCCCTGGTACGGCGGGCGCTGCTGATCGCCGCCGGGTTCGCCTTCGCGGTGTCACTGGGGGAGTTCGGGGCGACGGTGTTCATCGCGCGGCCCGACAACCCGACGCTGCCGGTCGCCGTGGCGCGGCTGATCGGCAGACCCGGCGACCTCAACTACGGCCAGGCGATGGCCCTGTCGACGATTCTGATGGTGGTGTGCGCGGTGGCACTGCTGGTGCTGGAGCGGCTGCGGACCGACCGGAGCGGGGAGTTCTAGATGCTGCTGAGCCTTCAGGCCGCGACTGTGCGCTTCGGCGGACGGACCGCGCTGGACGCGATCGACCTGGCGGTCGCCGAGCACGAGATCGTGTGTGTGCTCGGACCCAGCGGCAGCGGCAAGTCGACGCTGCTGCGCGCGGTGGCCGGGCTCCAGCCGCTGAACTCCGGGCGGGTGCTGCTGGGCGGGCGGGACCAGGCTGGGGTGCCGGTGCATCGGCGCGAGGTGGGGCTGATGTTCCAGGACCACCAGCTGTTCCCGCAGCGGGACGTGGCCGGCAACGTCGGCTTCGGACTGCGTATGCACGGCGCGGGGAAGAGCGAACGGGACGCCCGGGTGGGGGAGTTGCTGGAGCTGGTCGGGCTGCCCGGTGCCGGGCGGCGGGCCGTGGCCGCGCTCTCCGGCGGGGAGCAGCAGCGGGTGGCCCTCGCCCGGGCGCTCGCCCCCCGGCCGCGGCTGCTGATGCTGGACGAGCCGCTCGGCCAGCTCGACCGCTCGCTGCGGGAGCGTCTTGTCGTCGAACTGCGGGAGGTGTTCGGACGGTTGGGCACCACCGTGCTCGCCGTCACGCACGACCAGGGCGAGGCCTTCGCCCTCGCCGACCGGGTCGTGGTGATGCGGGACGGCCGAATCGCCCAGTGGGGCACGCCACTTGAGGTGTGGCAGCGGCCGGCCGACGCCTTCGTGGCCCGTTTCCTCGGCTTCGAGAACGTGGTGGAGGCGAGCGTGGACGGCGAGGTCGCGGTCACCCCGTGGGGCAAGGTGCCGGTCCCCGACGGCGCGGCGCGGGGCACCCACACCCTGCTCGTCCGGCCCGCCGGTGTCCGCCTGGTCCCCACCGACGAGGGCTTGCCCTGCACGGTGACCGCCCGCACCTTCAAGGGCACCCACGTGACCGTCCACCTCCAGCCCGACAACGCCCCCCGCCTGGAGGCGGCCTGCGCCCTGCGCGCGGCTCCGGAGGTGGGCGACGAGGTGGCCGTGGAGTTCGACACGACGGAAATCGTGGTGCTCGATTGACCGTGCGGCACCTAGTGCCCCAACAGGCAACGTTCGCCCCGTCGCGACGCCCGGCACGCACTCTCGCCGCACCGCCCGAAAGCCCAAGTACGCCCAGTACGAGGACTTCCGGTCGGCACACCGAGAGCACGCACCGGACGCCGCTCCTCAACGGGCAAACGTTGCCTGCCGGGGCACTAGTGTGCGGGCATGACGCTCCTTGCCCACCACCGTTACTGTGACGAAATCGCCCGGCAGATCGACGAGTTGCGATCCCTGCTCATCTCCGGCGCCGACCTGTCCGGCACCGTGCCGACCTGCCCGGACTGGACCCTGGAAGAGCTGGTACGACACGTGGGCGGCGCCCTGCGCTGGGTGGAGGCGCTGGTCCGAACCCGCGCACAGGAGAACATCCCGGACGACGCGGTCCCGCTCGCCGAGGGACCGAAGGCGCAGGGCGACCCGGCCGCGCTGGACGCCTGGCTCGCGGAGAGCGGCCGGATGGTCGTCGACGCCCTCCGCGAGGCCGGACCGGACACGAAGGTGTGGACCTGGGCCGGGATCCTCGGCACCGGTTTCTGGGCCCGTCGCATGACCCACGAGATCACGATCCACCGCGCCGACGCGGCGCTCGCCGCGGGCCGGCCCTACGAGGTCGGCGCGGACGTGGCCGCCGACGCCGTCGACGAGTGGCTGCAGATCGTGGAGTTCGTCCAGCGGAACAAGGTGAACCCGGATGCCCAGGAGTTGAGGGGGCCGGGCCGCAGCATCCATCTGCACGCCACCGACGGCGGCCCCGAGCTGAACGCCGAGTGGGTCATCGAGCTGACCGAGGACGGCGTCACCTGGCGCCGCGGTCATGAGAAGGCGACCGTCGCGCTGCGCGGGCCGCTCACCTCCGTGCTGCTTGCGTTCTACAGCCGACTGCCCCTGGACAGTCCCGAGTTGGAGGTGCTCGGCGAGCGGGAGCTGCTGGAGTTCTGGCTGGCGCGGGCGACCTTCGGGTGATCGACCTGGCCCGCCCCCGAGTTCGGGGGGCGAGCCAAGGGTGGTGTGCCGGTGGGGCGTCAGCGGTTGCTGTTCGCTCCTCGGCGGCGCATGCCGAAGAAGACCGCGCCACCGCCGACGACGACCAGGGTGGCCGCGATGCCGGCGATCACGCCGGTGTTGGAGCCGGCACCGGTCTCGGCGAGGTTGGAGTCACCCACCGCGGGCGACGGAGCGTTGTTCTCTGTGCCGGCGGGAGCGGTGGTGCTCTCCGAGGCGGACGACGTCGGGGCCGCGGACTCCGACTCCGACGGCGATTCGGACGGCGACTCCGACTCCGTTGCCGACGGCGTGGCCGGAGTGCTCGGGGTCTGCGTCTTGCAGGCCGTGGACGGAGTGGTCAGGTACGGCTCGATGTCCTCGTTGACCAGCTCTCCGTTCTTGCCGGCCTTGACGTGGACGCGGTAGATGGCGTTCGGCTGCCAGTCCTCGGCGAAGGTGATCGTGGTGCCCTCACGGGAACCCTTCACCGTGAGTTCACCGACCTCGCGTGCGTCGGCGCCGTTGTTCTGGAGGAACACGGAGACGAGGGCCTCGGCGCGGGAGGGGTCCTTGTCGGTGACGACGATGACACCCTTCTCGCCGTCGCACTTGGCTTCGGCGGAGAACTCCTTGATGTCGCAGGCGAGCGCGTCAACCGCGGCGCCGAGAGCCAGAGCGGCGGACACGGAGGCGACACCGAGGATGCGCACGGTGCGTGCGGTACGACGGGATATGGACAAGATGGCCACTTACCCTTCACGGGAATGCTCAATTGCGGGGGGTTTGAGGGGTGTTGGGGCAACGGCGAGCCCCCAGCAACCCCAGGAGGCTCAGATCTATAAGTGCTTCAGCGGGAGTGTCAATCGGTCCTCCTCCCACGGGCGTTGAATTTACCTCGTTATTAACTACGCAAATGTTTCAATGAGTTGGCATGCGTCTGGGCGGGTGCCGAAGCACCCGCCCAGTCCGTTGTGAGCCTTCGACCCCCGAGGGATCAGCCCTGCACCGCCGCCGGATCCATCCACATGACCTCCCAGGTGTGGCCGTCGAGGTCGTCGAAGGCGCGGCCGTACATGAAGCCCTGGTCCTGGGTCTCGCCGCTCGCGCTGCCGCCGGCCGCGACCGCCTTCTGCACCAGCTCGTCGACCTTCTCGCGGCTCTCCGCGCTCAGACAGATCAGCACCTCGCTGGACTTCGTCGAGTCCGCGATCTCCTTCTTGGTGAAGGTGGCGTAGTGCTGCTTGCTGAGCAGCATCGCGATGATCGTGTCGCTGATGACGACGCAGACGCATTCGTCGGTGGAGAACTGCGGGTTGATGGTGTAGCCGAGCTCGGTGAAGAACTTCTTGGACGCGGCCACGTCGTTCGTCGCCAGGTTCACGAAGATCATCTGCTGGTACATGGCAGGGACTCTCCCATCGCGGTTCGTTGCCGTTCGTAGGGGTAGACCCGGGGCCCGCGCGGAACTCATCGACGCCCCAGGATTCTTTTGTTACGTCTTCTCCCCGGGGCCGGCGGGCCGGCGGCTCAGGGCACCAGCGGCAGTGCGGCGAGATCGGCGACCACGAGGGTCAGCGGGACGAACAGGGCCAGCAGGGCGCCGCAGCGCAGGAGGGCGGCCGAGCGCAGCATCGTGGCCGGCGCGCCGAGTCGCAGCAGCGCCGCGGTGGTGTCCGCACGGGACTGCCTCGCCTCGACGGCGGCGATCAGCAGAGTGGTCACGGCGCAGCCGGCGACGAGCAGCGTACCCAGCGTCGTCAGCGGGCCGAGAGCCCGAGCGGCGCCGTCGTAGGCCGCGATCATGGCGTACGTCCCCGACGCCACCGCGCAGACCACGCCCAGCGGGCGGCCGATGCGGCCCGCCTCCTCCATCAGGACGCGCCCGGCCAGGAGCCGCAGGGCTCCCGGACGCGCGGACTGGAGTAGACGGCCGCACAGGTGGGTGAGACCGGGGCCGGCCAGGGCGAGGCCGAGGGCGGTCATCAGCCAGCCGATGAGGACCGGGGCGGAGTCGGCCGCCAGTCCGCCGGGAAGGGCCGGGCCGGGGGCGGCCGCGGGTGTGGCGGACCGTCCGGCGTACGCCTCCACGGTCAGGCCTGCGGCGAGTACGGCGATGCCCCAGGGGAGTCCGGTGGGTGGCTGCCTCGGGGCCGGGGGCCGGTGCGGATCGGGGTCGTCGTGCACGGGTTCGTGACCGGTGTCCTCGGTGCCGGTCAGCTCGGCCTCGGTCAGATCCGCCCCGGCGGCCCCGGCGGCCCCGGCGGCCCCGGCCGGGTCGGCCCCGGTCCGCGCCGTGCCGTCGGCCGTGTCCGCCGGCCGGGTCGCGCACGCCGTCGCCGACCGGCCCTGTCGCACGGCGGTCCCATCGCCGAGCCGTGCCCCGAACCGGCCGTACGCCCCGAACGTCTCCGGAGTGCCGGTGCGCCGGTACGCCCCGAAGCGGCCGTACCTCCGGCCGGTGCTCCGGGCTGCCGCGGGCCTGGCCTCCCGGGGACACAGCACCAGCGCGACCGCCACCGAGGCCAGGACGGGGACGACGGCCAGCAGGGTCAGCACCGCCGGCACCGGCAGCGGCTCCCCGGCCCCAAGGAACGCCTGCTCCGCGCCGTTCAACGGCATTCCCGTGCGGTCGCCGCGCAGGTGCGCGAAGAACAGCAGCGCGAGCAGCGAGCCCAGCCCGCAGGCCAGGGCGGTCGTGGCCGCCGAGACGGCCATCAGACGGCCCGGGCCGAGGCCGAGCGCCGACAGGCCCGGCCGGGGACGGGTCCCCGGGTCGGTACGGGCCACAGCTACCGCGAGGTACACCGTCGCCGCCAGGGGCAGCACGCACCAGGAAAGCCGCAGCGGCGCCGCGGCCGAGTGCTCCGGGCGGCCGAGTGCGTAGCCGAGGCTGGACAGCAGCAGGAAGCCCGTGCCCGCCGACGCCGCCGCGACCGTCAGGCGGCGCAGCTGGACGCCCGGGCGGGCGACGCGGATCAGACGGAGAGCGAGCACGTGGCCCGGCCTTCCGCCGTGTCGCCGACCGGGGGCAGGTGCACGGTCTTCACGCACCGCCCGTCGAGCACCGCCACCGTCCGGTCCGCGAAGGCCGCGATCTCCGGATCGTGCGTGGCGAGCACGACCGTGATGCCGTGCGAACGGGCCGCGGTGGTGAGCGTGCGCAGCACGTGGGCGCGATCGGCGCGACGCAGCGGGGCCGTCGGCTCGTCGGCGAACAGCACCGTGGGGAAGGGAGCGAGCGCGCGGGCGATGCAGACGCGCTGCCGCTCGGCCTGGCGTAGTTGGTGCGGGCGCATACGGGCCAGGTCGCCGACGTCGAGGCGCTCCAGCCACTCCAGGGCGGCCGCTTTGGCCCGCCGCCGGCTCGTGCCGCGCAGCATCAGGGGCAGGGCCGTGTTCTCCCAGACGTTCAGCTCCGGTACGAGCACGGGCGTGGGGTCGACCCAGCCGAACCGGTCCCGGCGCAGCCGCTCACGGGCCAGCGGGCCGAGGCTGTGCAGGGGGACGCTGTTGAACCAGACCTCGCCGCGCCGCACCCGCGTCATGCCGGACAGGCACCGCAGCAGGGTCGTCTTGCCGCTGCCGCTCGGCCCGCTCACGGCGAGGATCTCGCCCTGCGCGACACCGAGGGAGACGCCGCCGAGGGCGGGCGAGCCGTCGTCGTGGGTGTAGTGCAGGGCCCGCGTCCAGAGCACGTCGTTGTCGGATGGGACGTCCATGGGCGTACACCTCGGTTCTCATCGGGAATGCCGTGCCGTGTCCCCCGTACGGGCGAACGAGAGTGAAGACCTCGGGTCACGGACCGGTCCGACGCAGAGTGACGCGTCAAAGGCACGCTAGGCAGCCCCTGTGAGGAGGCCGGACAGCACACGGCCCCGGGCCGCCGTTTCCCACTCGAACGGACGGCACCGGGGCCGGTGATGATCATCTGATCGCAGGTGTGCGCCTTTCGCGCGGCGGTCGGGCCGCCGCGGTCACAGCTTGGTCCACGCCTCCGTCAGGGTCGCGCGCAGGATCTGCTCGATCTCGTCGAAGGTCTCCTGGTTGGAGATCAGCGGCGGGGCGAGCTGGACGACCGGGTCGCCGCGGTCGTCGGCACGGCAGTACAGGCCGTTGTCGTACAGCGCCTTGGACAGGAAGCCGTACAGGACCCGCTCGGTCTCCTCCTCGTTGAAGGACTCCTTGGTGTTCTTGTCCTTCACCAGCTCGATGCCGTAGAAGAAGCCGTTGCCGCGGACGTCGCCGACGATCGGCAGGTCGTGCAGCTTCTGCAGGGTGGAGAGGAAGGCGCCCTCGTTGTCCAGCACGTGCTGGTTGAGGCCCTCGCGCTCGAACAGGTCGAGGTTGGCCAGGCCCACCGCGGCGGAGACCGGGTGGCCGCCGAAGGTGTAGCCGTGCAGGAAGGTGTTGTCGCCCTTGTAGAACGGCTCGGCGAGGCGGTCGGAGATGATGCACGCGCCGATCGGGGAGTAGCCCGAGGTCATGCCCTTGGCGCAGGTGATCATGTCCGGGACGTAGCCGAACTTGTCACAGGCGAACATGGTGCCCAGGCGGCCGAAGGCGCAGATGACCTCGTCGGAGACGAGCAGCACGTCGTACTGGTCGCAGATCTCGCGCACCCGCTGGAAGTATCCGGGCGGCGGCGGGAAGCAGCCGCCGGCGTTCTGCACCGGCTCCAGGAAGACCGCGGCGACCGTCTCCGGGCCCTCGAAGAGGATCTGCTGCTCGATCTGGTCGGCGGCCCAGCGGCCGAAGGCCTCCGGGTCGTCGCCGAAGATCGGCGCGCGGTAGATGTTGGTGTTCGGGACCTTGTGCGCGCCCGGCACCAGCGGCTCGAACGGCGCCTTCAGGCCCGGCAGGCCGGTGATGGACAGGGCGCCCTGCGGGGTGCCGTGGTAGGCCACCGCACGGGATATGACCTTGTGCTTGGTGGGCTTGCCGGTCAGCTTGAAGTACTGCTTGGCCAGCTTCCAGGCGGTCTCGACGGCCTCACCGCCGCCGGTGGTGAAGAAGACCTTGTTCAGGTCGCCCGGCGCGTAGTCCGCCAGACGCTCGGCCAGCTCGACGGCCTTGGGGTGGGCGTAGGACCAGACGGGGAAGAACGCCAGCTCCTGCGCCTGCTTGGACGCGGTCTCGGCCAGTTCCGTGCGGCCGTGACCGGCCTGGACCACGAACAGGCCCGCGAGACCGTCGAGGTAGCGCTTGCCCTTGTCGTCGTAGATGTAGGTGCCCTCGCCGCGCACGATCGTCGGCACGGGGGCGTTCTCGTACGAGGACATGCGGGTGAAGTGCATCCACAAGTGATCGTACGCGGTACGGCTGAGGTCCTTGCTCACGGTTATCGGGTTCCCCACATGTAGGTCTGCTTCTTGAGCTTGAGGTAGACGAAGCTCTCGGTGGAGCGCACGCCGGGCAGCGCCCGGATGCGTTTGTTGATGACGTCCAGCAGCTGGTCGTCGTCCTCGCAGACGATCTCGGCGAGGATGTCGAACGAGCCCGCGGTCATCACCACGTACTCGACTTCCGACATGCCGGTCAGCGCGTCGGCCACGGACTCCGTGTCGCCCTCGACGTTGATCCCGACCATCGCCTGCCGCCGGAAGCCCACGGTGAGCGGGTCGGTGACGGCGACGATCTGCATCACGCCCTGGTCGAGCAGCTTCTGCACGCGCTGGCGCACGGCCGCCTCGGACAGGCCGACGGCCTTGCCGATGGCGGCGTACGGACGGCGGCCGTCCTCCTGCAACTGCTCGATGATGGCGAGGGAGACGGCGTCCAGGTGCGGGCTGCCGCTCCCGCTCCTGGACTCGCGGGAGTCCCTCTGCTCTGCGCTTCGACTGGGCACGACCTCACTGTGCACGACGTATCGACAGTTCCGCAAGGCCGTGGCGATGAAATTCGTTGTTTGCGAGACCGAGACGTGCGGATTTCGCAGAACTCGCGGTGACGGGGGTGTTGAAAACGTGGCACCGCGGACTAGTGTGGGTGCCTCAGCGATGGGACATCTTGAACAGGACCAGGAGGGCCGGCAGTGAGCACCGAGCTGCGTCGTCTGCGCAACTACATCGACGGTGAGTTCCGGGACGCCGCCGACGGACGGACCACCGAGGTGGTCAACCCCGTGGCGGGCGAGGCGTACGCGACCGCGCCGCTGTCCGGGCAGGCGGACGTGGACGCCGCCATGGCGGCCGCGGCCGCGGCCTTCCCGGGCTGGCGCGACACCACCCCGGCGGAGCGCCAGAAGGCCCTGCTGAAGATCGCGGACGCCTTCGAGGAGCGCGCCGAGGAACTGATCGCGGCCGAGGTGGAGAACACGGGCAAGCCGATCGGGCTGACCCGCTCCGAGGAGATCCCGCCGATGGTCGACCAGATCCGCTTCTTCGCGGGTGCGGCCCGGATGCTCGAGGGCCGCTCGGCCGGCGAGTACATGGAGGGGCTGACCTCGATCATCCGCCGCGAGCCGATCGGCGTCTGCGCGCAGGTCGCGCCGTGGAACTACCCGATGATGATGGCCGTGTGGAAGTTCGCCCCGGCGCTCGCCGCGGGCAACACGGTGGTCCTGAAGCCGTCGGACACCACCCCCGCCTCCACGGTCCTGATCGCCGACATCATCGGCTCGATCCTGCCCAAGGGCGTCTTCAACGTCATCTGCGGCGACCGCGACACCGGCCGTCTGATGGTGGAGCACCCCACCCCGGCGATGGCCTCCATCACCGGCTCCGTGCGCGCCGGCATGTCCGTCGCCGAGTCGGCCTCCAAGGACCTCAAGCGCGTCCACCTGGAGCTGGGTGGCAAGGCCCCGGTCGTCGTCTTCGAGGACACCGACATCGACAAGGCCGTCGAGGACATCTCGGTCGCCGGCTTCTTCAACGCCGGCCAGGACTGCACGGCCGCCACCCGCGTCCTCGTCCACGAGTCCATCCACGACGCGTTCGTCTCCGCGCTCGCCAAGGCCGCGGCCGAGACCAAGACCGGGCAGCCGGATGACGAGGACGTCCTGTTCGGCCCGCTGAACAACCCCAACCAGCTCAAGCAGGTGGCCGGCTTCATCGAGCGGCTGCCCGCCCACGCGAAAGTCGAGGCCGGTGGCCACCAGGTCGGCGACAAGGGCTACTTCTACGCCCCGACCGTCGTCTCGGGTCTGAAGCAGGACGACGAGATCATCCAGAAGGAGGTCTTCGGTCCGGTCATCACCGTGCAGTCCTTCTCGGACGAGGACCAGGCCGTGGAGTGGGCCAACGGCGTCGAGTACGCGCTGGCCTCCTCGGTGTGGACCAAGGACCACTCCCGCGCCATGCGGATGTCCAAGAAGCTCGACTTCGGCTGCGTGTGGATCAACACCCATATCCCGCTGGTCGCCGAGATGCCGCACGGCGGCTTCAAGAAGTCCGGCTACGGCAAGGACCTGTCGGCGTACGGCTTCGAGGACTACACGCGGATCAAGCACGTCATGACGTCGCTCGACGCGTGACGCCGACTGCGTGGCACTGACCACGTGGCATTGACCGCGTGATGCGTTGCTCGCGTGGCTCGCCGGCTCGCGGCCCCGGACGGAGGACGGACCGTCCGGGGCCGCGGTGTGTTCACGGCCGGGTCTTGATCGACAGGGTGTCGGCTCCCTCCCGGCGTGCTCGACGCTGCGTCGATTGTCCGGCCGCGGACACGAGCGGCATTCTGGGCCGGTGCCCAAGACTCCGAAGACGCCTCCGCTGTCCCGCCGCTCCCTGCTGGGCGCCCTGGGCGGCACGGCCGCGCTCGGTGCGCTCGCCGGGTGTGGGGTGCCCGCAGCCTACGTCCAGCCCGGTGACCGCGCCATCCCGGACGCCTCCGCCACCGACCACCGGCTGACCTGGGCGAACTGGCCGCTCTACATCGACACCGACGACAAGAACCCGAACAAGCGGCCCACCCTGGAGGCCTTCGAGAAGAGCACGGGCATCGCCGTCGACTACGTCGAGGAGATCAACGACAACGACGAGTTCTTCGGCAAGATCAGCCCGTCGCTGATGAACCATCAGGATCCCGGCCGCGATCTGATCGTGATCAGCGACTGGCTGTGCGCGCGGTTCGTCCGGCTGGGCTGGGTGCAGGAGATGGACCGCGCCCGTCAGCCTCAGGTGGCCGAGTACCTCGACCCGCTGCTGCGCGACCCCGCCTTCGACCCGGGACGCAAGTTCACGATGCCGTACCAGTCGGGCATCACGGGCATCGCCTACGACCGCCGCAAGCTCGGCCGCGAGATCCGCCAGGTCTCGGACCTGTGGGCGAGCGACCTCAAGGGCCGGGTCACCCTGTTCTCCGGCCTGGACGAGGCGTTCGCACTGCTGATGCAAGCCGACGGCGTGGACATCACCAAGTGGAGGACCCACGACTTCGACAAGGTGTGCGACCAGGTGGAGAGGCAGGTCCGCAAGGGCCAGATCCGCCGCTTCACCGGCAACGACTACACCAAGGACCTGGTCAGCGGGGACGTCCTGGCCTGCCAGGCCTACTCGGGCGATGTGATCCAGCTCCAGGCGGACAACCCCGACATCCGTTTCGTCGTGCCCGAGGAGGGCGCCGAACTGTGGTCGGACTCCTGGATGATCCCCAACCGGACCGGCCGCAAGGCCAACGCGGAACGCCTGATCGACCACTACTACGAGCCCGAGGTCGCCGCCGAGCTCGCCACCTGGGTGAACTACGTCTGCCCCGTCCCGGCGGCCCAGGCCGTGCTCGCCGGCTCCAAGGACAAGGACACCGCCGAACTCGCCGAGAACCCGCTGATCTTCCCCGACTCCACCCTGCGCGAGCGCCTCGCCATCGCCCGGGACATGTCCTCCGAGGAACGCGTGGAGTTCGCCAAGCGCTGGAACGCCATCGTGGGCCTGTAGCAGACTCACCTCCGTGACGCATACGCCGAGCGACCAACAGGTGGGCCCCGCCGTCACGTTCGGGCTGCTGGCGGCCTGGGCGCTGCACGACAGCGAGGAGTTGGCCACCGTGCAGGGCTGGCTGCGGCGCAGTGAGCCGGTCCTGCGGGAGCGCTTTCCGGGTGTGCCGGAAGCGGTGTGGCGCAGGCTCGGGTCCGTGGACGCGCGTGAATTCGCCGCGGCCGTGGGGGTGATGGGCGCGATCGTCGCCGCGGCGTCCGTCGCGGGCCGGGCGACCGGCGGGCGTTCCGCCGTGTACCAGACGGCGCTGAACGCCTTCGGACTGCACGGCCTGGTCCACCTGGCCCAGGCCGCGGCGGTGCGCGGCTACACTCCCGGTTCCGCGACCTCGCCCGTCGTGGTCGTCCCCTTCACCCTCTGGGCCCGCGCCCGCCTGCGCCGCGCCGGCGTCCTGCGCCCCACGCGTCCCCGGGACCTGGCCCTCGGCCTTGGCCTCGCGGCCGCGGCCACGGTGGCATCCCACGCAGCGGCCCGCCGCCTGCTGGGCGGCCGGCCCGCCACCTGAGCGCCGCCGGCGCGAAGCGTTCGGCCGGCCGACCGCCGGCGCAACTCGTGCACGCCAACCCTGCCGCGCCAGGTGCCACCAGTGCCGCCGACGCGGACCTGGGCGGCTTGGCGTCCGCGCCGGGCAGCGCGGCGATGGCGGCGCGCAGCGCTGCGGCGTCCGGGCCGGACGGGGCGCGGCCGGCGGCCGGTGAGTCCGGGCGGGAGAGGTCGCGGCCGGCGGCCGGTGCGGTCCGGCCAGGCGGGTGCGGCCAGGGCCGGTGCGGCGGATCAGTGCGATGACCGGGCCGTGGACGACGGAGGCAGCGATCAGGGCCGGGGCGCGGGCGTGCATCGAACGCTCCCGGAGGGTGCTCGGCGGGCTGGTGCCGAACATCCTTCGGGTGTGCCGCGCCCGGCGGATCGCCGCCGGGGAGGGGCCCGCCCGCCTGGGTGCCCCGTAGCAAGTGCAAGACCGTGCCGGGGTGTGGGCGGGGTGGCCTACGGTGCCGTGGTCTGTGTGGTGCGCAGGGTGTGGAGCAGGCCGACGCGGTTGGTTGTGATCGAGTCGACGCCGAGGTCGAGCAGGCGGCGCAGGGAGCGGCGGGTGTCGGGGGTCCAGACGGACAGCAGGTAGCCGTCGCGGTGGACGCGGGCGGCGAGGTCCCGGTCCACCAGGGTGAAGCGGTAGTTCAGCCACCGGGGCCGGACCGCGTCCAGCAGCCCGGCCCGCGGGGGCGCGAGCGTCGTCCAGGTCAGGGCGATCTCGGCGGCCGGGTCGGCGGCGCGCACCGCGAGCATGGCCTCGCCGCCCGCGCAGTAGTACACGCGGTCCCGCGCCCCGCACGCGTCGACCACGTCGACGATCCGCCGCACCGCCCGCGGGCGGGCCGGGCCCGGCAGGTCGATCATCACCCGGCCGGTGCCCGTCGCGGCGAGCGCGTCCTCCAGCGTGGGCACCCGGCCGTCCGACAGTTCGCGCAGCTCTGCCGCGGTCAGCGCGTGCAGCGGCCGGTCGTGGGCCCACAGCCGCTTCAAAGACTCGTCGTGCAGCAGCACCGGAACACCGTCCCGGGTCAGCCGCACGTCGATCTCGACCGCGTCCGCGCCCTGGTCGAACGCGGAGCGCAGCGAGCCGACGGTGTTCTCGCGGAAGCGGTAGGGGTCGCCGCGGTGCGCCACGGCCGTCACGGTCTGCATGGGCGCCATTGTGTCCCGCGTGTCCCGGCTCAGGGCGCGAGCCACCGCGCGGTGTAGGCGTCGATCTCCTCCACGATGCGCGCCTTGCCGGCCGCGTTCAGGAAGGAGGCGTGCACCGCGTTCTTGGCCAGCTCGGCCAGGCCCTGCTCGTCGAGGTCGAGCAGACGTCCGGCCACGGCGTACTCGTTGTTGAGGTCCGTGCCGAACATGGGCGGGTCGTCGGAGTTGACCGTGACGAGGACCCCGGCGCGGACGAACTCCTTGATGGGGTGCTCCTCAAGGGTGCGCACGGCCCGGGTGGCGATGTTGGAGGTCGGGCAGACCTCCAGCGGGATGCGGTGCTCGGCGAGGTGGGCGAGCAGCTTCGGGTCCAGGGCGGAGCTGGTGCCGTGGCCGACGCGCTCGGCCCGCAGCTCGGTCAGCGCGTCCCACACCGTCTCGGGCCCGGTGGTCTCGCCGGCGTGCGGGACGGAGCGCAGCCCGGCGGCGATCGCCCGGTCGAAGTAGGGCTTGAACTGGGGCCGCGGTACGCCGATCTCGGGCCCGCCGAGCCCGAACGACACCAGGCCCTCGGGCCGCAGCCGGTCGTCGGTGGCGAGCCGGGTGGTCTCCTCGGCCGACTCAAGACCGGCCTCGCCGGGGATGTCGAAGCACCAGCGCAGTACGGTCCCCAACTCGTCCTGAGCCGCCTTGCGGGCGTCCTCGATCGCGTCCATGAAGGCGCGCTCGTCGATGCCCCGCCGGGTGGAGGAGAACGGCGTGATGGTGAGCTCCGCGTAGCGCACCTGCTGCCGGGCCAGGTCGCGGGCCACCTCGTAGGTCAGCAGCCGTACGTCCTCCGGGGTGCGGATGAGGTCCACGACGGACAGGTACACCTCGATGAAGTGGGCGAAGTCCGTGAAGGTGAAGTAGTCGGCCAGGGCCTCGGGGTCGGTGGGCACCTTGGAGTCGGGGTGGCGGGCGGCCAGCTCGGAGACGATCCGGGGGGAGGCGGAGCCGACGTGGTGCACGTGCAGTTCGGCCTTGGGCAGTCCGGCGATGAAGGCGTGCCGGTCACGCGGCGCGTGCGGGTCACCGAGTGCGTGCGGGTCGCCGAGTGCGTACGGGTCACGGAGTGCGGGCTGGTCGGTCAAGGGGTCCCTCCCCGGGAAGGGCGCCGCGGGCCCTGCGGGCGCGGCGCGGTGATCGGCTGATCGGTGAGCACGGTCATCGTAGGCGCACGCCTCGCCGTGGGCCCGGGGCGCGGTCGGCACCCGGGCTGGGCTGCCAGTGCCCGGCGGCCGGCCTGCGGCGACGAGGCCGTAGCATGGCGGGGCGATCGATCGAGGGGGAGACGACGAGATGACGGACGGAACGCAGGCCGGCGGGGGCGCGGGAGCCGAGGACCCGTGGGCGCCGCCCGGTAGCAGACCTTCTCTGGAGAAGAACCCGTCCGCCCCGGCGCAGTCCCCCGGGCCGGGCCAGCCGCCCGGCTTCACCCCGCCCTCCGTGCACGACGAGGCGACGATGACCTCGATGCCGGCGGCCGGCTTCCCGCCGCCCGGTTACGGTGCTGCCACCGCGGACTCCGCCGTGCCGCCGCCGCCCGTCGCTCCCACCGGTCCGGGCGTACCCACCGGTCCCGTCCCCGGCGGATACGGCTACCCCGCCTATCCGGGATCGGGCCAGGGCTGGCCCGGCATACCGATGCCCCCGCAGAACGGGATGGGCACCACCGCCATGGTGCTCGGCATCATGTCCTGCACCATGTTCTGCTTCTACGGCATCTTCGGGGTGGTGCTCGGCGTCCTCGCCGTGGTCTTCGGCATCAAGGGCCGCCGGAAGGCCGAACGCGGCGAGGCCAACAACCACGGCCAGGCCCAGGCCGGCCTGATCACGGGAATCATCGGTATCGTCCTCGGCTTCCTCATGATCGCCGTGCTGATCCTCGGCTTCTTCTTCGCCGGCAGCGTCGAGGACTCCTCGGACTCGTACGACGAGGACCTCGCCCATGCCTCCCTGTCGGCCGTGACCGTCCTGGCCGACCGCTGACACCGGGGCCGGCCCGCACTCCGCGCGGGCCGGTCACCGTATCCGCGTACCGGCCCGCAGCCTCTCGCGCGCCTCCATCAGCGCGAAGCCCAGCAGGTTCGGCCCCCGCCAGCGCTCCGGATCGGCCGCCGCCTCGTCGCCGGCGGCCAGTCCGATACCCCACACCCGGTCCACCGGGCTGGCCTCCACCAGTACGCGCTCGCCCGTGGCCAGCAGGAACTCGCGCAGCGCCGGGTGGGCGGCGAACTTGTGGACGCTGCCCGCCACCACGATCCGGAACCGCTCCCGCTCCCACACGTCCTCGTCGAAGCCGCGCACGAGCCGCCCCGCCTTCTTGGCCTCGGCCGGATGCCGCGCGGACAGCACCAGCCGCTCCGCCTCCGCGTCCCCGAACAGCCGCGCCTTGGCGGCCATCATCCAGTGCTCCGCCGTCGCGTACGGCACGGCGTCCACCGTGAACGGCGACGGCCACCACTGGCTCAGACAGCTCGGGCCGATGCGGCCGTCCGGGTGTGGCCGATGCCCCCAGAAGTGCAGGTAACGCACTCGCGTTCCCGCGCGGACTTCCCTGGTCAGAGCCTGCCAGGAGTCGATGTTCCCCATGCACGCGAGTGTGGCACGCACCACTGACACACCGTCCTGCCTTTTCCGTGCCCACTCGACATCTGGCTCGACAGATTCCGTCGCGTAATCAAAAGGCAACAACGGAATCACTTGTTGGGGACCCAGGGCTCTGTCAGGATCGGCACTCAAATCGAGCTGGAGCTACGCCACCCGCCCTCGGTGACCGAGGGGCTACGGCGGAGGAGAGCGACATGCACAACCCGGGCACCGCCACCCCGGACCGATTCCCGGCGCAGGACCGTTTCGCGGACGGCGCGCAGTACGTCGCCGGAAGGCTGACCAAGGGCACCTCGGGCCGCAGCCACGCGGTCGTCGACCCTGCCACCGGCGAGGAGGTCTACACCTACGAACTGGCCGGCCCCGAGGACGTCGACGCCGCGGTGGCCGCCGCGCGCGAGGCGTTCCCGGGCTGGGCGGGCGCCACGCCCGGCGACCGCTCGGACGCGCTGCACCGCTTCGCGGCCGTGCTCGCCGACCGGGCGGAGGACTTCGCCCGCGCCGAGTCCCTCCAGTGCGGCAAGCCACTGAAGCTGACCCGCGAGTTCGACGTGCCGGGCACGATCGACAACGCAGCCTTCTTCGCGGGCGCCGCCCGGCATCTTCAGGGCCAGTCGGCCGGCGAGTTCTCCGGCGACCACACGTCCTACGTCCGCCGCGAGCCCATCGGGGTCGTCGGCTCCATCGCGCCCTGGAACTACCCTCTCCAGATGGCCGCCTGGAAGATCCTCCCGGCCGTCGCCGCGGGCAACACCATCGTGCTCAAGCCCGCCGAGCTGACCCCGCTGACCTCGCTGATGTTCGCCCAGGCCGCCACCGACGCGGGCATCCCGGACGGTGTGATCAACATCGTCACCGGCACCGGCAAGGTGGCCGGCGAGCACCTGATCGGCCACCCGGACGTGGCCATGACGTCCTTCACCGGTTCCACCGCCGTCGGCAAGCGGGTGGCCGAGATCGCCACCGCGACCGTCAAGCGCCTGCACCTGGAGCTCGGCGGCAAGGCGCCGTTCGTGGTCTTCGACGACGCCGATCTGGAGGCCGCCGTCAACGGCGCGGTCGCGGGCGCGCTCATCAACACCGGGCAGGACTGCACGGCCGCCACGCGCGCGTACGTGCAGCGTCCCCTGTACGAGGAGTTCGTCGCGCGGACGGCCGCCCTGATGGAGACCGTGCGGCTGGGCGACCCGTTCGCCCCCGGCACCGACCTCGGCCCGCTGATCTCGCACGTCCAGCGCGACCGTGTCGCCGGCTTCGTCGACCGGGCGCGTGCCTACGCGCGCGTGGTCACCGGCGGCGAGGCTCCCCAGGACGAACTGAAGAACGGGGCGTACTACCGCCCCACCCTCGTCGCGGACGCGGCGCAGGACAGCGAGATCGTCCAGTCGGAGATCTTCGGTCCGGTACTGGTCGTACTGCCGTTCGACAGTGATGATGAGGGGATTCGGCTGGCCAACGACACCCCGTACGGTCTGGCGGCCTCGGCGTGGAGCCGGGACGTCTACCGGGCCAACCGCGCGACGCGGGAGATCAAGGCCGGGTGCGTGTGGGTCAACGACCACATTCCGATCATCAGCGAGATGCCGCACGGCGGTTACAAGCAGTCCGGCTTCGGCAAGGACATGTCCTCGTACTCGTTCGAGGAATACACGCAGATCAAGCACGTCATGTTCGACAACACGGCGGTGGCCCGCAAGGACTGGCACCGCACGATCTTCGGGGACCGATAGCCACGACCAGGCCTTGACCAGGCCCACCTTCCCGAAAGGGCACCACGCGCATGGAGCAGTACGAGCCCGACCGCCTCACCCCGGCCCAACTGGCCGCCGTGCGGCGCAGCTTCCGCAACGGCAGGGCCTCTTTCAGCCGCCGCTCGATGCTGCGCGCCTCAGCGGGCGGCGCGCTCGCGGTCGGGGGTCTCGGGGCGCTGAGCGCCTGCGGCATCCCCCCGGCCGGCCAGGCACAGGGTGGCGTCTCCGCGGAGGACCACTCGGCCAAGGAGAAGATCCTGAACTTCTCCAACTGGCCCGTGTACATCGACGTCGACGAGAGCGGCAAGAACCACCCCACGCTCGACGAGTTCACCCGGCAGACCGGCATCAAGGTCAAGTACACCGAGGACATCAACGACAACAACGAGTTCTTCGGCAAGGTCAAGCCGCAGCTCGCGGCAGGCCAGGACACCGGCCGGGACCTGATCATCGTCACCGACTGGCTGGCCGCGCGGCTGATCCGCCTGGGCTGGGTGCAGAAGCTGGACCCGGCGAACCTGCCGCACGCCTTCGCCAACCTGTCCGAGCAGTTCCGCAGCCCGGACTGGGACCCGGGGCGCGCCTACTCCTACCCGTGGCAGGGTGTCTCGACCGTCGTCGCCTACAACAAGAAGGCGCTCGACGGCATCGAGGTCAAGTCGGTCTCCGATCTGCTGGACAACCCCAAGCTCAAGGGCCGGGTCTCGTTCCTGTCCGAGATGCGCGACAGCATCGGCATGACCCTGCTCGACATGGGCAAGGACCCGGCGAAGTTCACCGACGACGACTACGACGCGGCGATCGCCCGCCTCCAGAAGGCCGTCGACAAGGGGCAGATCCGCCGCTTCACGGGCAACGACTACACCTCCGACCTCACCAAGGGCGACATCGCCGCCTGCGTCGCCTGGGGCGGTGACATCGTCCAGCTCCAGACGGACAGTCCCGACGTCGACTACGTCGTCCCGGACGCCGGCTGGGTGACGGCCACGGACAACCTGCTGGTCCCCAACAAGGCCCGTCACAAGGCCAACGCCGAACAGCTGATCAACTTCTACTACCAGCCGAGGCAGGCCGCCCAGCTCTCCGCCTACGTCGCCTTCATCAGCCCCGTCGAGGGAGCGCGGGAGGAACTGGCCAAGATCGACAAGTCGGCGGCGGAGAACCCGCTGATCATCCCCACCAAGGACATGGTGGCCAAGTCCCATTCCTTCCGCGCCCTGAGCGACAAGGAAGAGGCGGCCTACGAAGCGAAGTTCGCGAAGCTCACAGGGGCGTGACGACAATGATGACGAAAGACAACAGCGGCGACGTCCGCCTCTCGCAGATCGGCAAGCGCTACGGCGGCTTCACCGCGGTGCATCCGCTGGACCTGACCGTGCCGCAGGGGTCCTTCTTCGCCCTGCTCGGTGCCTCCGGCTGCGGCAAGACCACCACCCTGCGCATGATCGCGGGCCTGGAGGAGCCCACGCAGGGCACCGTCCACCTCGGCGACCAGGACGTGACGCACCTGCCGCCGTACAAGCGCCCCGTGAACACGGTCTTCCAGTCCTACGCCCTCTTCCCGCACCTCGACATCTTCGAGAACGTCGCCTTCGGTCTGCGCCGGCGCGGCATCAAGTCGGTGAAGAAGCAGGTCGAGGAGATGCTGGACCTGGTGCAACTGGGCGAGCAGGCCCGCAAGAAGCCGCACCAGCTCTCCGGCGGCCAGCAGCAGCGCGTCGCGGTCGCCCGCGCGCTGATCAACCACCCCAAGGTGCTCCTGCTGGACGAGCCGCTCGGCGCCCTGGACCTGAAGCTGCGCCGCCAGATGCAGCTGGAGCTCAAGCGCATCCAGACAGAGGTCGGCATCACCTTCATCCACGTCACGCACGACCAGGAGGAGGCCATGACCATGGCCGACACGGTCGCCGTGATGAACGGCGGCCGGGTGGAGCAGCTCGGCTCGCCCACCGACCTCTACGAGAACCCGCAGACCACGTTCGTCGCGAACTTCCTCGGCACCTCCAACCTGATAGAGGCCGAGGTCGACGACAGGAGCGGCGAGGAGATCGTCCTGAAGGCGGGCGGCGGCAAGCTCACCCTGCCCCAGGCGCGCTGTTCCGCCCCGGCGACGACCGGCGGCAAGGTGCTCGTCGGCGTCCGACCGGAGAAGATATCGCTCACCCACGCCGACGACGCGGGCGAGATCCCCGACGGCCGCAACCGCATCACCGGCAGGATCGCCGAGTCGAGCTTCATCGGCGTCTCCACGCAGTACGTGATCGACAGCCCCGTCTGCTCCGACTTCGAGGTCTACGCCCAGAACATCGACCGCGACGCCCGCCTGGTGCCCGGCGCCGAGGTCGTCCTGCACTGGAACCCGGCCCACACCTTCGGCCTGGACGCCGCGCAGGACATCGACGCGGGCGTCGAGAGTGTCGAGGAGGACGCAGCCTGATGGCCGCCGTCACCGAGGCGCCCTCGCCGCCCGCCGCCCAGCAGACGAGACCGCCACGCAGGCGGGGCCGCTTCACGCCGTACTGGCTGCTGCTCCCCGGCATCCTCTGGCTGGTGGTCTTCTTCGCGCTGCCGATGATCTACCAGGCCTCCACGTCCGTGCAGACGGGCTCCCTGGAGCAGGGCTACAAGGTCACCTGGCACTTCGCGACCTACTGGGACGCGCTGTCCCAGCACTGGCCGCAGTTCGTCCGCTCGGTCCTGTACGCGGCCTCCGCGACGATCCTGTGCCTGCTGCTCGGCTACCCGCTGGCGTACCTCATTGCCTTCCGCGCGGGCCGCTGGCGGAACCTGATCATGATCCTGGTGATCGCGCCGTTCTTCACCAGCTTCCTGATCCGGACCCTGGCCTGGAAGACGATCCTCGCCGACGGCGGCCCGGTCGTGGGCGCCCTCAACACGCTGCACGTCCTGGACGTCACCAACTGGCTCGGCTGGACCGCCGGCGACCGGGTGCTCGCCACCCCGATGGCGGTGGTGTGCGGTCTGACGTACAACTTCCTGCCGTTCATGATCCTGCCGCTGTACACCTCGCTGGAGCGCATCGACCCGCGGCTGCACGAGGCGGCGGGCGACCTGTACGCCAAGCCGTTCACCACCTTCCGCAAGGTCACCTTCCCGCTGTCGATGCCGGGCGTGGTCTCCGGCACGCTGCTGACCTTCATCCCGGCGGCCGGCGACTACGTCAACGCGGACCTGCTCGGCTCCACCGACACCCGCATGGTCGGCAACGTCATCCAGACGCAGTTCCTGCGGATCCTGGACTATCCGACGGCCGCGGCCCTGTCCTTCATCCTCATGGCCGCGATCCTCGCCATGATCACCATCTACATCCGCAAGTCCGGCACGGAGGATCTGGTTTAAATGGCCTTCGTCAACTGGCTCAAGCGCCACCTCGTCGTCATCGCCGGACTGCTGACGCTCGGATACCTGCTCCTGCCGAACGTCATCGTCACGGTCTTCTCCTTCAACAAGCCGAAGGGCCGCTTCAACTACCAGTGGCAGGCGTTCTCCACGGACGCCTGGAAGGACCCGTGCGGTGTCGCCGACATGTGCGGATCGCTGGCGATCAGCCTCCAGATCGCCGTCTGGGCCACGATCGGCGCCACCGTCCTCGGCACGATGATCGCCTTCGCGCTGGTCCGCTACCGGTTCCGCGCGCGGGGCACCGTGAGCTCGCTGATCTTCCTGCCGATGGCGATGCCCGAGGTGGTCATGGCGGCCTCGCTGCTCACCCTGTTCCTCAACATGGGCGCGCAGCTCGGCTTCTGGACCATCCTGATCTCGCACATCATGTTCTGCCTCAGCTTCGTCGTCGTCGCCGTCAAGGCGCGCGTGATGTCGATGGACCCGAGGCTGGAGCAGGCCGCGCAGGACCTGTACGCCGGACCGGTCCAGACCTTCCTCCGGGTCACCCTGCCGATCGCGGCCCCCGGAATCGCCGCGGGCGCGATGCTCGCCTTCGCGCTGTCGTTCGACGACTTCATCATCACGAACTTCAACGCGGGCTCGACCGTGACCTTCCCGATGTTCGTCTGGGGCTCGGCGCAGCGCGGCACACCCGTCCAGATCAACGTCATCGGTACGGCCATGTTCGTCATAGCCGTACTGTTCGTCCTGGTCTCCATGGCCGTCAGCAACCGGCGTACCAGGCAGAAGGCATAACGCCCGCCCCACCGGAACAACGCAATTGACTCTGTAGGGAGTTGAAATCATGGCCCCTGGTGCCATGAGCCGTGAGCACGACTGGACCACATCCCTCTCCGAGGCCCAGCCGGTCCCTTACTGGCTGGACGACCCCGGCAGGCCCCGCCCGGAGCCGGCGCTGACCGGAGCCGAGACCTGCGACCTGCTGGTGGTCGGAGGTGGTTACAGCGGACTGTGGACCGCGCTGATCGCCAAGGAGCGCGACCCCGCCACGGACGTGGTGCTGGTGGAGGGCCGCGAGGTGGGCTGGGCCGCCTCCGGTCGCAACGGCGGCTTCTGCGCCGCCTCCCTGACGCACGGTCTGGCCAACGGCCTCACCCGCTGGCCGGAGGAGATCCACAAGCTGGAGGAGCTGGGCGCCCGCAACCTCGACGCCATCGAGGAGACGGTCGCCCGCCACTCCATCGACTGCGAGTTCGAGCGCACCGGCGAACTCGACGTCGCCACCGAGCCGTACCAGGCCCGGGAACTGAAGGACTGGTACGCGGAGATCCAGCAGCACGGTCTGGCCGAGGGCGTCGAGTTCCTCGACCGGGACGCGGTGCGCGAGCAGGTCGCCTCACCGACCTTCGAGGCCGGCCTGTGGGACCGCCGGGGCGTCGCCATGGTCCACCCGGCCAAGCTCGCCTGGGGCCTGAAGCAGGCGTGCGTGCGCCTCGGCGTGCGCGTCTACGAGCGCACCCCCGCCCTGACGCTGAAGGCGTACGGCGCCGGAATGGCCGTACGCACGCCCTACGGCCGGATCAGGGCCCGCCGGGTCGCGCTCGGCACCAACGTCTTCCCCAACCTGGTCAAGCGGGTGCGCTCGTACACCGTCCCGGTCTACGACTACGCCCTGATGACCGAGCCGCTCAGCGCCGAGCAGATGGCGTCGATCGGCTGGAAGAACCGGCAGGGCCTCGGGGACTCGGCGAACCAGTTCCACTACTTCCGGCTGTCGGCCGACAACCGCATCCTCTGGGGCGGTTACGACGCGATCTACCCGTACGGCGGCAGGGTGCGCGCGGAGTACGACGACCGCCCCGAGACCTACGCCAAGCTCGCCGGGCATTTCTTCACCTGCTTCCCGCAACTGGAGGGCGTCCGCTTCACCCACGCCTGGGGCGGGGCGATCGACACCTGCTCGCGCTTCTCGGCGTTCTTCGGCACCGCCCACCAGGGGAAGGTCGCCTACGCGGCCGGCTACACGGGCCTCGGCGTGGGCGCGACCCGCTTCGGCGCCGAGGTGATGCTCGACCTGCTGGCCGGGCAGCGCACCGAGCGCACCGAGCTGGAGTTGGTCCGCAAGAAGCCGCTGCCCTTCCCGCCCGAGCCGTTCGCCTGGACCGGTATCGCACTCACCAAGTGGTCACTGGCCCGCGCCGACGAGCACGGCGGCCGGCGCAACCTGTGGCTGCGGACGATGGACCGCCTGGGCCTGGGCTTCGACAGCTGACACCCGAGACTGAGACGAGACCTCCCTCTCCTTCACGACGCTTCACGCGTCCACGAGAGAGGGAGGTCTCCTCCTGCCGGCTGACGCCACAGGTCTTGACGAACCGAATTGGTCCGGATCCTTCGGCGCGCTTCACCCTCCCCAAGCCCCCATGCCCGGAGGCAGTTGTGGATCGCGACAGACAGAGACCAGCCGGAGCGGCCAAGCGCCGACTGCTCGCCGCGCTGACGGCCACCTTCCTCGCCCTGCCCGGCGTCACCGCGCTCACGACGACCGCCCGAGCGGCCGACGCGGACGTTCTGCGCAACGGCGGCTTCGAGGCGGGCCTCGAGCAACTCCCGGGCGATCGCCCTGCTGCCCGCGGGCAAGGCGTGGACGTCCTGATCCTGCCCGGGACACTCGGCCACCCGACGCTCGACGTCCTGACCCGGGTCCTCGACCGACCGGGGCCGGTATTGGCCGACTTCGGAGACGAACGGATGGGCTTCTTCGTACCGTCGGGCACCGCGGCCCGCCGGCTCGTCACCGGTATCCGCGGCGCCGGGCTCGGCACCTGGATCGTCGTGCCGTACCCCGGGCGGACCACCGGCAGGTTGCGCCGGCCGGTCGCACCGGACGGCTCGGGCACTCTCACCGATCCGGCCCTGCTGGAGCCGGCGATGCACGAGGCGGCCGCGGCCCTGGCCCTGGAGGAGGAAGGACGCTGATCAGCAGCCACAGTGCGGCGAGCAGCACCGCGCTCAGGCACCAACTGGCCACGACATCCAGTGGCCAGTGGTAGCCGCGGCGCACCAGCCCGAAGGAGGCACCGGACATGAGCACGGCGAACAACGCGACGACGGTCCGGCGGGCGGCGGCCGTGCGCAGCCAGGGCAGAAGCACGAGCGTCGCGGCGCCGTAGGCCACGGCGGCGGTGGCCGCGTGCCCCGACGGGAAGTAGCCGGTACCGGGCGGCATGACCGTGGTGCCGGGGCGGGCCGTCCAGGCCTTCAGAGGCACGACGAGCGCCGGCACCAGAGCCATCGGCACGGCTGCCGCGAGGGGCGCGAGCCACCAGCGGTCCGCGCCGGCGGCGCGGCCCCGCCAGGCCACTTGGATCAGGACGGCCAGGAGCACGGGTACCGCGATCTGCACCTGGCCCAGATCGGCGAGCAGTTCGGAGAGGCGGTCCGGGTGCAGCAGGGCGTGACCGACCTCCCGGTCCGCGTCCAGCAGTGGGCCGCCCGCCACCACCTGCCAGGTGATCAGTGCGAGCAGGACGGCCGGGACGGCGAGGAGGAACACCACGAACACCACGGTGGACAGCTTCGCAGGTACGGCGAGCGGGCCCGGAGCCGTGCCGGTGGGTCCGGGGCTCATGCCGGTCGGTCCCGGACGCACCGAAGGGCCGGCGCAAGGGGGGATGTGCGCCGGCCCGACGGGGACGGTCGTCCCATCTGTCTGCGACCGTCCGGACCGGAACGCCGCGCGCCCCGGGGGGTCTGGGGCGGGCGACTGTCCGATCATTGAGGAGAACCGGAACCCGAGGGCTCCGGGTGTGTGCGCGAGGCACGACCAGGTCGAAGCTGGGGAGGCTACGGCCTGAAGCCGCCCACAGTCCCCTGTGGGCGGGTGTATCTCTCATCCGGGAAGAACTTACGGCAGCCGGTGGGCGGGGGACAGCGGGAACGGCGTCCCGCCATCCACCTCGCACACCTTCTTCACACGTCTGCCGTCGGCTGCGTCAGGCGTACATATCCGCCGCTCAGATGCGCGCGAACGCCTGCTCGATGATGTCGAGGCCCTCGCCCAGGAGGTCCTCGCCGATGACGAGCGGGGGCAGGAAGCGCAGCACGTTGCCGTAGGTGCCGCAGCTCAGGACCAGCAGGCCCTCGGCGTGGCAGGCCTTGGCGAGCGCGGCCGTCGCCTCCGGGTTCGGCTCCTTGGTGTCACGGTCCTTGACCAGCTCGATGGCGATCATCGCGCCGCGGCCCCGGACGTCGCCGATGATGTCGAACTTGTCCTGCATCGCGGTGAGGCGGGCCTTCATGATCTCCTCGATCCGCTTCGCCTTGGCGTTGAGGTCGAGTTCCTTCATGGTCTCGATCGCGCCGAGCGCACCCGCGCAGGCCACCGGGTTGCCGCCGTAGGTGCCGCCGAGGCCGCCCGCGTGCGCGGCGTCCATGATCTCGGCGCGGCCGGTGACGGCGGCCAGCGGCAGACCGCCGGCGATGCCCTTGGCGGTGGTGATCAGGTCCGGGACGATGCCCTCGTCCTCGCAGGCGAACCACTGGCCGGTGCGGCAGAAGCCGGCCTGGATCTCGTCGGCGACGAACACGATGCCGTTGTCGGCGGCGAACTTGCGGATCGCCGGCAGGAAGCCCTTGGCCGGCTCGATGAAGCCACCCTCGCCGAGCACCGGCTCGATGATGATCGCGGCCACGTTGTCCGCGCCGACCTGCTTGGTGATCTGGTCGATGGCCTGCTCGGCGGCCTCGGGGCCGGCGTTCTCCGGGCCGGTCGGCCAGCGGTAGCCGTAGGCCACCGGCACCCGGTAGACCTCGGGCGCGAAGGGGCCGAAGCCGTGCTTGTACGGCATGTTCTTCGCCGTCAGCGCCATGGTGAGGTTGGTGCGGCCGTGGTAGCCGTGGTCGAAGACGACGACGGCCTGGCGCTTGGTGTACGCGCGGGCGATCTTGACCGCGTTCTCGACAGCCTCGGCGCCCGAGTTGAACAGCGCGGACTTCTTGGCGTGGTCACCCGGCGTGAGCTCGGCCAGCGCCTCGGCGACGGCCACGTAGCCCTCGTACGGCGTGACCATGAAACACGTGTGGGTGAAGTCGGCGAGCTGCGCGGAGGCACGGCGTACGACGGCCTCGGCGGAGGCGCCGACCGAGGTCACCGCGATGCCGGAGCCGAAGTCGATGAGGCGGTTGCCGTCGACGTCCTCGATGATGCCGCCGCCGGCACGCGTGACGAAGACCGGCAGCGTGGAGCCCACGCCCTGCGCGACCACTGCGGTCCGGCGGGCCTGCAGCTCCTGCGACTTCGGGCCGGGGATGGCGGTGACGACGCGGCGCTCCTGCTCAAGTGCGGTCATGGGGGCTCCCTGATGAGATCTTGCGTACGGCGGCGTTTTTCGGACGCTTTTCCTTCTTTTCTCGCAGGCTAGGACGGCGGGCGGAGGGTGGGCATGCTCCATGTGGGCGTTGTCGGCGCCCGCGGTTGTCCGCGGTGGACATAGGAGGGGCGCGGGCCGGAAGACGCGGGCGCCGACGCCATGACCTGCCACGTGCCGCGCAATCGGTGAACTCCCCTTGCGCGGGCGTTAGATTGGCTCGCTGATGGTGGACGGAACGGCTGGTCAGGGGGCAACGGCGATGGACGACGGGACGCAGGACGCCCGGGGTACGCACGCGAACCCCGTGCCACGCCCGGCGGTGCCTCGGGACGCTCCCGCGACGCCACCCCGGCCGAGCAGACCCCCGGCCGCGCCCGGCGCCCACGAGCAGCATCCCCGAGAGGGGCTCGCGTACGGGCAGCTCCCCGACCGGCGGCCCGGCGTCGCCGAGTGGCTCGACACCCCCCGCCCGGCCGCCGCGCCCGGCATCTGGCGCTTCGGGCACCGCCCGCCCAAGGCGGCCAGGACGCCGGACCGGCTGCCGTCGATCACGATCGTCGGGCTGCTGATCCCGCTGGTCGTGGCGCTGCTGGTGTGGTCGCTGTGGCGGCAGGGCGCGCTGCCGTACCAGTGGGCGCCGCTGAAGCTGTTCACCCCGGGCGACTGGTGGTGGGGCGGCACCGTGTCCCCCAAGGGGATGCAGGGCCGCGAGGCCATGGTGGCCTACGACGGCGTGTTCTTCGCCGTGCTCGTCTACGCCGTCGGACGGCTGGGCAGCTGGCCCGACGTCGTACGGCACTTCGTGGGCCGCCGCCCGCAGCCCGCGCGCGCCCTGTTCGCCGCCGCCGGCGCCCTGATCGCGCTCAGCCTGGTCTTCCCCGGCGCCTTCCCGGGCGTCGGCTGGGACCCCCTGCCGGTCGTCGACCCCGTGTTCTCCCTGATCGTCCTCGTCTCGGGCGGCTACGGCCTGTTCGCCTCCCAGCTGTTCACCGACGCGCTGTACGCGCTCATCACCCTGCTGGTCGTGTGGCCGTTCGCCCGGGTCGGCGGCTGGTGGGCGTACGCCCGGGAGCTCGCCGCGCGCCGCCGGGCGGCCGCGGACCCCGCCGCCCCGCCCGTGGCGGACCTGCCGCGCTCGCAGTGGCCCGGGCTGCGCCATGCCGGGCAGTACCAGGCTGCCGACCTGCTGGCCGGCGAAGTGGCCGCCGGCCGGATGAACGACGTGGACTGCGCCCGGGTCGAGCGGGCCTGGGAGGCGGCCCGGCGGGAGGCACGCCCGGCCGCCTTCACCGACACCGTGCTGCGGCAGGGCGCCGCCGCCTGGACCCACCCCTCCGGGGCGCGCGACCTGCCGGGCCGCACCGTGCGCCACGACCTGCTGGAAGGGCAGGTGCGCATCGGACGGTGGGCGGGGGAGCGGACTCCGCGCGACTACGAGGGGGCAGGGGCCGCCCTCGGCACGGAGACACTCGGCACCTCGCTGCTCCTGGTGGGTCCGCCCGGCTCGGGGAAGACCCGGCACGTCACCGGGCCGGTCACCGAGGCGCTCACACTCCAGGCGCTGACCGGGGGGTGCGCGGTCGTCGCCGTCTGCGCCGCCGGGACCCCGCTCGGCCCGGACTCCGCATACGACGTGGTGGTCCGGATCGGCGACCCCGCCTCCGTCCACGACCTCGATCCGTACGCCGGTTCCGACGACCCCGACGAGGCCGCCGCCTTCCTCGCCGAGGCCCTGGTCGGCGACCTCGACACCGTCGGCGGGCGGAGCGCCGCCACCGCGCTCGCCCAGCTGCTCGGCCCCTACCGGGCGGTGCACGGGCACTTCCCGCCGCTGCCGGCGCTGCGCGAACTGCTGGAGGGCGATCCGGGCGCGCTGGCGTCCCTGCGGGCGGCGCTGTCGGCGGACGAGCACGCCGTGATGCGGCGCGAACTCGACGCCCGGATGCGGCAGGCCCGCTCTGCGGCCGACGCCGGAGCGGCCCTCGCGGACCGGCTCGCGCTCCTGGACCGGCCGGTCTTCGCCGAGTTCTTCGGCGCGGCGGGGCCCGGCGGCCGGCCCTTCTCGCTGCGCGCGATCGCCCACCATCCGCTGCGGGTCCGCGTCGACCTGCCCGAACGCGGGCACGAGGAGGCGTCCCGGCTGATCACCCGGCTGGTCCTGGCCCAGTTCCACACGGTCGTACGGGACACCCGACGCCCCCACTTCGCCTGTCTGGTCCTCGACGACGCCACCGGGGCCGTCACCGCCGAGTCGGTGCGCCGGGTCCAGGGGCTGCGCTCCCAGAACGCCGGCGTCGTCCTCGCGCTCCGCTCGGTCGCCGATGTGCCCGAGGCGCTGCACGGCCCGCTGCTGGGGGCCGTCGGCTGCCGTATGGCGCTCGCCGGCGTCACCACCTGGGACGGCAGCCGGTTCGCGCAGGCCTGGGGGACCGAATGGGTGGAGACCAAGGAGGTGGCCGAGCACACCGTGTTCGCCCACCAGCCGATGACCCGTGCCATCCACGCCCTGCGCAAGCTGGTGACCGGACGGGCCGTGACCACGGACGCCGTGACGACCCGGCAGGTGGAGCGGGAGCGCTGGTCCGCCTCCCAGCTGGCCCACGAGGTACCGCCCGGACACGCCGTGCTGTCGCTGACCGGCGTCCGGGGCGAGCACGCGCCGCCGCTGCTGGTGGACCTGCGGGGCTGAACGGAGCGGGAGGCGGACGCGGCGGGGTATGCACGGTCGTAACGCGTTGACCGTACGGTGAGGCAGAATCGGCATAGGCCGTTCATACGTGACGTCCAAAAGATCACAAGGATCATCCGATCTCCATAAAGCCTCCGCAAGAACCTCCGCCGAAGAACCTCCGAGACCAGAAGGCCTCATGCCCCCGACGCTCGCCTCGCTCGTCCACCACTCCGCGCTCAAGCTGACCGTGCGCGCGGGCGGGGACCGCCTGGACGTACCCGTCCGCTGGGCCCACGTCAGCGAGCTCGCCGACCCCGTGCCGTACATGGAGGGCGGGGAGCTCCTGCTGATCACCGCGCTCAAGCTGGACGCGGAGGATCCCGACGCCATGCGCCGCTATGTGAAGCGGCTGGCCAAGGCCGGGGTCGTCGGGCTCGGCTTCGCCGTCGGGGTCAACTACGACGACATCCCCGCGGCGCTCGTCGGCGCCGCCGAGGAGGAGGGACTGCCGCTGCTCGAGGTGCCCCGCCGCACGCCGTTCCTCGCCATCAGCAAGGCGGTCTCGGCGGCCATCGCGGCCGACCAGTACCGGGCGGTCACGGCCGGCTTCGCCGCCCAGCGGGAACTGACCAAACAGGCACTGAACGCCGGACCGGAGGGACTGCTCGCCGCGCTCGCGGCCCAGGTGGACGGCTGGACCGCGCTCTACGACGCCTCGGGCGCCGTCGTCGCCGCGGCACCCGAATGGGCCACACGCCGCGCCGAACGGCTCACGGCGGACATCGAACGGCTGCGCGACCGGTCGGTCCCCGCATCGGCCGTGGTCGGCGGACCCGAGACCGAGGACCGCGTCGAACTGCACTCCATCGGCACGGGACGCCGCCCGCGCGCCGCGCTCGCCGTCGGCACGGCCGCCACCCTCGGCACCGCCGAGCGGTACGCCGTCCACTCCGCCGTGGCCCTGCTGACGCTCACCACGGAACGCTCACGCTCGCTGCACGCCGCCGAGCAGCGGATCGGCGCCGCCGTGCTGCGCATGCTGCTCGCCGGGCAGCCCGACCACGCCCGCGCGGTGGCCGGCGACCTGTACGGCGGACTGCTGGACGCCCCCTTCCGCATGATCGTCGCCGAGTCCGCCTCGGCGTCCGCCGCGCGGGCGCACGCCGGTGCCCACACGCGCGTGCAACCCGCAGCACCCTCCCCGGCCGCCGTACTGGCCGCCGCCGGCCCCGGCGCCGACCCGCTCGCCGCGCTGGCCGAGGTCGTGGAGGCGGCCGCCGCCCGGTCGGGGGAGGCGGTGCTGGTGGTGCCCGACGGGGAGCGCCTGGTGGTGCTGGCCGCCGACGCGGGCGCGGCCGTGGCGGTGTGCGGCCAGTACGCGGCGGCGCTGGAGGCGGCGCGGGCCGAGACCGTGCGCGAGCAGTCCGGTGGCGCGGAGGAGGACGAACTGGTCGTCGGGCTGTCCGGGCCGGCCGGGCCCATCGCGGCAGCCGCCGCGTACAAGCAGGCCGAACAGGCGCTGTCGGTGGCGCGGCGGCGCGGACGGGTGCTCGTCGAGCACGAACAACTCGCCTCCGGATCGGTGCTGCCGCTGCTGGCGGACGACGCGGTCAGGGCGTTCGCGGACGGGCTGCTGCGCGCGCTGTACGAGCACGACGCGACCGGACGCGGCGACCTGGTGGCCTCGCTGCGGGCCTGGCTGTCACGGCACGGCCAGTGGGACGCGGCCGCCGCCGACCTCGGCGTCCACCGGCACACGCTGCGGTACCGGATGCGCAGGGTCGAGGAGATCCTCGGCCGCTCCCTGGACGACCCGGACGTGCGGATGGAGCTGTGGCTGGCGCTGAAGGCCACGTCCACTGAGTAGGGATCCCACTGGACACTGCTCCTACGCCAATCCGGCGCACCCCGCCCCCGCACTGCTACGACTCGGACAAACGACCCCGGGCCGCCCTCGCCCTACCGTGGACGGCGAAAGCCAAGTACACCTCCTACGCGGAAGGGCCGGGACTCCTTGATGACTTCCACCCACGCCTTCTGGCTCGCCGGCCGCCAGGTCACCGGCGAGGACACCTTCGACGTCACCAACCCGTGGGACGGGCGGCTGGTCGGCAAGGTCGGCGTGCCGACCGACGCCCAGGTCGAGGAGGCCGTGGCCGCCGCGTACGCCGTGCGGGACGAGTTCGCCGCCACCCCGGCGCACGTGCGGGCCGCCGCCCTCGACCACGTCAGCAAGCGGCTGACCGAGCGCACCGAGGAGATCGCGCAGCTCATCTCCGCCGAGAACGGCAAGCCGATCAAGTGGGCGCGCGGTGAGGTCGGCCGTGCCGTGTCCGTGTTCCGGTTCGCCGCGGAGGAGGCCCGCCGGTTCAACGGCGGCGACGCCCAGCGCCTGGACACCGACGCCGGCGGCCAGGGCCGCCTCGCCTTCACCCGTCGCTTCCCCAAGGGCGTCGTCCTCGGCATCGCGCCGTTCAACTTCCCGCTGAACCTGTGCGCCCACAAGGTCGCCCCGGCCATCGCCGCCGGCGCGCCGATCATCCTCAAGCCCGCCCCGGCCACCCCGCTGTCCGGCCTGATCCTCGGCGAGCTGCTGGCCGAGACCGACCTGCCGGCCGGCTCCTGGTCGATCCTCCCGGTCGCCAACGACAAGATGCCTGCCCTCGTCCAGGACGAGCGCCTGCCGGTCATCTCCTTCACCGGTTCCGAGAAGGTCGGCTACGCGATCATGGACTCGGTGCCGCGCAAGCACTGCACCCTGGAGCTCGGCGGCAACGGCGCGGCCGTCGTCCTCGCCGACTACGCAAGCGACGAGGACCTGGACTGGGCCGCGAGCCGCATCGCGACCTTCTCCAACTACCAGGGCGGCCAGTCCTGCATCTCCGTGCAGCGCGTGATCGCCGACGCGTCGGTCTACGAGCGCCTGCTGCCGCGCATCGTCGCCGCCGTCGAGGCCCAGGTCACCGGTGACCCCTCCGACCCGAAGACCGACGTCGGCCCGCTGGTCAGCGAGGACGCCGCCAAGCGCGTGGAGTCCTGGGTGCAGGAGGCCGTCGAGGCCGGCGCCACCCTGCACACCGGCGGCAAGCGCGACGGCGCCTCGTACGCCCCGACCGTCCTCACCGACGTGCCCTCCGAGGTGACGATCTCCTGCGAGGAGGTCTTCGGCCCGGTCCTGACCGTGCAGCGGGTGGACGGCGAGGCCGAGGCCTTCGCCGCCGTCAACGACTCCAAGTACGGCCTCCAGGCAGGCGTGTTCACCCACGACCTCCAGACCGCCTTCCGCGCCCACCGCGCCCTGGAGGTCGGCGGCGTGGTCGTCGGCGACGTCCCCTCCTACCGCGCCGACCAGATGCCGTACGGCGGTGTCAAGCAGTCCGGCGTGGGCCGCGAGGGCGTCAAGTTCGCGATGGACGACTACACCTACGAGCGCGTCCTGGTCCTGACCGGCCTCGCCCTGTAGGGCCCCGTCCGGACAGCCGACGACGGCCGGAGCCCGCTGTGCGGGGGCTCCGGCCGTCGTCGTGGTCTGGTTGGGGGGTGCGGGCGGAGTTCTCAACGCGTGAGGTCGACCCGCGCGAGGCGCAGGGGGCCGTGCAGCCCGAGGCGCAGGTCGTGTACGCCGGCGGCGGTGGCCGGGGCGGTGAGCATGGTGTAGTCGTACGGGCCCGACGTGGGGGTGTCCCGGGTGACGACGGCGAGTACCGGGCCGCCGTCCAGGGACAGTTCGACCGTGCCCTCGTCCGCCACCTCCACCCTCACCCGTGTTACACCAGTGCCGAAGTCGCAGTCGACGTGGAGAAGTTCGCCCGGCCTGCCGGGGGAGGATGTCACCGCGTCGCCCGTCGTCCTCGTCCGGTCGACGACCCCGATGCCCGACTGCTCGTCGAAGCCGAGGGCGTTCAGACCGTGTTCCAGGACCGGGTGCGGTGTGCCGGGCTCGCCGACGAGGGTCAGGATGGTGCGGAGCCGGAGGTCCTCGCTGGAGGCGCCGACGAGGAGGTCGTACGGGCCCGGCTCCAGGCGCCGGCGGCCCTGGGACACCTCCCAGACTCCAGTGCGAAAAGGGGGACTTCGAAGGTCAGGTCCGCACCCGGACCGCGTCCGGCCCCCACGGCTCGATGCGTACGGTCTCCTGGCGGTCGCTCCACTCCAGCACGCCGTCCCGGTCGCGGAACGTGCCGACCGTGGGGGAGGACTGGGCGAGGCCGACCGGGCCGTGCGGGGCCTGGGTCCCGGCATGCTGGTTCACGAGTGCTCCTTGAAGGCGTGCGGACGGGTCAGCCCTGCGAGAAGGCGTGAGAAGGCGTGGGGGCGCCCTGAGCGGGCCGGGGCCCGAGACGTGGCGGACCGGTGTCAGGAGCCGGAGGGGACCGGCCCCGAACTCGCCCGGACCGTCAACTCGGGCGCGATGAGCACCACTTCGTCCGTGCCGCGCCCGTCGAGCTTGGCCACCAGACGCGCGACCGCGTGCCGACCCATCTCCTGGGCGGGGATGCCCACGGAGGTCAGGCGCACCGAGGCCTGGACGGCGACCTGGTCCGGGCAGATCGCGACCACCGACATGTCCTCGGGGACCGCCCGGCCCTGCTGGCGCAGCAGGGCGAGGAGGGGTTCGACGGCGGACTCGTTCTGCACGACGAAGCCGGTGGTGCCCGGGCGCTCGTCGAGGATCCGGGCCAGGGTCACCGCCATCGCGTCGTACCCGCCCTCGCACGGGCGGTGCAGCAGTCCCAGGCCCAGCTCGCGGGCCCGGGAACGCAGGCCGTCGAGGGTGCGTTCGGCGAAGCCGGTAGGTGTGCCGTTCGTAGACCGCGGGCGCCTCGCCGATGACGGCGATGTCACGGTGCCCGAGCAGCGCCAGATGCTCCACGCACAGCGCGCCCGTCGCACCCCAGTCCAGGTCCACGCAGGTCAGCCCCGTGGTGTTGGCGGGCAGACCGATCAGGACGGATGGCTGGTCGTCCCCCACTCTCGACTTCGCTCGAGCGGGGGCGCCCCCACCGCGCAGCAGCGGCAGCCGTTCGTCGTCCAGCTCGACGTCCATCAGGATCATGGCGTCGGCGAGCCCGCTGCCGGTGACCCGGCGCACGGCGTCGGCGCATCCGAACGGAGTACAACAAGTGGTCGTCACTCCCCGCACACATGATGCTGGGTGGCATCAGACCGAAACAGACGGTGGACTGCGAGCGTCCGTGCGCGTGGGGTGGTGGGTCCGCCCGGTATCGGGTACATACGATCCAGTAGCACCGGTCGGTAACGTACTGGCCCCACCATCCCTATTCGCGGCGAGGTGAGCCTCATGTCCGCACCAACGTCCAACAAGCCCACCGTGACCGAGCGCGAGGCCCGACAGGTGGCGGAGGCCGCCCGGGAGCAGGACTGGCGCAGGCCCAGCTTCGCCAAGGAGCTGTTCCTCGGCCGCTTCCGGCTCGACCTCATCCATCCGCACCCGCTGCCCGCCGCCGACGACGTCCAGCGCGGCGAGGAGTTCCTGGCCAAGCTGCGCGACTTCTGCGAGACGAAGATCGACTCGGCCCGCATCGAGCGCGACGCGCGGATCCCGGACGAGGTCATCACCGGGCTCAAGGAGCTCGGCGCGCTCGGCATGAAGATCGACACCAAGTACGGCGGCCTCGGTCTGACCCAGGTCTACTACAACAAGGCCCTCGCCCTGGCCGGCTCCGCAAGCCCCGCGATCGGCGCGCTGCTCTCCGCGCATCAGTCGATCGGCGTACCGCAGCCGCTGAAACTCTTCGGCACCCAGGAGCAGAAGGACACCTTCCTGCCGCGCTGCGCCCGCACCGACATCTCCGCCTTCCTGCTGACCGAGCCGGACGTCGGCTCCGACCCGGCACGCCTGGCGACCACGGCGGTCCCGGACGGCGACGACTACGTCCTCGACGGAGTCAAGCTGTGGACGACCAACGGGGTCGTCGCCGACCTCCTCGTCGTCATGGCGCGCGTGCCGAAGTCGGCGGGCCACCGCGGTGGCATCACCGCCTTCGTCGTCGAGGCCGCCTCCGAGGGCATCACGGTGGAGAACCGCAACGCCTTCATGGGCCTGCGCGGCATCGAGAACGGCGTCACCCGCTTCCACCGGGTCCGGGTCCCGGCCGCCCACCGCATCGGCGCGGAGGGCCAGGGCCTGAAGATCGCCCTGACCACCCTGAACACCGGCCGCCTGTCCCTGCCGGCGATGTGCGCGGGCGCGGGCAAGTGGTGCCTGAAGATCGCCCGCGAGTGGTCCGCGGCCCGCGAGCAGTGGGGCAAGCCGGTCGCGCTGCACGAGGCGGTCGGCTCGAAGATCTCCTTCATCGCGGCCACCACCTTCGCGCTGGAGGCGGTGCTCGACCTGTCGTCCCAGACGGCCGACGAGAACCGCAACGACATCCGCATCGAGGCCGCCCTCGCCAAGCTCTACGGCTCCGAGATGGCCTGGCGGATGGCCGACGAACTGGTCCAGATCCGCGGCGGCCGCGGCTTCGAGACGGCCGCGTCCCTCGCCGCCCGCGGGGAACGCGCGGTCCCCGCCGAGCAGATGCTGCGCGACCTGCGCATCAACCGCATCTTCGAGGGCTCCACCGAGATCATGCACCTGCTGATCGCGCGCGAGGCGGTCGACGCCCACCTCTCGGTCGCCGGCGACCTCATCGACCCGGACAAGACCCTGTCGGACAAGGCGAGGGCGGGCGCGAACGCGGGCGTCTTCTACGCCAAGTGGCTGCCCAAGCTGGTCGCCGGCCCGGGCCAGCTCCCGCGCTCGTACGCCGAGTTCCACCCGCCCGGCCACGTCGACCTGTCCGGCCACCTGCGCTACGTCGAACGCCACGCCCGCAAGCTCGCCCGCTCCACCTTCTACGCCATGTCCCGCTGGCAGGGCCGGATGGAGACCAAGCAGGGCTTCCTCGGCAGGGTCGTCGACATCGGCGCCGAACTGTTCGCGATGAGCGCGGCCTGCGTCCGCGCCGAGCTCCTGCGCACCCAGGGCGACCACGGCCGCGAGGCGTACCAGCTCGCCGACGCCTTCTGCCGGCAGTCCCGCATCCGCGTCGCCGAACTCTTCGACCGTCTGTGGACCAACACCGACGACATCGACCGCAAGGTCGTCAAGGGCGTCCTCGGCGGCGCCTACACCTGGCTGGAGGAAGGGATCATCGACCCGTCGGACGACGGCCCCTGGATCGCGGCGGCGGACCCCGGCCCGAGCGAGCGGGAGAACGTGCACCGGCCGATCAGGTGACGGCCGCCGGCGGCCGTGACACGCGGTACGGCCGTCTGTCGGCGACATCCACCGGCCGCCCGGCGGCATCGGCCACCGGGCGGCCGACCGCGTCCGCCTGCGGGGGCGCGCCGTGCCGCATCGGCGGTGCGGCGACCGGCGACTCGCTCCCCCCGTCGGAGGGACGCGCTGTCCGTTCGGGGAGCGTCTGCCGCCACAATGGGGGGATGAGCGACAGTCCAGCCCCTCTCGCCGACCCGCACCTCGTCTTCGACCCCGTCGCCGGGGACGGCCCCAAGGACGTGGTGGTTCTCGGGTCCACCGGGTCCATCGGCACCCAGGCCATCGACCTCGTACTGCGCAACCCTGACCGCTTCCGGGTCACCGGGCTCTCCGCCAACGGCGGACGGGTCGGTCTCCTCGCCGAGCAGGCGTACCGGCTGCGGGTGCGGACCGTCGCCGTGGCCCGCGAGGACGTCGTACCGGCCCTGCGCGAGGCGCTCGCCGCGCAGTACGGGACGTCCGAGCCGCTCCCCGAGATCCTCGCCGGACCGGAGGCGGCCACGCACCTCGCCGCCTCCGACTGCCACACCGTCCTCAACGGCATCACCGGCTCCATCGGCCTCGCCCCGACCCTCGCCGCCCTGGAGGCGGGCCGCACCCTCGCGCTCGCCAACAAGGAGTCACTCATCGTCGGCGGCCCGCTGGTCAAGGCGCTCGCCAAGGCCGGTCAGATCATCCCGGTGGACTCCGAGCACGCCGCCCTCTTCCAGGCGCTCGCGGCGGGGACGCGGGCCGATGTGCGCAAGCTCGTCGTCACCGCCTCCGGCGGCCCCTTCCGCGGCCGGACCAAGGCCGAGCTCGCCGACGTCACCGTCGAGGATGCCCTCGCCCACCCCACCTGGGCGATGGGCCCGGTGATCACGGTCAACTCCGCCACCCTGGTCAACAAGGGGCTGGAGGTCATCGAGGCACACCTGCTGTACGACATTCCCTTCGAACGCATCGAGGTCGTCGTGCATCCGCAGTCGTATGTCCACTCGATGGTCGAGTTCACCGACGGATCCACCCTCGCCCAGGCGACGCCCCCGGACATGCGCGGGCCCATCGCCATCGGCCTGGGCTGGCCCGAACGCGTTCCCGACGCCGCGCCCGCCTTCGACTGGAGCAAGGCGTCGACCTGGGAGTTCTTCCCGCTGGACACCGAGGCCTTCCCCTCCGTGGGGCTCGCCCGGCACGTGGGCCGGCTCGCCGGCACCGCCCCGGCCGTGTTCAACGCGGCCAACGAGGAGTGCGTCGACGCGTTCCTGCGCGGCACACTGCCCTTCAACGGGATCATGGAGACCGTGACACGAGTGGTCGAGGAGCACGGCACTCCCCCACTCTCGACATCGCTCGAGCGGGGGGAACCCCGTCGCACGGGAACTACGCTGACTGTGCCGGACGTCCTCGAAGCGGAGACCTGGGCCCGCGCCAGGGCCCGGGAACTGACGGCGCAGACGGCGACAGCGGAGGCGCGTGCATGACGTCCTTGATGATGATCCTCGGCATAATCGTCTTCGTGGTGGGCCTGCTGGTCTCGATCGCGTGGCACGAGCTGGGGCATCTGTCCACCGCCAAGCTCTTCGGCATCCGCGTGCCGCAGTACATGGTGGGATTCGGCCCGACGCTCTGGTCCCGCAGGAAAGGCGAGACGGAGTACGGCATCAAGGCCATCCCGTTCGGCGGCTACATCCGCATGATCGGCATGTTCCCGCCGGGCGACGACGGCCGGATCGCCGCGCGCTCCACCTCGCCCTGGCGCGGCATGATCGAGGACGCACGCTCGGCGGCCTTCGAGGAGCTCGGCCCCGGTGACGAGAAGCGCCTGTTCTACACACGTGCCCCCTGGAAGCGGGTCATCGTGATGTTCGCGGGCCCCTTCATGAACCTGATCCTCGCGGTCGCGCTGTTCCTGACCGTGCTCATGGGCTTCGGCATCTCGCAGCAGACGACGACCGTCAGCTCGGTCTCCCAGTGCGTCATCGCGCAGAGCGAGAACCGCGACAGCTGCAAGAAGACCGACGCCCCGGCCCCGGCCGCGGCCGCGGGTCTGAAGGCAGGCGACAAGATCGTCTCCTTCAACGGGGCGAAGACCGACAACTGGAACCAGCTGTCCGACCTGATCCGCGCCAACCCCGGCAAGGAGGTGTCGATCGTCGTCGACCGCAAGGGCCAGGACGTCACCCTGCACGCGAAGATCGCCACCAACCAGGTCGCCAAGAAGGACTCCCGCGGCCAGATCGTGCAGGGGCAGTACGTCAGCGCCGGCTTCCTCGGCTTCAGCGCCGCCACCGGCATCGTCCGCCAGGACTTCGGCCAGTCCGTTACCTGGATGGGCGACCGGCTCGGCGAGGCCGTCCACTCCATCGCGGGCCTGCCCGGCAAGGTGCCGGCCCTGTGGAACGCGGCCTTCGACGGCGCTCCCCGCCAGCCCGACTCCCCGATGGGCGTGGTCGGCGCGGCCCGCGTCGGCGGCGAGATCTTCACTCTGGACATCCCGCCCACCCAGCAACTGGCCATGGCCCTGATGCTGGTCGCCGGCTTCAACCTCTCCCTGTTCCTGTTCAACATGCTCCCGCTGCTCCCGCTGGACGGCGGGCACATCGCGGGGGCGTTGTGGGAGTCGCTGCGGCGGAATCTGGCGAGGGCGCTGCGTCGGCCGGACCCGGGTCCGTTCGACGTGGCGAAGCTGATGCCGGTGGCCTACGTGGTGGCGGGCGTCTTCGTCTGCTTCACCGTCCTGGTCCTGATCGCGGACGTGGTGAACCCCGTCAAAATCTCCTAGCGGACCCCTGACGACGGCGGCCGGACGGATCTCCCGTCCGGCCGCCTTCCAATGAGTGGGTTTTGCCGGGTGGGATGTGCTGGGGCACCTGGACGTGCCGTAATCTCGATGCCTGGAGCCCGCCGCTGAACGAGGCCGGACCTTGATCCACGACTTGGGGTTGCACAGCAGATGACTGCGATTTCTCTCGGCATGCCGTCCGTTCCGACCAAGCTCGCCGAGCGCCGCAAGAGCCGGCAGATCCAGGTCGGGTCCGTGGCGGTGGGCGGGGACGCGCCGGTGTCGGTGCAGTCGATGACGACGACGCGTACGTCGGACGTCGGCTCGACGTTGCAGCAGATCGCGGAGCTGACGGCGTCGGGCTGCCAGATCGTGCGGGTGGCGTGTCCGACGCAGGACGACGCGGACGCGCTGGCGACGATCGCGCGCAAGTCGCAGATCCCGGTGATCGCGGACATCCACTTCCAGCCGAAGTACGTCTTCGCGGCGATCGAGGCGGGCTGTGCGGCGGTGCGGGTGAACCCGGGCAACATCAAGCAGTTCGACGACAAGGTCAGGGAGATCGCGAAGGCGGCCAAGGACCACGGCACGCCGATCCGCATCGGTGTGAACGCCGGTTCCCTGGACCGGCGGCTGCTTCAGAAGTACGGCAAGGCGACTCCGGAGGCGCTGGTGGAGTCGGCGCTGTGGGAGGCGTCCCTTTTCGAGGAGCACGACTTCCGGGACATCAAGATCTCGGTCAAGCACAACGACCCGGTCGTGATGATCGAGGCCTACCGGCAGCTCGCCGAGCAGTGCGACTACCCCCTCCACCTCGGCGTGACCGAGGCCGGCCCTGCCTTCCAGGGCACGATCAAGTCGGCGGTGGCGTTCGGCGCGCTGCTCTCCCAGGGCATCGGCGACACCATCCGCGTGTCGCTGTCCGCGCCGCC
>NZ_JBIAXG010000031.1:0-119026 GCF_042896465.1 Streptomyces sp. NPDC001292
GGCGTCCACGTCAAGGACGGAGTGGTGGGCAGCTTCCGGGTGATCAAGCGCCACCACGGGGAAGACTTCGACTTCGACGAGTTCTAAACCCAGCCACACCCATGCGCACCACATAGAACCCCGGCCCGCCGTAATCGGGCCGGGGTTCTGGCCTCAGACCCCCCGGGGCACCCGGCACGTGGTGCCCACACCTGCCCCATGCCCGACGGTCCACACACCTTGCACGCCATCCCAAAACCGGCGGAAGGCGCTGCGAGACCGCCCACGCTCACGTCCTCCTGCATCACCGGCTCACTCTCACTCCCCAGCAGATTCCCGCTGGAACACCCCCGTTGGCGGTGTTCCCCAGCAACGGCCACCGGTTTCCTTCGCAGCGGCCGGGTGAGCCCGACGGGTGACGAAAGCGAAAGCCGCACACCTGGTGCAGGTCCCTTCACCCGGCCCCGACCGCAAGCAAAGCACACGGACCCAGGACAGAGCGGCACGCCACGCGACCACAGGGCACATTCCCCACCCAAGACACCACGGGATGAGTGACATGAACAATCGCCTGGTGGAGGACGCGAGTGACGGCACCTACGTCATGGAGATCCTCGACATCACGTGCACCCCCGCAATGCCGCGCCTTGGACACCAAGTCCGCTGGGAAATGGACAGCTACCTCAAAGAGACGGTCGACCTCACCCAGGTCACCTGCAGGGTCATCATGAAGATCGGTCCCATGAAAATACTGGACAAAAGCTTCAAGCTGCCCGAACTGCTGGCAAGCATGGGCACGCACCTCTCGGGTGACACCCAACCACCCGCCGGGCCGTGGAAACAGACCTGGAACCTGCACATCCCCACAGCCGTACCCGTGGCCAGACACCGACTCCACCTACGCGCCCGAACAGGAGACGGGAAGAACTTCCTCGCCCTGAACATCCCCGTCGCCTTCAGCCACAGATGGACCACCACCAGCGACAACATCACCACACCCAACCGCCCCGACTTCGACAGAGACCTCAGCGGAGCACTATGACCCGGAGCACCGCCCAGCCGGCGCAGCATCAGCAACACGGCCGGCAACCCCACGAAACCCGCGTCCGCCCAGCCCACTCCCGCCCGACCCAGTGAGGTCGAGCGGGCGAGAGCGGCCTTCAGCCGGCGTCTTCGCCGGCGCCGGATGCCTCGCCGCTCCTCCCGCACGGGACCGGTCTCCGATCCAGACGGCTGCGCGGCGCTATGGGTAGGCCGAAGACGCCGGCGTCGCGCCACTGCCGGAAGCGGTTGTGGACGGTCGGCCAGGCCTCGAACTCGGCCGGCATCTCCCGCCACTGCCCGCCGGTCTTGAACCGCCAGATCACGCCTTCGAACTGCTGCCGTAGCCGCTCGGGGTACGGGCCGTACTCGCCGATCGGCGGGTACGGCCCGATGAACTCCCGTTCTTCCTCGTCCAGTTGCACTCGCGTCACGCGAGAAGGGCTACCGGTCCAGACCCGCCGCGAGGGCGAATCCCGCAGATTGATCACGACTCGATACGCGCCCCAGGTCAAGCAGCAGGGACCGCTCGCTGAGGGCCAGCGACCACAAAGCCCAGACGGCTCACTCTCGACTGCTCCCTCGTGCGCGTGCTCCTCTCGGTGGAACCTCGTCCTGGGGCCGCCTCCGATGCCGGGCCTCTCCCCCGCTCGGCATCGGGGCGCGTCGCGTCCGCGTACCGGTCTCAGGCGGGGCGGCCTCCGACGTTGATCTCCGCGGCGCCGGCGAAGGCGTTGACTGCCGGGGAGTTGAGGCCCGTCAGGCGTACATACCGGCCGCGGGTGGCGCTGAACTCGGCGTTCTGGGGGGTGAGCGCCTCGGTAAAGGAGCCGTTGGCCACCTCCGTCCAGGTGGTGCCGTCGGCGGACACCGCGATCCGGTAGTCCTGGATCCTGCCGTTGCGGGCGTTCTGCCGCTGTGTGTACTGCAGGCCCGTGACGTCGTACGTCTTCCCCAGGTCCAGGGTGATGTGGTGGGGGAAGCCGGGCGCGGCGCTGTACCACTGGGTGTGCCAGAAGGTGTTCGGGTCGCCGTCGATGGCGTTCGTGGCGGCTCCGTTCTCGCCGACGGTCTCCTGGCTGTCGACGTCGTGCACGCGGAGCGTGGACTGGTCGATCAGATCCGGCAGCGGGCGCAGGGCGGATTCGACCGACACGGTGGCGCGTGCCGAGCGGTCGCCCTGGACGGCGCTGATGGTGTGCGTGCCGTCGTAGGTCGCAGCCGGGATGACGCCGTGGCGGGCGAACCGTCCGTCCGCGTCGGCGCGCACCGTGTAGAGAGTCCTGTCGTCGATGCGGATGTCGACGTAGCCGGGCTCGAAACCGGTCAGCTTCAGTGGGACCCACGTTCCGGCCTTGACGTCCCGCGGTGCCGAGAGCGCCGGGGCGGCCGGAGCGTGATCGGCGCCGGAGGGCGTGTCGCTCGGCTGGACGCGGACGGACACCGGGTCGCCCACCGACGGGGTGAGCAGGCAGGTCGTGTTCCGGGTGAAGGCCGCCTTGACGCCTGCGGTGTAGAGGCCTGCGCTGTGGAGCGAGTCCCGGGCCCGGCTCTGGGTGAACGTCACCGGCAGGACCCGGTCACCGCACTGCGCGGTCGCGGTGAGGGGCTCGGTCAGGACGCTGGACGAGGCGGGGTCGCCGTCGGTTGCCGCGGTGTCCGGGACGATCCGGGTGCCGTCGTCGGAGGCCTTGGTGCCGGGGGCGGCGACGAGGCCCAGCCCGAGCCGGGCGGTGACTCCGCGCGGGGCGACGGCGTCGGTGCCGGCGACGGTGGCGGCCCACCGGGCACCGGGGCTCTCGTAGAAGTTGGCACCCGCCACGGTCAGGCGCGGGCCCACCAGGGCGAGGCGAGCGGCGAAGCCGGCCACGTCCTTGTGCGCCGCGGGCGTCCAGCCGGTCTCCAGGATCGCGGCCGCTCGTGGCAGCGTCAGGAACTGCGCCTGATCGCCGCCGCGCACCGTCTCCGACCACAGCGGGCCCTCGACGCCAAGCACGGCCGCCTCGGGAATGCCGCCGGACACCGTAGTCGTCGGGTCCCAGCCGTAGTAGCGCTGGAAGTCGCAGGTGCCGCTGCAGGCCCACGTCAGGCCGATCGGGGTGTCCTTGGTGTACTTCTGGTCCAGGTAGGCGGCGCCCGCGGCAGACACCACGGCCTTGCCGCCCTTGGCGACGAAGTCCCGCACCCAGTCGCCGGAACCGACCCAGTACTGCACGACCGAACCGTCCCAGAAACCGGGCTGCTGGGAGAGTCCGGCCTCGGCGTACTCCGTCCAGCCCATCGTGCCGACGCCCGTGGCGGCCTTGATACGGGGCACCGCGCGGTTGACGAAGTCGACGTAGCGGGTGTGGCCCATCGCGTGGGACTCGTCGCCGCCGATGTGCACGTACGGGCCGCCGGTCATCTCGGCCAGCTGGCGGAAGACGTGCTCGACGAAGGTGTAGGTGAGGTCGTGGCGCTCGTCGAGTGCGGAATAGCCGACGTTGCCGGTGCCGTTCCAGTCCACGACGCCGGTTCCGGAGTCGGGCGCGGGCAGGGACCTGCTGGTGTTGAGCTGGGGAATCGCGTGCAGGGCGGCGTTGGTGTGCCCGGGAATGTCGACTTCGGGAACGACGGTGACGAACCGCTCCCTCGCGTAGGCGACGATGTCACGGTACTGCTGCTGCGTGTAGTAGCCGGTGCGGCCCAGTTCGGCCCGGTGGCCCTGCTGGTTCATCGCGGTCGCGCCCGACTCGCGGTGCAGTCTGCCGTAGTCGATCGGGTCGCCCGGGGCCTTGCCGTCGTTGGTGATCTCGATCCGCCAGCCCTGGTCGTCGGCGAGGTGCAGGTGCAGCACGCTCATCTTCAGCCGGGACAACGTATCGATGTAGCGCTTGACGTCGTCGACGTCCTGGAACGAGCGGGCCACGTCGAGCATGACACCGCGGTAGGAGAAGCGTGGCGCGTCCTCTATGTGCGTCGCGGGCACGCGCCAGTCGGTGACGACAGGGGTCGGCGACTCCGCCCACGCGGGCAGGAGCTGACGCAGGCTCTGAACGCCGTTGAACGCGCCGTGGCCGGTGCGCGCAGTGATCGACACGCTACGGCGGTCCACGTCCAGGACGTACGACTCGGCGGTGGGTGCGGCGCCGTCGACGGTGTACTTCGCCGCCGGGTCCACCGAGATGCGGATGGCGTTGCCGCCGTCGTGCCCGCGCACCGGTACCCGGAATCCGGTCGCTTTCCGCAGTTCTACGGCGAGTTGCTCACCGACGCGGGCCGCTGCGCCGTGTGCGACGACGGCGAGGGAGGGACGCAGGACGAACGGCTCCTCGCCAGCCGCATGTTCCACGACGACCGGGCGCGGGACGAGCGCGGTGGCCGGCGCCGCGGGCGGGGCCTGCTCGGCACTGGCTGCCGCGGGCACACCCGCCGGGCCAACCAGGATCGTGAGGACCGCCGCGACCAGCAGACGCGGAGCGCGACAGCGGGACGGCACAGGACTTCTCTTCACTCGCAATGGCACGGGGACTCCCTGGAGGGCAATCAGCGATGCACGTACATGCTTGAAAAGCCTGAGCTCCATTCAGTTTCGAGCAACTTAGCGCCACGGACCGGAGTGGTCTAGTCCCTTTACACGAAGAAGGTCTCGACGTACTCCTCGGCCCACCCAGTTCCGGCTCGTCGCGCGGCTCGATCCGTTCTCGGAAGCGCTCCGGCTCCAGCAGGGTCACGGTGTTCTCGCCCGGCACCAGCAGAGGCGCGGGAAGACAGAGCGTCACCTGGGGGCCGGCCCGGTCACCCGGGCCGCCGACCTGACGGTGAGCCGCCCCGGCTCGCCCCGGGCGGCACCCGTGTCCTGTGGTTCGGCACCGGCACCCGCTACGGCCGAGAGACCGAATGCCTTGACAGTGGGCCGAGTCCGGCCAGTAGCCTCTTCAGGACCCAATAGTGGTCTAGACCAGCTGGAGGATTTCATGAGAAGGCGCAGAACTGCCTTCGGCGTGATCGCCATGGCAAGCTGTGTGACGCTCGGGGTGCTCACGTCCGGAGCCGGCGCCCAGGCCGCGGAACCCACGGCGGCGCGGGGCGCCGCCTCGGCCGGCGACCGTCCCTTGCCGCCGGTCTCTCCGACGCCGCAGTCCATGTCCCGTTCGGGCGACGACGTGGCCGTCACCGGCCGGGTGCTCGTGGTCGCGGACGCACACACGGATGCAGCCGCCCGCGACCGCCTCGTCCGCGTGCTCGAGAAGCACGGCGCCTCGCGCGTTGACAACGTTTCTCCTGGCAGCGTCCCGCAGGCGTCCGAGGGGCTGCTCACCGTCAGGCTCGGATCCGCCGATCGTCCGGACGTCGCAAAGGCGTTGGGTGACACCGCCGTGCCCGGCCATGCGGAGGGCTACGCTTTGCGGGTCACGGGACGGGAGTCGCACCCGGAGATCGCTCTCGGGGGCACGGACGCCGCGGGCCAGTTCTACGCCGTGCAGACCCTGCGCCAGCTCTTTCAACGCGGCGAGGAGAACTGGAAGGTGGCGGGAGCTCAGGTCAGTGACTTCCCGTCGATGCCGCTGCGGGGCACCATCGAGGGCTTCTACGGCCCGCCGTGGACGGCGGCCGAGCGTCTGGACCACATGGACTTCCTCGGCGAGATGAAGTCCAACACCTATGTCTATGCCCCGAAGGACGACCCGTATCACCGGGACAAGTGGCGCGAGCCCTACCCGCCGGCCAAGCTCGCCGAGCTGCGCGAACTGATCGACCGTGCCCGGGCCGACCACGTACGCTTCACCTTCGCCGTCTCACCCGGTGCGTCCATCTGCTACTCCGACCCCGCCGACACCAAGGCGCTCACCGACAAGTTGCAGGCGATGTACGACGCGGGCGTGCGGTCGTTCTCGATCCCGCTGGACGACATCAGCTACACCCGCTGGAACTGTCCCGGAGACGGGGAGAAGTTCGGCGCGCCGGGCCGTGGCGCAGCGGCCCGCGCCCAGGTGAGCCTGCTGAACACGGTACAGCGCGATTTCGTTGCCAAGCGGAACGGGGCCAATCCGCTGCAGATGGTGCCCACGGAGTACGGCGATCTGACCGACACCGCGTACAAGCAGACGATCCGTGCCACGCTCGACCCCGCGGTGCAGGTGATGTGGACCGGGACGGACGTGGTGCCGCGGGAGATCACGAACGCCCAGGCGTCCAAGGCCGCCGAACTGTTCGGACGGAAGGTCTTCGTGTGGGACAACTACCCGGTCAACGACTTCGGCCGGACCGCGGGTCGACTGTTGCTGGCGCCGTACGACAAGCGTGAGCCCGGTCTGTCCGACCACCTCAGCGGCATCGTCTCCAACCCGATGAACCAGGAGGCCGCCAGCAAGCTCGCGGTCTTCACCATGTCGGACTTCTCCTGGAACGACCGGGGCTATGACCGGGACCGCTCCGGACGCCAGGCCGCTCTCCACCTCGCCGCGGGGGACCGTCGTACGGCCGACGCAGTGCAGGTGTTCGTCGATCTCAATCATGCGGCCCCGACCTTCGGCTCCGAGCTGTGGCAGCCCCAGGCACCGCTGTTCAGCGCCGAGTTGGAACGGTTCTGGGACGCGTACGGAACCGATGCGCGGGCCGCGATCAGCGGATTCCGCCCGTCCGTGCGCGCGGTCACGCGGGCGCCGGCCGTCATCCGGGAGGGCGTGCCCGACAAGCTGTTCCTCTCCGACGCCTCCCGCTGGCTGGACGCCACGCAACTGTGGGGACAGGCGATGGAGCACGGACTGAACACCCTCGCCGCGATCGATGCCGGGAACCCGGCCGAGGCGGCCGAGGAGCGCAAGTCCATGGACTCCGTCGCAGCCGCCGCCTCTCGGATCACGGTCGACCCGGCGGAGCACCACCAGCACGGCCAGGTGAAGATCGGTGATCCGTTCATCGAGGACTTCGTCACGCGGGTGGAGAACCTCCACGACGAGTCGATGGGGCTGCCGCCCCTCAGGGAGCTCGCCCGAGGGAAGACGGCGACCCAGATCTCCGACTACGACTGGGGCGGCACGTTCCCCTTCAGCGCCGGCAAGTCCGTCGACGGTGACCGCTTCAACTTCTCCACCACCAGCGGTCGCGAGGCGCAGCCGTGGTGGCAGGTCGACCTCGGATCGAGCGCCGACCTCGAGAAGATCAAGATCTACAACCGGACGGACTGCTGCGCGGACAGGACGAAGGACTACTACGTCCTGGTCTCCGACCAGCCCTTCTCCGGAACGCTCGCGGATCAGCTCGGCAAGGCGGGCGTCTGGAGCCACCACGAGACCGACCAGGCCGCAAGCCCCACCACCATCGAGACCAACGCCCGGGGCCGTTACGTGCGGGTGTGGCTCGCCAGCAAGACCCCTGTCGAGCTCAACATGGCCGAGGTCGAGGTCCTCGGCCGCGTGCAGCAGGGCTGACACCGCCGGCTCACACACCGCCCGGATCCTACGCGGCCGCCCCGAGCGGGACGGCCGCGTACCGGACCTGAGCCCGCAATCCGGAGGTGGCGGAAGGCGAGCTGAGGATGGGCCCGCGGTGCGTGATTGTGCGCGGATCCCGCCACTTCACGCCATCTTCACGCATCCGTCCTCTTGTAGGCGCCATACCTCGCGACTACCTTTCGCCCAATCAATCTGCCCCAGGAGGCGGCTGTGCGCCGAATATCGGTCATTCTTGCGCTGGTCCTCGCGGTGGTCATCGGATCTTTGGGCGGGCAACCCGCGCTGGCAGACGGGTCGGCAGCCGATCCGCCGCCTGTCGTCCCGAGACCGACGGCCTGGAGCGGTCTGGGCGGCGCCGTCTCCCTCACTGCCGGCTCGCGGATCGTCGTGGACCCGCGGGCGCGCTCGCGCACGCAGACCGAGGCGGGCAGCGCGGAGCTGCCGGGACCGGCCCGGCAGACGGTGCAGGAACTCGCCATGACGCTGCGTGCCGAGATCCAGCAGGTCACAGGGCTGCGGCTACGCGTCACGAGCGATGAGGACGATCCGGCCGACGGCGACATCCTGCTCGGGCTGGCCGACGACACCGCGCTCGGCGCCGAGGGCTATCGGTTCGCCAGCTCCGGCGTGATCCGTGTCGAAGCAGCCTCCACCCACGGACTGTTCTACGGAACGAGGACGCTGCTCCAGATGCTGCGGGCCGACCCGCAGCACCGGGCCGTACCGCGCGGCCGCAGCCTCGACCGGCCCGCCCAGCAGGTGCGCATGGTCATGCTGGACGCCGGACGCAAGTACTGGCAGCCGGGCTACCTCGAGAATCTCATCCGCAGGATGGGCTACCTCAAGTTCAACACCCTGTTCCTGCAGTTCTCGGACGCGGAGGGCTTCCGGCTCTTCAGCCGCAAGTTCCCCGGGCTCGCCGATCCCGCGCACAGCTACGACCGCACCGACATCGAGCGGCTGAAGGCGGTGGCCGCCCAGCAGCACGTGCAGTTGATGCCCGGCATCGACGTCCCGGGACACGCGACGGTGATCAGCAAGGCGTTCGGGATCGGCTTCGTTGACGGGCCCGACCCGTGCACCGGGGCGCACACGCACTCCCACCTCACGCCGGACTGGATCCTCGACCTCACCAACCCGCGCACGCTCCAGGTGACCCGGAGCATCGTGGACGAGTTCGCGGGCTGGTTCGACGCGCCGCTGTTCAGCATCGGCGCGGACGAACTGCCCGGCCAACTCGCCAACTGCCCCCGGCTGAAGCGGTACCTGGACGCCGATCCGACGGTCACCACGATGGGCGACGCGCTGAACGCGTACATCAACGCCCTCGACGACGTCGTGACCCGCCACGGCAAACGCACCGCGGTCTACAACGGCTCCGAGCACCTCGCCGCACCGCAGCAGTCGGTGCACTCCTCGGTGGTCTTCCTCACCTGGGAGGGGACGGGGAGCACGCCCGCGATCCCGAACCACGACGAGATCGCCATCGGGCCCTTCTACGTGACGCCGAACAACTACCACAACCTCTATCCGAACGAGTCCTGGATGTACGGAAGTTGGATGCCGAGCACCGCCCCGGACATGCTCGGCTCCGGGCTGATGAACTGGGCCGACTACAACTTCTGGGCCGCCGACGGCTACTTCGAGCAGAACATGGCCGCGGGCCGCGCCATCCTGGCCGACCGGGCCTGGAACGCCTCGGCCCCCACCGACACTCTGAGCGACTTCCGCGCCCGCGTGGCCGTGCTCGGCGACCCGCCCGGCGTGACGACCACGTCCGAGCCGCCCAGGACCGACGACGGCCGCCCCAGCCACCACTGGACCTTCGACTCCGCGCCCTACCCGAGTGGCTGGACCTACGCCAGCCGTCCGCCGAACACGATCATGGCCGAGGACGTCGCCGGCGACCTGCCCGGTACCTCGTACATCATCAACAACCCGACGCTGATCGACGACGGTGTACGCGGTCAGGCCTTCAGCTACGACAGCGACCGCGACGGCGTGGGATTCGGCGGGCTGGACGTAGCCGAGCCGTGGACCGTGTCGACCTGGGTCCGGCTCTCCGGCCGCACCAGCGACCAGGTGCTGCTCAGCTCGCGCACCGGCGCGCTCAAGCTCCAGCAGTACGGCACCGGCAAGGTCGGCTTCACCCACTACGGCGTCGCCGACTTCAGCTTCGACTACACCCTGCCCCTCGGGAAGTGGGTCCAGCTGACCTGGGTGACCGAACCCGGGCACACCACGCTGTACGCGGACGGCACGCGCGTGGGCACCGTCGACGCCTCCGTGCCGCTGCCGCTGCGCTCGATCGGCACCCCGAAGGCAAGCCTGCGCGGAGATCTCGACGAGCTCTTCACCTGGGACGAAGCACTCGATCCCGGTCAGCTCCAGGCCCATTACGCCGACTACCGCCCTTGACCGCGAGCGTTGACGAACAAGGAGGAGCACAGTGATCCGGCAACGTGACAGGCACCGTGGACGCCGCACAAGACGCACCGCCGTCAGTTGCGCGGCCGCGCTGGCCGCCATCGCCACCACCATCGGGGCCTCCCCCACGGCGAGCGGGCCCGGACAGCAGGCGGTGACGCAGCCGCAGCCCGACTACGAGCCCACGGTCGCCTCGCTCAACAGCCACCCCACCCCCCGGTGGTTCAACGACGACAAGTTCGGCATCTTCATCCACTGGGGCGCCTACTCGGTGCCCGCCTGGGGCCCACGCGGCAGCTACGCCGAGTGGTACTGGAACTACATGAACTCTCCGGGCAGCCCCACGAACGCCCACCACCGCGACACCTATGGGGCCAACACCCCCTATGACAGCTTCATCGGCCAGTGGAAGGCCGAGAAGTTCGACCCGGACGCCTGGGTCAAGCTGTTCGACGACGCGGGCGCCAAGTACTTCGTGCTGACCTCCAAGCACCACGAGGGCGTCGCCCTCTTCGACAGCAAGGTCAGCGGCCGCGACACCGTGGACCTGGGCCCCAGGCGCGACCTGGCCGGCGATCTGTTCAAGGCCGCACGCAAGGACGGCAAGCTCAGGACGGGCTTTTACTACTCGTTGTACGAGTGGTACAACCCCTCGTACACGGGCAAGCCGGTGCGCAACCCCTACACCGGGGCCACCGTGCCCTACACCGGAGCACCGCAGGTCGCCGACTACGTCAACGACTACATGGCGCCGCAGATGCGCGAGCTCATCGACAACTACGACCCGGACATCCTCTGGTGCGACGGGCAGTGGGAGAAGCCCGCCTCGTACTGGAAGACGGCGCCCGTCATCGCCCACTTCTACAACCAGGCGAAGGACCGCGCGCACCCCAAGGACGTCGCCGTGGCCAACCGCTGCAAGATCCAGACCGGCGCGCTGGACAGCACGGAACTGGACTTCCAGACGCCCGAGTACACGGTCAAGGCCGACATCGACCCGGTCAAGTGGGAAGCCAGCCGGGGCATCGCGCACTCCTACGGCTACAACCAGAACGAGCCCGAGGCCGACTACCTGACCTCCGATCAGCTGGTGGACTCGCTGGTCGACATCGTCAGCAAGAACGGCAATCTGCTGCTCGACATCGGCCCGCGCGCCGACGGCACCATCCCCGAACTCCAGCAGCAGCGGCTCCGGGACATCGGCGCCTGGCTGAAGACCAACGGCGAGGCCGTCTACGGCACGACGTACTGGAACCACGCCGAGGAACCCGCCGGCGGTGACAACGTCCGCTACACGGTCAAGGACGGCGCCCTCTACGCGACCGCGCTCAGCTGGCCGGGCGACCACCTCACCCTCGGTCCGGACGTGCCGGCCGACCACAGCACCCGCATCACGCTGCTCGGCTCGGACGGAGCGGAACTCCCCTGGCACCGGGACTCCGCCGGACGCGTCGTGGTCGACACCCCGGCCGCCGGGCCCGCGGCCACCAGCAGCAAGCACGCCTACGTCTTCAAGATCAGCACACCGGGCGTCCACACCCTGCTGCGCACCCGGGCCGATCTGCCGAAGGAGATCCATCCGGGCCAGACCGTCCAGGGGACGCTCGATGTGACCAACACGTCCCGCAGCGAGGCGCCGCAGACGGACATCACCCTCGACGCACCGGCCGGCTGGACCGTCTCCCCCGGCACGACCCGCGTCGCCCCGCTGCAGGGGGCGGACGAGAGCCGGATCCCGCTCACGGTGACGGCGCCCTCCGACAGCGCACCGGGGACGTACCCGATCAAGGTCACGCTGCGCAACGGGCGCCTGACGACCACCGCAACCCTCCAGGTGACGGTGGCGCTGGAGAACCTCGCCCTGGGCCGGCCCGCGACGCAGAAGTCGACGGCCTGGGACGCACCCGCCTCACGGGCCGTCGACGGCAACACCGACGGCAACTTCTCCGCCGGGTCCGTGACGCACACGGCGGAACCCTCCGACCAGGCCTGGTGGCAGGTGGACCTCGGCACCGCGTCCCGCCTGTCCACGGTCGACATCTGGAACCGCACCGACTGCTGCGCCAACCGGCTCCGGGACTTCTGGGTCATGACATCGGACCGGCCCATCACGGCGGACGGCCTGGACGCGGCCCGGTCCACGCCCGGCGTGACGGCGGTCCACGTCACGGGGCAGGCCGGACGCCCCACCTCCGTGCAGCTCCCGGCGGACACCACCGGCAGGTACGTCCGCGTCCAACTCGCCTCCTCGACCGACCCGTTGTCACTGGCCGAGGTCCAGGTGCGCGGACGGTCGGCAGGCTGACCAAGGAGCGATGACCCAGGCGCCCGTCCTCATCGCTCGTCGGCGATGAGGACGCGGCGCGCGGTGGCAGCGGCCCGTACGACCAGGCGTCCGGCGTCGGCACGTTTGTGTCGATGGAGTCGTTCGAAGGCACCCTGCACGAGCGACGGGGCACCTTCCACTTCGTCCACTCGGCCACGACGACCGGTACCGACCGCGTGGCCGAGTTCTTCACCCTCGTCCCCGCCGGCGGCACCGGCGAGCTGGCCGGGATCACCGGCAGCGGCGGTCTGGCGATCGACACCGACGGCACGCACCGGATCTGGTTCGACTACGAGCTCGACTGGGCCAGTTTGTAGACGCGCGTGGCCGTCCCCTCGAACACCGCGGTGCGTTCGTGCTCGGTGAGCGCGGAGGTCAGGTCCCGGGCCGTGGCCAGGACTTCCTCGTACGGGGCCGCGAGGGTGCACACCGGCCAGTCCGAGCCGTACATCAGGCGGTCCGGGCCGAAGGCCTCCAGCACCACCTCCGCGTAGGGGCGCAGGTCGGCCGTTTTCCAGGCGGCGAGGTCGGCCTCCGTGACCATGCCCGACAGTTTGCAGACGGTGTTGGGCCGGCCGGCGAGCGCCGCCACGGCGCTCGCCCAGGGCTCCAGCTCTCCGGAGGCGATGGGCGGCTTGCCCAGGTGGTCGAGGACGAAGGTCAGTCCCGGCAGGATCGCGGCCGCCTCCGCGCAGGCCGCCAGCTGATGGGGCAGGACGACCAGGTCGTAGGCGAGGCCCGCGTCGGCCACGGCGGCCAGGCCTCGCCGTACGTCGGCCCGCAGCAGCCATTCCGGGTCGGGCTCGCCCTGCACCTGGTGGCGGATGCCCTTCAGGAAGCGGCCACCGGGCAGTGCGCGCAGTCGGGCGAGTTCGTCGGCGACATCGGGGCGGGTGAGGTCGGTCCAGCCGACGACACCCGCGATCAGATCGTGCCCGGCGGCCAGAGCCAGCAGTTCGGGGGTCTCCTCCGGCACGGTGACCGTCTGGACGACGACCGTGTGGGCCACTCCGGCCGCCCCGGCCCGGGGTTCCAGGTCGTCCAGGGTGAAATTCCTTTTGATCGGCCGGAGTCGAGGGCCCGTGATCCAGTCCTGGTCGCGGATCGACAGGTCCCAGACGTGATGGTGCGCGTCCACGGTCACGGCAGCTCCCACACGACAGGCAGCCCCGCGTCGGCGCCCTCGCGGGAGTAGTCGTGCACGACGTCGAGCAGCTCGGCCATGCGGGCCTGCCAGGCGACGTTGACCGGCAGCCGCTCCAGTTGGGCGAGGAGGCGGGGGTAGTCCTCGCACTCCAATAGGTGGAAGAGGTCGGTGCCGCTGCGCCAGATCGTCCAGGAGGTGGCTCCGGCGGCGCGGATGGCGGCGGTCAGCTCGGCCGGGACCTCCCGGTGCACGACCTCGTAGTCGGCGATCCGGTCGGGCCGGACCTTGGTGTGCAGGGCGACTTTCATGACGACTCCTCGGTGGGCAGCAGACCCGTCTCGCGCAGTTCCCGCCAGAAGGCGGCGGGGACCTGGATTGCGAACTGCTCCGCGCAGTCGCGGACTTCGGCGGCCGAGCCGACACCCACCAGAACGCTGGCCACGGCGGGGTGTGCGGAGCAGAAGTCAAGGGCGGCGGCACGCAGGGTGACGCCATGCCGCCCGGCGAGCGCCTGCAGCCGCAGCGCTCGGTCCAGCATCTCCTGGGGCGCTCTGGCGTAGTCGTACGTCGACGTCGGCGTCGGGTCCGCCAGCAGACCGGAGTTGAAGGCGCCGCCGACGACGACCGACGTGCCGCGCTCGGCGGCGGCCGGGAGCAGGTCGGCGAGGGCGCTCTGGTCGAGGAGAGTGTAGCGGCCGGCGCACAGCACCACGTCGACGTCGGTGTCGCGAACGAAGCGGGTGAGCATTGCGGACTGGTTCATGCCGGCGCCGATCGCCCCGACCACTCCTTCGGAACGGAGTTTCTCCAGCGCCGGATAGCCCTCGCGGAAGGCCTGCTCGGCGTGATCGTCGGGGTCGTGGAGGTAGACGACGTCGATGTGGTCCAGGCCGAGGCGGTGCATGCTCGCCTCCAGGCTGCGGCGGATGCCGTCGGCGCTGAAGTCCCAGACGCGGCGGTGCGTGGCGGGTACCGCGAAGCCGTTGGCCAGGTCGTCGCCCGTGCCGTCGGCGGGCTCCAGGCGGCGGCCCACCTTGGTGGAGACTGTGTAATGGGCGCGGTCGTACTCCCGCAGGGCCGCGCCGAGGCGGCGCTCGGACAGGCCGAGCCCGTAGTGCGGGGCGGTGTCGAAGTAGCGGATGCCCCGCTCCCAGGCGGCGGCCACCGCCTCGTGCGCCTCCTCGTCGCCGACGTGCCGGTAGAGGTTGCCGATCCCGGCGGCACCGAAGCTCAGCGGGCTGACCTCGACGCCGCTGCGGCCCAGGGCGGTCACCGATCCGCCGGGCGCAACCGCAGGCCCTGCATGCCGCCGTCGACGGCGAGTGCGGTACCGGTGGTGGCGCCGGACAGGGGGCCGGCCAAATAGGCGATGGCATCTGCGACTTCGGCGGCGGTGACGAGCCGGCCGGTGGGCTGGCGGGCCTGAAGTGCGGCGCGTTCGGCGGCCGGGTCGGGGGCGGCGTCCAGCAGGCGGCCGACCCACGGTGTGTCCACCGTGCCTGGGTTGACGCAGTTGACGCGGATGCCCTCGCGGACGTGGTCGGCGGCCATGGCCAGGGTCAGCGAGTACACGGCGCCCTTGGTGGCGCTGTACAGGGCGCGCTGCGGCAGTCCCGCGGTGGCCGCGATGGAGCAGGTGTTGACGATCGCCGCGTGCGAGGAGCGGCGCAGGTGCGGCAGGGCGGCGCGGGCGGTGCGGACCATGCCGAGGACGTTGACGTCGAAGACGCGGCGCCACTCCTCGTCGTCGTTGTCCTCGATGGTGCCCTGGGCGCCGATGCCGGCGTTGTTCACCAGGACGTCGAGTCCTCCGAGGGCTTCGGCGGCCCGCTCGACCGCCGTGCGCACCGAGGTGTCGTCGGTGACGTCGGCCCGGAAGGCGAGCAGCGGCTTCGCCACGGACGACGGGTCCAGGTCCAGGACGGCGACCTGCGCGCCCCGCTCGGCGAGGAGTTCGGCACTCGCCCTGCCGATGCCGGAGGCGCCTCCCGTCACCAGCGCCCTGAGTCCCTGGAAGCCGCTCATGCCGCATGTCCCTTCTGCAGGTCGGGGTCGGTGGCCCAGAAGGTGCCGCCGGGGAAGGTGTACCGCGCGATGGACTCGGGCCGCATGGCGGCCGAGAAGCCCGGGGCGGTGGGGGCCGTGTAGTGACCGTCGCGGATCACCACCGGCTTCAGGAAGTGCTCGTGGAGGTGGTCGACGTATTCGATGACCCGGTCCTCGGTGGTGCCGGAGACCGCGACGTAGTCGAACATCGACAGATGCTGCACCAGTTCGCACAGGCCGACCCCGCCCGCGTGCGGGCAGACGGGGACTCCGTACTTGGCCGCCAGCAGCAGGATCGCGAGATTCTCGTTGACGCCGGCGACGCGCGCCGCGTCGATCTGGAGCACGTCGAGGGCGCCTGCCTGGAGCATCTGCTTGAAGACGATGCGGTTGTGCACGTGCTCGCCGGTGGCGACCTTCACGGGGGCCACGGCCTCGCGGACCGCCGCGTGGGCGAGGATGTCGTCGGGGCTGGTGGGCTCCTCGATCCAGTACGGGTCGAACTCGGCGAGCGCCCTGGTCCAGCGGATCGCCTCGGCCACGCCCCAGCGTTGGTTGGCGTCAATGGCGATACGGATGTCCGGCCCGACGGCCGTGCGGGCCACACGGCAGCGGCGCACGTCGTCGTCGAGGTCCGCGCCGACCTTCAGCTTGATCTGGGTGAAGCCGTCGGCGACGGCCTGGGCGGCGAGCCGGGTGAGCTTGTCGTCGTCGTAGCCGAGCCAGCCCGCCGAGGTCGTGTAGGCGGGGTAGCCACGCTGGAGCAGCCGGGTCGTGCGCTCCTTCGCGCCCTCCCGGCCGCGGCGCAGGATCTGGAGCGCCTCCTCGGGGGTGAGCGCGTCGGTGATGTAGCGGAAGTCGATCTGGCTCACGAGCCACTCGGGGTCGGCCTCGGCGAGCAGCCGCCACAGGGGCTGTTGCGCGCGCTTGGCGGCGAGGTCCCACACGGCGTTGACGACCGCTCCGATCGCCATGTGCATCACGCCCTTCTCCGGTCCCAGCCAGCGCAGTTGGCTGTCGCCGATCAGGTCCCGGAAGAGCGAGCCGGGGTCGCCGCACACGTCGTCGACCAGGCGTCCGACCACGTGGTGGCGCAGCGCGTGGATCGCGGCGACCTGGACGTCGTTGCCCCGTCCGATGGTGAAGGTGAAGCCGTGTCCCTCCTCTCCGCCGTCCTCATCCGTGCGCAGCACGACGTAGGCCGCCGAGTAGTCGGGGTCCGGGTTCATGGCGTCGGAGCCGTCGAGCTCGCGCGAGGTGGGGAAGCGGATGTCGTGGGTGTCGACCGCGGTGATGCGGGCGGGCGTCGCGGACACGGATGGCCTTTCGGTCGGTGACGGGGGAACCGGCGCGGTCAGTCCTGTGCACGGCCCGTCGTCACGCGTGCGATCATGAGCGCGATCAGGATGATTCCGCCGTAGATGGCCTGGATCCAGAACGACGGCACCTGGGCGAGGGTGAGCAGGTTCTGCACGACGCCGAGCAGGAGTACGCCGGTCAGGGCGCCGAACATGGTGCCCTTGCCGCCGTCCAGGCTGATGCCGCCGATCACCGCGGCCGCGAACACGGTGAAGATCATGTTCTGGCCCTGGTTGGCGCTGATCGCGCCGACGTAGCCGGTCTGCATGATCCCGCCGGCCGAGGCCAGGACGCCCGCGGCGACGAACACGCCGAGCATGACCCGCTCCACGCGGATGCCGGCCGCGCGGGCCGCCTCCGCGTTGCCGCCGATGGCGTACAGGGCCCGTCCGATGCGGTGGTACTTCAGCAGGAGCCCGGCGACCGCGAAGGCGACGGCGGCCACCCACACCGACAACGGGATGGTCAGGAAGGTGGTGGTGGCCAGGGAGTAGAAGCTGGCGGGCATGCCGAACAGCGTCTTGCCCTTGGTGGCACCGACCAGCAGACCGCGCAGCACGATCAGCATCGCCAGGGTCACGATGAAGGCGTTGAGCTTGAACCTGACGACGAGGACGCCGTTGAAGAGGCCGACGACCGCGCCCACCACCAGGATCGCGAGCAGGGCGAGCGGCGCCGGGAACTTCACGCCCCATCCGGACTGGTCCGAGGGGAGCACGAGGAGGGCGCCCACGGCCGGCGCGATACCGACGACCGACTCCAGGGACAGGTCGAACTTGCCGGTGATCAGCACCAGGGACTCGGCGAGCACGACCATGGCGAGGGCGGCGGAGGCGCCGAGGATCGAGATCAGGTTGCGCTCGGTGAGGAACGAGTCGTTGACGACCGTACCGAGCACCATCAGCAGCAACAGCGCGGGTAGCAGGGCGAGTTCGCGGGCCCGGCGCAGCAGGACCGCCCTGGCCGATCCCGCGGCGGCGGCGCGTGGCGGCGCGAGCGGCAAAGCGGCCTTGGTGTCAGCCATGGTCCACTCCTTCGATGGAGGCGATCAGCTCGTGGTCGCGCCAGCCCGCCGGGTGCTCGGCGACGACGTGACCGTGGAAGAGGACGAGGACGCGGTCGCAGCGGCGCAGGTCGTCGAGTTCGTCGGAGACGACGAGGACGGCGGTGCCGTCCTCGCGGGCGTTGTCCATCCGCGCCAGCAGGGACTCCTTGGACTTCACGTCGACGCCCGCGGTGGGGTTGATGAGCACGAGCAGGTGCGGGTCGGAGGCGAGGGCGCGGGCCATGACGACCTTCTGCGCGTTGCCGCCGGACAGGTCCGCCACGGGCTGTTCGGGGCCCTCGGTATGGATGCCGAGGCGCTCGATCAGTTCGCCGGCGACACCGCGTTTGGCGTCGGTGGAGACGAAGCCGAAGCGGCCGAGCCGGTCCAGCACGCTCATGGTGGCGTTGTCGCCGACCGTCATGCCGGCGACCAGACCCTGTTCGTGCCGGTCGCGGGGCACACAGCCGACGCCCGCCCCGAGCGCGGCCCGCACATCGCCGAACGGGAGCTTCCTGCCGTCGAGTTCGGCAGCCCCGCCGGTCGGGGTGTGCAGTCCGGCGAAGGTCTCGGCCAGCTCGATCTTGCCGCTGCCGCTGGAGCCGGCGAGTCCGACGACCTCGCCACCGCGGACGGTGAGGTCGACGTCCGCGTACGCCTCGGAGGTGAGCCCGCGCGCGTCGAGCACCACGGGGGTGCCGACGGCGTCCGCGTCGCGTACGTACCTGCGCTCGTGCTCCGCGACCGACTCCCCCGCCATCGCCTCCACCAGGGCCGCGCGCGACAGGTCGGCGACCGGCGCGGTCGTGATCCAGTGAGCGTCGCGCAGCACGGTGACGGTCTGGCAGACCTCGTACACCTCCTGGAGGTGGTGTGAGATGAACAGGAAGGTGACTCCGGAGTCCTGCAGGGCGCGCATCCGCGTGAACAGCCGCTCGATCTCATGGTTGTCGAGCTGGGCGGTGGGCTCGTCGAGGACGATGAACCGCGCGCCGAAGCTCAGCGCCCGCGCGATCTCGACCATCTGCCGGTCCTCGACCCTGAGTTCGCGGGTACGGGCCTCCGGGTCGACGCGCACGTCCCAGGCGTCCAGGAGGTCGGCGGCCTGCCTCCTCAGCCGGCGCCAGCTGATGAGGGATCCGCGGCCCGTGGGCTGTCGGTTGATGAACAGGTTCTCCGCGACCGTCAGTTCGGGGACGACCGTCGGCTTCTGGTACACACAGGCGACCTTGCGGCGCCAGGCGTCGCGGTCGGTGAGCGCGGGCGCGGGCTCACCGTCGAATCGGACCTCGCCCTCGTCGGGCGCCTGGAGGCCGGTGAGCACCGCAACCAGGGTGGACTTGCCGGCGCCGTTGCGGCCGACGAGGGCGTGGGACTCGCCGGGCAGGACGGTGAGCCGGCCGTCGGCGAGGGCGACGGTGGGGCCGTAGCGCTTGACGATGCCCCGCGCCTGGACCAGCGGGGTGGTGTCGGGGCTGCTCATCGGACCGTGTTGCCCCAGAGCTTGGGGTCGTCGACGTTGTCCTTGGTGACCAGTGGCGCGGGCAGCTGGTCCTCCAGGTTGCCGCTGGGCAGCTTGACGATCGTGGAACCGTGGTCGGTGGGGCCCGGCTTGAACGTCCTGCCCTGCATCGCCGCCTTGATGTAGTACATGCCGTACTTGGCGTAGGCGTCGGCGGGCTGCGAGACCGTGGCGTCGATCTCACCCTTGCGGATGGCGTCGAACTCCTGCGGGATGCCGTCGTTGGAGACGACGACGATGTGCCCGGCCGTGCCCGCCTTCTTCAGCATCTTCTTGGACTTCAGCGTCTGCAGGGTGGGCGCGAGGTAGACACCGCCCGCCTGCAGATAGATGCCCTCGATGTCGGGGTTGGCGTTCAGGAGCGTGTCGAGCTTGGAGGCGGCGGTGTCGGACTCCCACTTGGCGGGGATCTCCAGCACCTTCAGCCGGGGGAAGTTCTTCCGCACGCAGGAGCGGAACGCCTCCGAGCGTTCACGGCCGTTGACCGAGGCCAGGTCACCCATGACCTGCACGACCTTGCCCGAGCGGATGTGCGCGCCCAGGTACTGGCAGGCCTTCTCGCCGTAGGCGACGTTGTTGGCCCGCACGACCATGGCGACCTTGCCCTTGTCGGGTGCCACGTCGACGGCGACCACGGGGACGCCCTTGCGCTCGGCCTGGTCGAGTCCGGCCTGGATGGCGGCGCTGTCCAGCGGGGCGACGACGAGGCCCTTGACGCCCTGGTTGAGCTCGTTGTTGATGTCGGTGATCTGCTGCGAGGGGTCACTGTTGGAGTTGACCGTCTTCAGTGCGTCGACGCCCTGGGACGCGGCCATCTTCGGCACGTAGTCGTTGTACGACTGCCAGAACGGCGAGGTCAGCAAGGGCAGGATCACCCCGACCTTGCCGTTGCCGTCCCCTTTGGCACCCGCCGCGCCGCTGTCCTTGGTGCTGCCGCATGCCGTGAGCGCCAGGGTGCCGCAGGCGGCCGCAGCCGTCGCGCGCACCGCCCACGAGGAGAAGCGCCTGCCTTGCCGTCCGTCCCGCGCTGTGCTGCCGGCCATCTGTCGGCTCCTCATCGAGCGAAATCGAGCAGTTGACCGCATACTTATCAGACCACTTGGCGCTCACAACACCCTTCTGCGCCAAGATTTCCCACGTTCCGGCCGTAGTGGTCGGACCACATCGATGGCTAGACTGCGGCGCACGGTGACAGGAGGAGTGGCGTGGACGAAACCGCTACGGAGACGGAACCGGGGACCGCCGCGGCCGCTCCGCAGAAGGGCACGGTGACGCAGCGCGCCATTGAGCGGATCAAGTCGATGATCGCCGAGGGCCTGCTGGAGCCCGGGCAGCGCCTGCCCACCGAGCGGGACCTCGCGGCCCAGTTGGGCATCTCCCGCAGTTCGATGCGTGAGGCGATCCGCGCGCTGACCGTGCTCGGCGTGCTGGAGGCCCGGCACGGCTCGGGCATCTACGTCACCCGGCTGGAGGCCGGTGACCTGCTGGAGACGTTCGGCGTGGTCGCCGATCTCTCCCGAGGCCCGCGCCTGGTGGAGCTGCTCGAAGTGCGCCGCATCCTGGAGTCGACGGCGACCGCGCTGGCGGCGGCCCGGATCACCCGGGACCAGCTCACCGAGGTGGAGAAACACCTGACGGCGATGAACACCACCGACGATCCGGAGGAGATCCTCGCCCACGACCTCGCCTTCCACCGGGTGATCGCGGTGGCCGCGGGCAACGAGACGATGGCCGCGATCCTGGACGGCCTGTCCTCGCGCACCTTCCGCGCCCGCGTCTGGCGCGGCTACCAGGAGGAGGGAGCCTTCTCCCGAACCCGCCGCGAACACGCCGCGATCCACCGGGCACTGACCGCCCGGGATCCCGAGGCCGCACGAGCAGCCGCGGCCGCGCACGTGGGCGAGGTGGAGGAGTGGCTGCGCGCGCAGCTGGAGCGGTAGCGGCCCCGGAATTCGTTCGCCCTGGCCGACCACGCTCAGGGACCGCCGGCCGCACGGACGGCGCGGTCCGGCGCGGTCCGGCGCGGGCAGGAACGTACGACGGGCCTGGGCTGCCGGCAGCAATCTGCTGCTCAACGTGGCCCCCCGGGCGGACGGGGTCATACCCCCGCGTGAGCAGGAACTCCTCCGGGCGGTCGGAGCGCGTCTGCGCACCGAGTGAGTCGCCTCACCTGCCTGACCGGGCGATCGATCAAGACTGTCGCGATGCACGGTGGATTTGCGCTGCATGGTGGCGCGCGGCGACGAGGCCGCCCGCCGGCAGGTCACCTTCCGCCCTCCCGGCACCTGAACCAAGATGGCCCGGCGGAAGGTCGTGCCAGACGCGTGCCGGATCGCGCAGGAGACCACGGGGAACACGGGGAATTCAACGGGTCCGCCCGCCAGGGCGTCGACACCCTCCCGCCGCAGGTGAGTCCCGCAGCGAGTCCTAGATCACCTCAGCTTCCCGAGCTCGGAGCTTCAGCCGGATGCCTGGTGAGGTCGCCGTTCGTCGTCGTTCAGCGCCTTGCTGATCTCCAGCAGGCGATCCTCGGGCAGAGCGATGGCCGGAGCGCAGCGGCACGCTGGACAGGGCCACTCATGATCAGCAGAGAGCACGCGGTATACGGCTCCATGGCCGCGTCCCAGTCGGCACCGAGCGCGGCCCGTTGCGCTTCCTCGCCACGCAGGCAGGTACCGAGGTGCACTGGCCAGAACAAGGGGTCGTCGAGACAGGCGCTCCCCTCGGCCAGAGTGTCCCTGTAAGGTCCGGCCTCGTCAGTCAAACCACACAAGCATCGCGTCGCCCGCTGCGGCGGAGCCGGCCGCGATCCACAGTGGCTCTGACGTTGTTCACCGGGCCCGCCATGGTGGCTTCCGCCGGCTCCAATTGGTGAAGATCCTGTGCCCCGGGGACGTCTTCCAGTAGCCCCGAGGATTGGTCAGGCGACAGGACTCGGTGTCGTTCGCTCTCGGCCCTGCCATACCCACAAGACGCCGGTCCCCACCGCTGTGTGACAACCACGAGAAGTGGCCCACATCACATGGCTGCACTGTCACAGAGACCCGGTCGCCCACGTCTCGTGTTCGTCAGGACGCCGCGCGAATGATCCGGGCGGCACGCACCACCACGAGTCGAGTTCGAGAAGGGACGACCTCGCCGTGTCCATGCCTGGAACGACCGGCACGACGACCGATCAGCAGGACCTCCGGTCGCGTATGCCCAACCCCCTCCGATAGAAGGTAGCTCGACACATGGCCGACACAGCCCTGCCCGGAAACGGCGCCGAACGCCTCGTCAGCCCCGACGTATCACTGGACAAGGAAGGAGACTCCCCGCCGCCCCCCAACCCCCGCCGCTGGTGGGGCCTGGTGGTCATCGCCCTCGCCCAGCTGATCGTGGTGCTGGACATGACCATCGTCAACATCGCCCTGCCGTCCGCCCAGCAGGACCTCGGCATGACCGACGGCAACCGGCAGTGGGTCATCACCGCATACACCCTCGCCTTCGGCGGCCTGCTGCTGCTCGGCGGCCGCCTCGGCGACCTGTTCGGACGCAAGCGCAGCTTCATCATCGGCCTGATCGGCTTCGCCGGAGCCTCGGCGCTCGGCGGCGCCGCCACCGGCCCCGGCATGCTGTTCGCGGCCCGAGCCCTGCAGGGCGTCTTCGCCGCGCTGCTGGCCCCCGCCGCGCTGTCCCTGATGACCACGACCTTCACCGACCCGCGCGAACGCGGCAAGGCGTTCGGCGTGTTCGGCGCCATCGCCGGCGCCGGCGGCGCCATCGGCATGCTGGTCGGCGGCTTCCTGACCGAGTACCTGGACTGGCGCTGGTGCCTGTACGTCAACGCCCCGGTGGCCGCCCTCGCGGTGATCGGCGCGATCGTGATGCTCAAAGACCCGGTCCGCAGGGCCGACGCCCAGCTGGACATCCTCGGCGCCGTGCTGGGCACCGCCGGTGTGCTGTCCATCGTCTACGGCTTCAGCGAGGCCGAGTCCCGCGACTGGGACGACACCCGGGTGCTGAGCCTGCTGATCGGCGGCGCGGTGATCCTCGGAATCTTCGCGCTGTGGCAGACCCGCGCCCGGACGCCGCTGCTGCCCCTGCACATCGTCAAGGACCGCCAGCGGGCGGGCGCTTACCTGACGATGGCCCTGGTCACCATCGCCATGTTCGGCGTCTTCCTGTTCCTGACCTACTACTTGCAGGGCATCAAGGGCTGGTCGCCGCTGAAGACCGGTGTGGCCTACCTGCCGATGACGGCCTGCATGATCATCGGTTCCACGCAGATCTCGGCGCGGCTGCTGCAGAAGGTGCCGGCCCGGGCGCTCATCATGCCCGGCCTGATGCTGGCCTCCGGAGGCTTGGCCTTCCTGGCCTCCATGGACGTCGACGCCACCTACCTCAGCCACGTCCTGCCCGGCATCTGCTTGATGGGCCTCGGCATGGGCGTCACCTTCATGGCGGCCATCTCGACGGCCACCAGCCGCGTTGCCCCGCAGGACCAGGGGGCGGCCTCGGCGACCCTCAACACCATGCAGCAAGTCGGCGGGTCGGTCGGCACCGCGCTGCTCAACACCATCGCGGCCAGCGCGACCACGGACTGGCTGACGGACCACCGGGTCAACCTCGCCCAGCAGACGCCGCAGACGAAGGCGGCCCTGGCGGAGGCGACGGTGCACGGCTACTCCGTGGCGACCTGGATCTCCGCAGGCATCATGCTGCTGGCCGTGGTGGTCGCGGGCGTCTTCATCAATGCCAAAGCGGCGGGCCGGCAGGCCGGCGCAGCGGCGGCCGGCCCGGCGGGCGGTGACCGTGAAGCCGGGGCCGTCGAGGCGCCGGTCCACGCGGGCTAGCCTCCGGCAGGCCCCGACCATGTGGGGCCCGAGTCAGGTCCCGGCCCTTCTCCGGCACCGGGGTCAGTCTTGGGCTCCACGACCGAGATGAACATGTGGTCGACCACTTCTCGCCCGGTGTTCCGGCGCTTCGTCGGTGCCGTCGCGGCCGGCGTGGTCCTGGCCGCAACCCGGTTGCCGACGGTCAAGGGCAGCGACCACCCGCCCTCCCACAGCTGGGCCGTCGGCCTCGAACGGAAGCCGGGCAGGGTACCTGGTCTCCATACGGCGTTCCTCGGTGGGTTCGGTGTCGGACCCCGGCGCCCGGCGAGGGCGGCCGGCAGCACCGCTCCAGTGCCGAAACTCCGGCGGGCGCGGTCTGCGGCGGCTTCGATACGGCGGGCCTTGGAGCAGTAGGGGTCGAAGGTGGGCTACGACCTGATCGTCACGCAGGCGGGCACCGAGCCGGTGGGTGAGGGCCAGCCGTGGCTGACCGTGGTGGGTGCCAGGCGGGTTATGAGGCGCGGTGGAAGGGCGCGGTGGCGGCGGGGCCGACCGCGCTGGGGCCGAACTTCGCACGGATGCGGTCCAGGGTCCGTTCGGCGGCGAGCCGGGACTCGCGTGTCTGGTCCAGGCTGATCTGCGTGGCCACCTGGTCGGCGTTGATGAGGTCCTGGCCCTTCAGGGTGATTCCGGTCAGTCGGGCGCGCTGGAGGCCGGCGGCGTCCATCAAGTGGTAGGCGAGGGTGCGCAGGTCTTCGTCGTGTGCTGAGGCCTCGGGCAGGCGGCGGGTCTTTTCCCAGAGGGTGCCGCCCGCGAAGGTCAGGGTCAGGGTGAGGGCCTGGGCTGCCTGACCACGGCAGCGCAGCAGCAACCCGAGTTGGACGACGAGGTCGAGCAGGGCGGTCCGGACCGTTGCACCGTCCAGCGTGGAGTGCGGGAAGCGGTGCCGTACGGCGGCGGAGGCGGGCAGCGTACGGGGGACGATGGGGCGGGGGTCGATGCCGCGGGCCCGGTCGGCGGCGAGAGTGCCGGCCGTCTTGCCGAGCAGGCGCTGCGCGGTGGCGGGTGAAACGGCGGCGAGCAGGCCGACCGAGTGGATGCCGTAGTCGTGCAGGACGGCGGCCTGGCGGGGGCCGATGCCGTGCAGGGCCTCGACCGGCAGCGGGCCGAGCCAGTCGGCGGTCTCCTCGGGAGGGACGGCAACTACGCCGCCGGGGCCGGCGATCCGGGCGGAAGCGGTGGCCGCGACGGTGATCGTGGAGCCGATGCCGACGCGGACGTCGATACCGAGACGGGAGATGGACCTGACGCGCAGCATCTCGCCCAGGTGGCGGACATCGGTGCCGTGGTAGCGCAGGGCGCCCTTGAGTTCGACCAGTGCGCAGGTGGGAGGCAGTGCCTGGACGACCGGTGACAGGTCGGCCAGCAGTTCCAGCACCTGCCGGTAGGCCTGCTCCGGGAGCCGGTCCGGACAGCGCACATGCATCACCGTCGGCTGCCCTTGGATCTCCTGGTTCACGTGATCACCTCCCACCCCAGGCTATCGAACGGCAAATCGAACACGCGAGTGCAACGGCGCCGGGTTGCGAGCCTAGAATCACAAGAACGCTCGATGACCTGCCGCCTGACCTTGAACGATTGCGCACTCTGCGGGTCCGGCATGAGCTGTGGCTGCGCCGCATCGACCGCAAGATCACCCAGCTGGTGCAGCGGCGGACCGCAGGACCGTGGCCACCGTGCGAGGCCGCGGCCGCCCGAGTGCCCGGCAAGCAGCCCCTGCTCCTCAATGAGCCACCGACAAGGCGAGCCGGCGGCAGCGACGGCGGCGCCACCTTCGCCGCGTACGCCCACCGCGTCTACCAGGAGCCGCGCACGGACACACCGAAGCGGCAGCTCATGCGGGTCCCGCGAAGGTCAACGGTGCCTGGTCTTCAGCAACATGACCACGAGGGCCACGAACAGAATCGCGAGCACGATGGCGTACCACGTGATGAGGTCGCGAGTGGGGTCGGCGAGTTCTTCCGCTCCTGCCGCTGCGCAGAGGATCTTTCCGCATACGAAGTTCATTGGGGTCGTCTTCTTCCAGAACGCCCGTTTTGCGGCTCCTGCCGGCGGAACCGGCAGATTCCGTGCTTCCGGGCATCTATCGCTCCCCTCTGTCATTGAACACCCGGGAACTCCCGCGCGCTAACACGGTCAGGCATTGCTCCTGCCCGACCTCGTCGTCGTCCGTCTCGTCGTCGCTGCGCGGATCGCGCAGGCGGCGCAGACCCGGCGCCGGCGGCCGGGTGAAGGCGCAGCGGCCGAGGAAGTTGATGTGGCCGCTGGAGCACCGCGCCCTCGCTCTCACCCCGAGTTCACCTACCAGGAGCGGCCGGAGATCCCGCACGGGGTCCGCGTTCCCAAAATGGGGACCACCGCAACGCGAACGGCGCCGAACACGGCCGGCCGCCCGACCCGCTGACCCCTCGACCGGCTTTCCGTCACCTCACGAACCGCATTTCGTCGGTAACCCGATACGAGAGAGCCCCGGCCAGCATCTGAACGCTGTTGGTAAATCCGTCCCGCTGGGTCTCTTCTGTCCTGTGCCGCCGAAGGTCGAGCGCGTGCCATCGGAGGTCAAGTGGTCGGACGGGGCCTCGGCGAGTATCGGACCCGGAATCTTCGACGACGGTGCGGTGACGTCGATATGCGGCTCGGCCGAAGACGGCGTACAGGCAGCGAGGCTCGGCGCATACCCGTTACGGTGCTACGGGCGCCATTCGAACAGCAGGATGGTCGCGTCGTCCCGCAGTTGGTTGCGCTGGTGAGCGAGGATGGCGTGGATGAGCAGCCGTAGTACCTCGGCCGGGCGCTGGCCGGCGGCGGAGGAGCGGATGATGAAGTCGGTGAACCGGTCGAGTCCGAATTCCACACCATCCGCGTCGCGTGCCTCCACAACGCCGTCGGTGTAGAGCAGGACGTGGTCGTCCGGTTTCAGTGTCGTCTGGCGGACCTGCCGGGCTGCCGGGACGAGTTCGCCGGCCAGGCCGAGCGGGGGCTGCGGGGTGCTGTCCAGCGCTCCGTCGAGCACCCGCTCGGCACGGATCAGCAGCGGCGGAGGGTGACCGCAGTTGACCCAGTGCAGCACCCCGGTTTCCGCGTCGAGGCGGCACAGCACGCCGGTGCAGTAGTGGTCGGGCAGCCACCGGGCGAGCGCCTGGTCGACGGAGCCTACGACATCGGCCAGGTCGCCACCGCCGCGGCGGGTGTTCCGCGCTGCTGCCATCGCGACCGACGCGGTCAGGCCGGACGCCAGATCGTGACCCATGGAGTCGAGGATCATGGTGTGCAGCTCGTTCTTGACCACCGAGTGGTCGAAGGCGTCGCCGGCGACGTCGTACGCCGGTTCCAGGACCGCGGTCGAGACGCACCTGCTGCTGCCGATGGTGCGGGGTGGCAGGAAGGCCCGCAGCATTTCGGTGGGCAACCGCATGGTCGCGGTGCGGGTGCGGGCGGCGAGCCAGTCGCTGTAGGCGCGCTTGGAGGTGATCAGCATGGCGAACAGATGGGCCAGCATCCGGCTGCGGCGGATACGCACCCCGTCGAGCGCGGCGGTCCGTACCGCCAGCACGCCCAGCCGCTCCGCGCCATCCACCAGAGGCATCCATACGATCACGCCGTGGTCGGCGTCGGACACCTGCAGGGAGACAGTGCGGTACGCCCAGCCGGCCGGCGAGTCGGCCACCGGTAGCGGCTCCAAGGCCTCGTCGAGTGGGATGAGCAGCCGTTGCTGCAGGTCGACGAGGTAGATCAACGCGGTGTCCAGGCCGAAGGCTGAGGCGCACCGGTTCGCCAGGTCGGACAGCTCGAACGGCAGGGCCGTCTGCGCCTCGATGATCAGCTCTTCCAGCCGACTCTCGTCGACGGCGGCGTCGGAACCGGCGGACGCGTGCGGTGGGTCCGACACGGGGATCACCACCTTCCGCGCCCAGTTTCACACCAATCCCGACTTCTCTCGCGTCAGGGACGATCGCCCCGAGTGCGATCGCGGCGAGGGCTGTTCCATGTCACCACGGGTATCAGTCCACTCGCGCGCAGCGTAGCTCTACCTGCGGTTATGCGCGGTCGGACGCGCTACCAGCGGCTGTCCGGACGCAGTGCTGGATGGACGTCAGAGTCCGCCGGGGCAGCATGCCGAGCAATGTTCGATGGCACGAACTCTCTGATCAGCAACCTTCACCGGCAACGGTCAATCGTCCGCATGGGACAGCCTGGACCACAGGCCGGTGAAGAGTTCCTGTGGTGCTCGGGCCTGCAGGCCGCACAGAGGGGCCACTGACCTTACCCGGGCCGGCTGACGCCTGTTCCGGTCCCGCACCACACAGAAGGCGACCACCACCGTCGAGAGCACCGCCAGAGCGACCACCTCAACCAGCACGTTCCGAGACAACGGCAGGCAGTGACGCCAGCCGGCGAACCCCTGGGCCATGACAGCCAGGGCCCCGATACCGCTGGTCACCCAGGGGCCCTCTAACCACGCGGTGAGCGCGGGCGCGATCACCAGCAGGGGGCCGAGGTCACTCACCCGCCCGGCTCCAGCGCACCGAGGTCACTCACCCGCCGTCCAAGCCTGCGGCCCACCGCCGCGCCACTCGATCAGGTCGGGGTCGTCGACCGTCGTATTGGACTCGGGCAGACCGCTTCGGCGCAGAAACTCCACCACATCGAGCAGGTGATGCGCAGTGCCAACGAACTCACCGCGGATCGTGACCCGCCTGCCACCGTCAAGGCCCGGCGGCTGCACAACCACAGGCGCGCCTTCCATAGCTCCTGGGTGCCCCTTGCCCAGCAACTCATGTCAGCCCGCGCCCGTCGAACGTCGTCGGCGACAGTGGGCGGACGATCGTAGGCGCGGGCATGAGCAGACTTACCCATCCATCGCCGCAGCTCATCCGGATCGCACCTCGGTGCCACCCGGCAGACGGAAGGGATTGCGGCCCAGGAACGGACCGGGTCGGCCTGCAACGGCCTGCTTACCCCGAGGTACCGCTGGGGATGGCGAGTTCGCGGCCGCGATAGAAGCCTTCCCGCTCCTGTACAACGTACGGGGCCATGGCGGCACGCCGCTGCGTCTCCGGCTCTGAGCTCCGCCAAGTGTCACACGCCTCCTTGGAGTCCCAGAACGACACCCCGGTGATCTCCTGTCCGTCGTCGGACCAGTAAGCGAATGCGCGGCGCATACCCTGCGGCTGGGTGGCCGGACGCCATGCCTTCTCGAAGTCCTCCAGTGTGCCTGGCTGAATGCGGCGGGTCGTCACCCAGACAAAGTGCTCCTCCATCGCGGTCTCCTCAGCTACGGCGGTTCGGCTCGTCGACGCCACTTCGACCACCGTAGGTCCACAGCACGGACCGCGCCTGCGCGGTGATCGCGGGGCTGCCGAGCGGGGCTGCCGAATCGAGGAGGTGTTGCGGGATCTGCATGAGGCAGGCGGGCGTCTTTCCGACGACCGCGACGCCCAGTGCCCGGAGGACCGCAGCTCTGGTGGTGGCACATCCCCGGCAGTCTGGTCGGTGGTCAGGGCACCGAGACGTTCAGCGGTCGGCACGTGCATCCCGTGTTGCGGAGGCGACCGAGTGCACCTGTGCTCCCCGTGTGTGGCGGACACCGGGGGGCGCGGGAGGCGAGACATGATGGATGTACAGGCGTGTTCTGCGAGGAGGAGTACACATGGCCGCGTCGGGCTCTGGCGGTGCGGAGCGCGTGCCGGGTGGTAAGTCGCGGTTCGACGATATCTACAACCGGCCGGACCCCCGCGCGTACTTCCGACGGCTGGCCCCACTGGAGTACGAGATCCCGCACCACGCGCAGCCGGTCTTCCGGCAGGCCGCCGCCGAACGGACTGCACTCGACGACGACTACCCCGGCAGGCCGGCGGTGCTGGACCTGTGCTGCTCGTACGGGATCAATGCCGCGCTGCTCAACCACGACGTGACGCTGGCGAAGCTGTATGAGCGGTACACCTCCCCCGCTCTCCGGACGATGTCGACGGCGGAACTGGCGGCACGGGACAAGGAGTTCTACGCCGAGCGGCACCGCACGGACGCCGTGCCGGTGTTCGGCCTGGACGTGGCGCCATCCGCCGTGCACTATGCGCTCGAGGTGGGGCTCCTGGACGCCGCCTTCACCGACGACCTGGAACAGGGCTCACCCAGCCCCGGGCTGAGCCGCGCGCTCACCGACGTCGGCCTCATCACACTGACGGGCGGCGGCAGCTACATCACTGCCCGAACCTTCGCGGCACTGCTGGACGGCGCCCGGAGACCGGTATGGGTCAGCGCGTTCGTGCTGCGGACGGTGTCGTACCACCCCATCGCCCGGTCCCTGGCCGCACACGGTCTGAGCACAACCGTCGATCTTTCCCGCACCTATCCGCAGCGCCTCTTCACGGACGAACGGGAACGGCAGTATGCGATCGCGGCGGTACGGGCGCTGGGCGGCGACCCTACCGGACGGGAGGAGAGCGGCCGTTTCCACAGCCTGCACTACGAGTCCCGGCCCGACACACCGTGACAACCGGGTATGGGAAGAGTCACCGACCACGACCATCCGGTCACGGGCGGCGCGGCAAAGGCGGCGGATCAACGAAGGGAGCGGTATGCCCAGCAGACGTCCTCCGGCGGAGTCGTACGACTTTCCCGCACGGACGGTTCCCCGGGTGGACTCCTTGAGCGAACTGGATGGTGTGGTGGCCACCTGCCGGGCGTGTCCGCGTCTGGTGGCATGGCGGGAGGAAGCCGCCCGGGTCAAGCGCAGAGCGTTCCAGGACTGGGAGTACTGGGCACGGCCGGTGCCCGGCTTCGGCCCGGCAGACGCATCGTTGGCCATCATCGGTCTGGCCCCGGCCGCGCACGGCGGCAACCGCACCGGGCGCATCTTCACAGGTGACCCGTCCGGCGACGCGCTGTACGCCGCCCTCTACGACATCGGGCTCGCCTCCCAGCCGACCTCCACACACCGGACTGACGGGCTGGAGCTGCACGGGGTCCGGATCACGGTGCCGGTGCACTGCGCTCCGCCCGCCAACCGACCCACTACCGATGAGCGTGACACCTGCCGGCCATGGCTGGCCCGCGAGTTGGAACTGCTGCGCCCGACAATGCAGGCGATCGTGGTACTCGGCGCATTCGCCTGGCAGGCGCTGCTGCCCGTGCTGGCCGGCGCAGGCTGGCGTCTTCCCCGACGACGCCCCGTCTTCGGACACGGCGCCGAAGCCTTGGTCGCAGATGAGAGGCGCGAGCAGGAGGTATTACCTGATCGGCGGCTACCACCCCAGCCGGCGCAACATGTCCACCCGCACCCTCACTCCTGCCATGCTCCGGGACGTGCTGCATCGCGGAGCCGAGGTCGCCGGGCTGCCGAGCCGTCTTGAGCACGGCACGCGGGGTGATGCTGGACGACGTCGTTGATGTCTCAGACGTTGATGTAGGCCTTGTGGGGAGTCTGGCCTCACCGGGCGCAGCCGATGTCCAGCACTTCGATCACTTCGCCGTGGACCGTGTAGACGAGGTAGACGAGCCCGCACCACTCGCCGAACGCTGCGGCTACGTCCGGGCCCGGGTCTCCGTGTCCTGGTGACCGCGCCGACAAGCGTGATGATCTCCTCGTGCACCTCGTCCCGCACACCGAAGATCACGTTGGTGGCCCGTTTGGATCGGTTCGACTCGCACGGCGCCCTCGCAGACGCGCGGGAAACAAAGCCGGTCCCAGCTCGGACCGGGGTCTGCAATCCGAGAAGTCGGAGTCGCCAGGAATCGCAGATCAGCACTGCTGCACTGCTGCGTTGAATACGTTCCCGGGCCTTGTACACACCGTCCGTCACCTCGCGGTCAGCCTCGGTCCTCCTCGTACGGTCCAGCGATGGAAGAGCCGGGTGCACTGCCCCGGTGAAGACCGCGCTCGGTGGTGCTGCCGATGGGCTGGGCCCGCGATGGGTGAGGATGAGGAGATCGAAGCCGCCGGTGACGGGTGACAGCGCCTTGCGGTGCGCCTCGCGGCGGTTGGCCTCGGCGGCGCGGTACTCGCAGATGGCCTGACTGGTGGCCGCGATGTGGTCCTCGTTGAACGCCGCCGCGAGGGACGAGCCATCATGTCCCGAAGTACCGAACGCCCGCCGCTGCCCCGGTTCGGCCGGGTCGGAGCACAGCGCCTAGGACGCCGTGACCAGGCGGGCCACATCGACGAGGTTCTCGGGCCCCGTGACCTGCCCCGCTCGCGCGTCCTGCATTTCCCCGCTCCCCCGCAGGGGGCGACCGCTGGGTACGGCTCTCATTCTCCCCTGCCCGGCCCGGCCGGGACTCGCACTGGGCTGCTGTTGTGGCACGCATCGGGCGGGTGCGACGATGCAGGCCGGCGAGCGAAGGGACACCGACGTGAGGCACGAAGACCAACGGCCGCCCGCAGCCGTGCTGTTCGACGCGCTGGGCCCCGCCTACGAGAAGGCGTTCGCCCATGCCCCCGCCCACCTGTCCGCGCTGGAGTGGCTGCTCGGGCGGCTGCCGCCCGCTGCGCGGACACTGGACGTGGGCAGCGGCACCGGGCGGCCCACCGCGGCCGCGCTCATCGCGGCAGGGCACTCGGTGCTGGGCGTCGACGTCTCTCCCGTCATGGTCGAACTCGCCGCCCGTCAGGTCCCCGAGGCCGAGTTCCGCTGCGGCGACATCCGTGATCTCCCGATCGAGGCGGACTCGTTCGACGGCGTGTGCGTGTTCTTCTCGCTGCTGCAGATGACCCGCGCCGAGCAGTCGGCTCTGACGCGGCGGCTGGCCCGGGCCCTGAGGCCCGGCGGGCATCTGGTGCTGGCCACCGTGCCCGCGGACGTGGAGGACGTCGACGTGGTCTTCATGGGCCGGCCGGTCCGCGCGACGAGCTTCGCGGAGGAGGACATCACCGGCATGGTGGAGGCGGCGGGACTGACGGTGCTGTCCCGGCACAGCACCGCCTTCACCCCGGACCACCCCGGCGCCGGGCCCGAGCCCCACCTCTTCCTGTACTGCCGCCGCGAGGAGACCGGGCACTGACGCTCAGGCGATTTCCACCAGAAGGTCCCCCTCGACCTGCTGGACGCGGCCCACGGTGAGCCCGGTGACCGCACCAGCCTGCGCTCTCGCAAGGCATGGGCAGACGTATCACTGGATACAGGTCCCATGCGCCTTGGCGGACGGCCTCCCACTGCGGTGGCAGCCGGGTGAGGCCGACCTCAGGCAGACCCCAGGAGCGCGCCCCGCCGGAACGACGAAACGCCCGTCGGCAGCCCGCCGGTCATCCGCACCACGGCCGACGTACGACGACCATGCCGAGTTTGCCTTGATCGGGCGCTCCCGGTACGCCAGGCGCACCAGACCCAGCGAGGCCAGGGCGGTCAAAGGCCGGGAGCCGCCGTGTGGGTCACCGGCCCGCCGCGCGCTCGCCGCGCAGCGTCATCACCGTGCTCGTGACCGTCGCGACCGGCTTGCCGTCGTCGCGGATGACGTCGCAGGCATAGTGGGAGATGGTCCGCCCCGAGTGGGTCGGCCGGGCGGTCGCGACGAGACTCCCTGACCACACCGGACGCAGGAACGCAGTGCGGATGTCGATGCTGGTGAAGGTCTCGCCGGGCCGCATCAGGGTCGAGTGTGCGGTCCCGATCGCCGCATCGGCGAGCTCGACGAGGAAGCCGCCGTGCACCGTGCCCTGCTGGTTGCCGTGCCGGGCGGCGTCCACCTCCACGCCGACCGACGCGGTGCCCTCCCCGACGTCGACGATGCGGAAGCCGAGGAAGGCCGAGATGGCCGTCGGGTACCGCATGTGGGTCCGGTCGCCGGGCCGCAAAGCTCCCGCGACGTGACGCTGCAGGTACTCCAGCACCGGAAGGGCTGCCGTGTCGGATCCGGGCATAAGGGGTCTCTCCTTGGCTCGCGGCGGATGCCTCGGACCCTAGGAGCAGTAAGGTGAGGCAATCAAGAAATTGTCCTAGCTACAAGGTCGGTGGCCGTGAGGGTGGAGCGCTTCCGTCAGATCGCCGACGAGTTCGCCGCCGCCATCCGGTCCGGGGCCCTCCCGGCGGGTACACGGCTGCCGACCCACCGGGATCTCGCACGCGAACGCGGCATCGCGGCGGCGACGGCCACCAAGGTCTACCGGGAGCTGGCGGCGGTCGGGCTCGTCGTGGGCGAGCGGGGAAGAGGCACCTACGTCCGCGATCTCAGCCGCTTCGGCGGCCTCGAACCCCGCCGCCTGCCGACCGGGGCCCGCGTGGCGGACCTGTCGTTCAACCAGCCGCTCGCACCGGACCAGAGCGACCAGCTCCGCCACGCCCTGCGCGCGCTCGCAGCACAGGGCGACCTCGACGCGCTCCTCCTGCAGCAGCCGGCGGGCGGACGCAGCACCGACCGGGCCGCCGTGGCCACCCACCTGCTGGACCGCGGCATCGATATTGCCCCGGCCCGCGTCCTGCTCACCGCCGGGGCACAGCACGCCCTCGACACCGTCCTCGGCAGCATCGCCGCACCCGGCGCCGTCGTCGCCGTCGACGAACTGACCTACCCCGGCATCAAGCACGTCGCCGACGCCCGCCGCATCGAACTCGTGCCCATACGCTGCGACGTCACCGGCACCGACGCCGGAAGCCTCGATGAGCTGTGCGGCAGTCGCCCGGTTTCGGCGATCTACCTGATGCCGACCCTGCACAATCCCCTCGGCTTCACGCTCGACGCGGTCACCCGGAAGCGGATCGCCGAGATCGCCCACCGCCGCGACTGCCTCCTCGTCGAGGACGGTACCTACGGCTTCCTCGCCCCCGACGCCCCGGCGCCGCTCCAACGGCTCGCCCCGGAGCGCACCTTCCACATCGGGAGCCTTTCGAAGAACCTCTCCACCGGACTGCGCGTCGGCTACGTCGTCGCCCCGCCGCGGCACATCCGCGTTGTCAAGCGCACGCTGATTGGCTCCAGTTGGGGAATCTCGAGCATCGTCACCGCTCTCGCGACCCGCTGGATCGCCGACGGAACCGTCGCCCGTCTGGAGAAGACGCGGCGTGAGGACGCACGCCGGCGCCAGGACATCGCCCGCCGCCACCTCGCGGATCTGGGCTACCACGGCAACCCCGGCGCCTACTGGGGCTGGCTGCCGCTGCCCGACGAGCTGAGAGCCGACATCGTCGCCCACCGCTTGGCCGAGCAGGGCGTCCTCGTGTCCACGGCCGATGCCTTCGCCGCGACCGGCCATGCACCCAACGCCCTGCGCCTCGCACTGGCCGGCGCCGACATCGGCGTACTCCCCGATGCCCTCGGGCGCGTACGGGAAGCCGTCCGACTCGCCTGGGGCGAGGATGCCGGCGTCCCGCACGACGAGGCCTACCGCCGCGTTGTTCGGCGCGAGTGATGCGTGAGCTACAAGGTCGTGGATCTTTGCCCTGCAAAGTTCATTGGGATCGCCTACTTCCAGAGCGCCCGTCTTGTGGCTCCAACCAGCGGAGACGGCGCACAGGTCGTCAGGAGGCTGGGCGGGGCAGCGCGGCCAGGCGGGCGAACGCGCTGGTCAGCTCATGTCGTACGGGCACCGAGTCCTCGGCCCCGACCCGTTCCGCGCCAGGGAGCATCGGCCGCACATCCGCCGTCATGCGGCACTCTCGCGGCCGGCGCGGCAAGTCCCTGGCTGAGATCGGCGATCAGGTCTGCTTCGTGCTCGAGGCCGACGGCGAAGCGGATCAGGCCGCCGGGGACGTTGGCCTCGGCAAGTTCTTCCTCGGTCAGTTCGTTCGACCACATCCGCTGGGTGGTCCAGCGAGCGCCGGCCTGGATCATGCACGCCCGCCGACACGCGTGGGACCATGACGGCTCATCCAGCACTCGGAGTCGTTGATCACCTGGTTCGCGATCACCCTCATGACCAGGCGCGTCACCCGCCGAACCTCCCGCAGAAGTGGGCAGTCGGCATCCCGAGAAGCGCAACGGGACTGATCGATCCGGCGTCGGCCCTCACCACCGCTGCCCGAAGACCCCGAAGCCGCGGACCCGCAGCGATCCTGCCACCACCGAGGCGATCGCCTTGGCGGCGTCCTCCGCGAGTACGCACACGCCGCATGAGCCGCACGGACCGGGTGGTCGGCAAGGGCAAGCCGACCGGCCGGGCGGGCCGCCCTGAGGTGGGAGACCGCCCGGCCGGACTGTGTGGTTACCGCACGTCGTAGGCGCGCTTGATGGTCTGAGTGACCGCGTTGCCGTTGACGTCGGTGAAGGTGGCCTTCGTCGTGACCTGCTTGCCGGAGGCGCCGGTGTGGTCGAGGACGGCCGTCCAGTGACCGTCCTGCTGCTCGGTCGGCGCCTGGGTCCAGGTGGTGCCGCCGTCGTAGGAGTAGGACAACGAGGCTGCCTTGATCGCGCCCGGGGTGTACCCCGCGTGCCCCTCGACCGACAGGCCGACCCTGATGCCGCTCTGCGCGGGCAGGGTGTTCAGGCCGTCCACCGGCATGTCGTACGCCGGGAAGAGGATCGGCAGGCCGCGCGAGTAGACGTCCGGCTCACGGTGGGAGCGGAAGCTCCAGGTGGTGGTTACGGCGGTGGAGCGCAGCCAGTTCCGGTCCGAGGTCGGAATCTTCTCCAGGTTCTGCGTGAGCTCGTACGCGGAGTCCTCGTCCGGCACCTTGAACACCTCGTACGGCCAGGCGCTGGTGGCGATCTTGTCACCGTTGCGCTTCAGCACCAGGTTGCCGAGGTCGCCGAACGACCCGCCGTAGGACCAGTGGTCGCCGGAGCCGTCGAGCCAGAGTGCGGTCTGGATGCCGATCAGGTCGCCCTGCCGCTCGGCGGCCAGCATCAGGTTGCCGTCGGCGTCACGTGGCGCGGCCGGCCGCAGAGGGCCGCCGTACCACTCCTCGGCGCTGCGCTGTCCGGCCCGGTAGGTGCGCTCCTGGTCGCCCATGAACGCGGCGAACGGGAAGCTGGTCATCGCGCCGTGGTACCAGGCGTCGTCGCCGGTCGTGTAGTAGGCGGTGCGGGCACCGGGCACATGGACGCTGCCGAACGGGCTCACGGGGACGTAGGTGCCGCTGCTCCCGGAGGGGCGGATGAACAGCGCGTCGAGGTAGTCGCCCTCCTTGCCCATGGCGTTCCACGTCTCGGTGACCTGGGCCAGCTCGGAGTCCTTGGGCTCGTAGACCTGGTCGGACTGCAGCGGACCCTGGGTCGGGAACGACAGGTTGTAGACGTAGGACGAGCCGCTCTCGGAGCCGGCCGCGCGCCACGTGGGCCGGAACTCGAAGGTGCCGTTCTTGGCACGTCCGTCGACGTCTGCGTAGAACTTCTGGACGGTCTTGGCGGCCACGAGCGACCCGGTGATCTGCCAGGTGTCGTCCCACGTGCGGGCGTAGCTGAACGTGGTGTTGTTCACCGTCGAAGGGCGGTCGGTGTGCAGGCTCAGCCGGTGGGCCTTGCGGGCGTCGAGGACGACGGTGGTGTCACGGGTGATCCGAAGCTGCGGGTGCGCGAGGTAGCTGACCGATTCGGCTGCGTTGTTCGCGTCGTACGTCGCCACGAAGCTGCTGAGGGCGTAGTCGCCCGGTCGCACCCGGTATGTCTGGTCGGTCGCACCCGAGTTGCTGCGGCGCTCGCCCTTGTTGGTGTCGAGACTGACGAGGTCCAGGGAGGAGGTGCCGGTCGCGGGCTTGCCGTTGCGGTCGATGGCCTTGACCCGGAGGGTGACCGTCTCCGGCTGGACGTAGAGCGTGACGGGCACGGAGACGTGCACATCGCCGCCGGTGGCCAGGATCCGGCCGGTGACCGCACCGTACTGGGCGTCCTCCAGAGGGACGGTGGGATCGATCCGCAGCGGCACCTGAGCGGTGGCACCCGCGGGAACCCTCACCTTGCCCTCCTCCAGCGTGACGATGCCGGAGTGGACGTCGCTGCCGTCGTTGCCGTGCATGCCGCTGACCTTCAGGTTCAGAGTGAGGTCGCTGCCGCTGGAGTTGGTGAAGGGCACCTGCACGGTGGCGCGGTCCGAGGCATCCTGCGGCCAGTCGTAGCTGCCGGCCTGGACGGCGGGCGCGGAGAGCACCTTCTGGTTCACCGCGCCGAACACATCAAGGACCCCACCGCCGGTCTGGTCGGCGCCGGCGACCTTACCGTCGGTGCGGGCTGAGGAGACCAGGGCGGCCTTTACCTGCTGCGCGGTCCAGTCCGGGTGGGCCTGGCGGACGACGGCCGCGGCGCCCGCGACATGGGGGGTGGCCATGGAGGTTCCGGACATCGTCCGGTAGGCGTAGATGCCGCGGCCGCCTGCGTTGGCCGCCGAGATGTCGACGCCGGGGGCGGCGATCTCGGGCTTGAGGGTGTGGGTGACGGCCACGGGACCGCGGCTGGAGAACCACGCGGTGGTGTCGTCGCGGTCGACGGCACCGACGGTCAGCACGCCGGGCACACAGCCGGGCGAGGAGACGGTCTCGGTATTCGAGCCGGCGTTGCCGGCGGCGACGACGAACAGGGTGTGGGTGTTCTGCGAGAGTTGTTTCGTGGCCTGGGCCATCGGGTCGGTGCAGTCGCCGATCGTGGGGTTGCCCAGGCTCATGGAGACGACGTCGGCCTGCTGGTCGACGGCCCACTGCATACCCGCGATGATCCAGGAGTCCAAGCCGTAGCCTTGGTCGTTGAGGACTTTGCCAATGAGGAGGGAACTACCGGGGGCGACCCCCTTCTTACGGCCGTCACTGGCTGCTCCGGACCCGCCGACCGTGGAGGCGGTGTGGGTGCCGTGGCCCTGCCTGTCGTCGGTGGTCTGGGAGTCCGTGAAGTTCTTGGACTCGAGGACCCGGCCCACCAGGTCGGGGTGCTCGGCGTCCACCCCGGTGTCCAGCACTGCGACCTTGGTGCCCTTGCCGTCATAGTCGGCCGCCCAGGCCTCCGGCGCGTGCACCTGCGTAGTGGACCGATCCAGCGTGGCCTTGACCTTGCCGTCCAGCCACAGCTTGTTCACCGTGGAGCCGGAACGTGAGCGGGAGTTGGTGATGTCCTGCCAGAAGGTGGCGGCAGCGTTCTTGCTTGCCCTGAACGCGACGCCGTTCACAACCGGGAGGCTCAGGCCCCGCTCGGCTCCGCGAGGAGCCGCCGGCGCGCCGGCGGCGACGTTCACACTGTTCCGGTAGGTGGCGATGAGCGGCAGCGTGTCGGTGTGTGTGTCGTCGTATCCCTGGCGGATGAGCCCAGTGACGTTGAACAACTGCTCGTCGACCTTGCCCTCGGCGATCGCCTGGGAGGCGTTCTCCGGGTAGACGTAGAGGTCCTTGCCCATCTGATAGGTCTGGGCCATCGGCTGCGTACCGTCCTCGCGGGGCAGCACAGCCGCCGAACTGCGGCCCGACGTGTCCGTGGTCACCAGTACCTTGTCGCCGGTGACGAGCGTGACCGTCACCTGCTTGCCGCCCGTTGCCGCGGCTCCGCTGCCGATGACGGGTCTCTTCCCCGAGTTCCCGTCAGGTGGCGCGTCCGCCGCCCCGGAAGGCGCGACCGCGGTGACGGCCAGGACGGCGGCCGTCGCCGCGCCCAAGGCTATACGCGTTGTGGGGCGCATGAATCTCCCTACTTGACTCCGTGAACATGCCATGCTGCGGCTGCAGCCTGGCAGACATGCGGATTGCGTGGGGACGCCGTGGGATGGCGGATTTCCCGCATGACGGATCTCCGTCACGCGGTCACATCAATTGGTTCGTCCGCTCGGTGAGGCTTCGGAGCCGGCCGGTGGCGTACGCGCCCGGCCCGACCGAGGTCAGGCCGGATGATCTCGAAGGGGACGCGGGCGCATTCCCCCACTTCTCGGCCGGCAGCAGGTCCGTCCCAGCCTCCCTCAAGCTCCTGCGGTCACACCGATTTCTCCGGATCCGGGTGCTCTCCCACTCCGCCGCCGGGCGACGGGCCCGGGAGTTCGTGAGCGAGCTGTGGCCGGATCGCGCATCGGCCGTGGCCCGCCAGGAGGCTGAGCTGCGGGCAGGGCTCCGACTGCCAGGCCGGCAAGTAGTTCCCGGACGCGGGCTCCGCGCTCCGTCTCCCGAAGCCTCCGCAGCCACGGCAGGGGCTCGCTGGGCAGGCCCTCGGCCGGTTTGAAGTCACCGAGGCGGTGGAGGTCCGGTCGATCGATCCCGGTGGGGTGTGGCCGGCTCGCCCGCGCCCTGCACGCCGTCGATGTCACCGCTCACCGGTCGCCTACGTCGTCGATCAGCAGAGCCCCACGGGGGGCGGCTTCACCGGCAGGCCCGCCATCGTCGTGCCCTCGCCGTCGCTCCGGTGGATGCCTCCGGCTCGATCACGGACAAAGACTCCTCGGCGAGGTCAGAGCCAGCCCGCACGCGCGGCGTTCCACCCGAGTTGCAGGCGCGAATCCGCACCGGCAAGGTCCATCAGACGGCGTGTCCTCCTCTCCACGGTACGTATGGAGATGCCGAGTTGGGAGGCTGCCCGCCGGTCGGAGAATCCTGCCAGCAGCAAGGCGAGGACTTCCAGTTCCCCCTCGGTCGGCCACTGATCGTTTGCCGGTTCCGCTCGCACACCCGTGGTGGTGGTGTACAGCGGCCGAGCCTGGGCCCATTCCCTCTCGAAAAGTTGGACCAGGGCCGTCACCAGGCCGCTGCCGTGCACCACGATGGCGCTCGGCTCGCCGCCGGAGTCCGCCATGTCCAGTGGCACCATGGCACGTTCCCGGTCCGAGACGACCATCTTCAGCGGCAGCGAGTCGACCAGGCGGAGCTCGAGGCCCGCCCTGATGGCCGCCCGCACGTCCCTCACCACATCGGGACCGTCGAGATAGTTCTGGGCCGCCACGACCCGGAAATCGACTCCGCGGTCGAGCGCGAAACTCTCCGACAAGTCGGCATCCTCGCGCGGCACCGCGACAGGCGCACCGACGAGGAAGACAAGCAACTCCCGCTGGGCGCCGCGCTGCAGTTGATGGAACCGGTGGGCGACCTGCTCCACGCCGACGACCGCCTCCACGACGCTGCCCGCAGGGTGGGCGGCGGTGCTGCGGTACTGCTCGGTCAGCATCGAGAACGCGGTCTCGGCCCGGTGCAGCGCGTTGCGCTGCTCGACGAGGAACGGGGCCAGGGCCACCGAGGGCGGTGTGAGCCGGTAGCGGGCGGGCTGGAGGCCGGCCCCGCAGTCAGCCGAGTCAGGTGCCCCCCTCCCGGCCTCGGAGGCGACCGCCACCAGGCCGCGTGTCACCAGGTCGAGCAGGATACGGTCGGTTTCGGCCTGCTCGCGTCCGGTCTGCCGGGCGAGTTCCTGCGCGGAGGCTGTCGGGCGGGCCAGCAGTGCCGTGTAGACGGCCTCTTCGGCCGGGCCCAATCCCAGTGCCTGCAGCATCCAGCTCCTCCTCGGGCGAGCACCGCGTCCGGCCTTGGCGCAGCTCGCATGAACCCAGCGGACTCCCCTCAGCCGAACCCTATCCCGCTGTCGTGATGTCACCATCGGATGTACGCCCCTGCAGCACTCCACCCGGGACGCCCCGCACACGGCCTCCGGGGGAGGCACCTCGCAATGGACCTTCCGCGCGCTCACCGTGTGGACCGCGTCGCAGGTGCGGGCGGTGAAGACCGCATCGAAGCCGTGGCCCGGGATGTCGTACGGGCCGAAGGCGAGGACCAGGGGCGTGCGGCCGTGCTCGTGGCACCACTGCAGGTGGCGGGGAGGATCGTCAGGGCGTGGCCGTGGGCGTGCGCGGTGGTGGCGGCGGTGAGCAGCCGGGTCCGCGGCCACGGCGGCGCTTGACCGTCGCGGTCGACCGGGTCTTTCCGGACTTCGGACCCGGCCACAGGACGGAGGGCGGGAGCCGTGCGCACCTGTTCGGTCCGCCGCAGTGCGACTACGTCTGCTCGCTGCACCGGCCCTGCCTCGTGGCACACGACCGGCATGCGGGAGCAGCGGGGACGAGGACCCGCACGACCACGGGCGCAATCACGGCCGCACGACCGGCCCTGTCAACCGACGTGGTCGTCCTGGCGGCGATGTCAGCGTCCGGCTGGAAGCGCGGTCGCGAAGTCTGCGAACCAGGCCAGCATCTCGGGGTGGGTGACGGCCCCCTCAGCGCTCACCTCGGCGATGCGGGCGCCTTGGATGATGCGCTTGACGGGCACCTCCAGCTTCTTTCCGGTCAGGGTGCGCGGCACGGCGGCTATCGGAACAATGGCGTCCGGGACGTGCCGAGGTGAAAGCTCTCGTCTGATTGACAGGGCGATGCTGTTCCGGAGCTCGTCGTCGAGGGTCGCCCCTTCGGCCGGCACCACGAACAGCGGCATGAAGTACCGGCCGTCCGGCAGTTCGGCCCCGATGACGAGGCTGTCCGCGATCTGCGGGTGTTGCTCGACGATGGCGTAGATGTCGGCGGATCCCATCCGTACACCCATGCGGTTGAGTGTGGAGTCCGAGCGTCCTCCCACCACAACTGACAGGTCCGGATTGACGGTGACCCAGTCCCCGTGCCGCCACACTCCGGGATAGACGTCGAAGTAGCTGGCCAGGTAGCGCCGTTCCCCGGGATCGTTGAGGAAACGTAGGGGCATCGAGGGAAGCGGCGAGGTCACCACCAGTTCCCCCTGGTCGCCGATGAGCGGCTGTCCCGAGCGGTCCCATGCGGCGAGGGCGACACCGAGCGCGGGGCACTGGATCCGGCCGGCCCGCACCGGCAGTAGCGGGGATCCTCCGGCGAGCACGGAGCAGATGTCCGTCCCTCCGCAGATCGACTGGAGCCATATGTCGGAGGGGAAGCGGTCGTAGACCCAGCGCCAGGTGCTCGCGGGGAGGGATGAGCCGGTCTGCAGGATGGATCGCAGAACGCTCAGATCGATTTCGGCTGCCGGGTGTGCGTTCGCCTTCTCCGCGGCGATCAGGTAGGCCGCTCCCACACCGACCATCGTCGCCCGGGTCTGCTCGGCGACCTTCCATACGCCGTTGACGTCGGGATGGGTGGGACTGCCGTCGTACAGAACGATCGTGGCGCCGTGCAGGAGGCCGCCGACCATGAAGTTCCAGACCATCCAGCTGGTGGAGGTGTGAAAGAAGTAGCGGTCGTCGCCGCGCAGGTCGGCGCCGAGACCTAGTGCCTTGAGCAGTTCGACGACGATGCCACCGTGGCCCTGCACGATGCCCTTCGGAACGCCCGTGGTACCCGAGGACCACAAGATCCACAAAGGGTGGTCGAAGGGGACGTCCGCAAAGCTGAGTTCCGCCTGGTTCTCGAGCAGTGCGGACCAGGTGTGCTGTTCCACCTCAGGACGTCGGGACCACGACGCTGTGGTCAAGGACGCGTAAAGGTAGTCGACCGCGATCAGATGCCGGACCGTCGGCAGCCCGTCCGCGATTTCAGCGATCTCCGGACGCCGGTCGAACTCCTTGCCGCCGTAGCAGTAGCCATCGGCGGCCACCAGAACCGTCGGCTGTGCCTGCTGCAGTCGCGCGAGCACACTGGGCGTCCCGAAGTCCGGCGAGCACACCGTCCACACCGCGCCGACAGCGGCACTCGCCAGCAACGCGACCACGGCATGTGACGTATTCGGCAGGTAGCCGGCAACTCGGTCACCAGGTCCGACGCCCATGTCGCGAAGGGACGCGGCGACAGCCGAGACATCGCGTCGGAGCTGCTCCCACGACGTCTCCACAGGAACGCCGCCTTCGGCTACCGCGATCAAGGCCGGGCGCGCGTCGGTGGCGCGGGTGAAGCATTGCTCAGCGAAGTTCAGCCGGGCTCCGGGGAACCAGAAGGCTCCCGGCATCGACGGCTCGGGCAGCACGTCGTCATAGCCGCTGACGGCGTCGAGGCCGTAGAACTCCCATACCGCCGACCAGAACGCGGTCAGGTCGGCGGTGCTCCACCGCCACAGTTGCGTGTAGTCGGAGAAGGACAGCCCCCGCGCCTCGCTCAACCAGCGCATGAAGCCGGCCACGTTGGAGCTCTCGGCCGTCGAGCGGCTCGGGTACCACAGCAGGTCGGTGTCGGTGCTCATGAGCGTCTCCAGGGCGGGGTCGTGCGGTTGGGACCAGTGAAGAGCCGGCGCCTACGGGATGGCCCGCTCATACGTGTCTGACGATGCGCGCTCGGCCGGCGAACGGCTCCCTCCTGTCCGAGGACGGGCAGGAGGGGGTGTGAGGAAGCCGCCGCCGCGGGTCAGGTGGGCAGGCCGGACGAGGCTCGGACGAGCTCGCGGATGAGTTCCTCCGCCCGAGGCCATTCGCCGTAGCCGGAGGCAGGGTTGAGGTGTCCGACGGGTCCGAGGACCACGAGGCGGCTCCCCCATGCCCGGGCGAGATCGGCGACGCGATCGGCCTCGGCCAGGGGGTCGTTCGTGCCGGCCGCGACGATGCTGGGGAAGGGCAGGAGTGTTCGCGGCGTTGGCGTCCAGCCGTTTGTGCGCAAGGCTTCCGGAGTGGGGTAACCCTCCGGCAGCTGGGTGTCGAAGTCCGGCGGCGCGGCCAACAGCGCCCCCTTGACCGAACGATGGTGTCGTTGCGCCCAGTGCACGGTGGTCATCACCCCGGCGCTGTGGGCGACCAGCACAACCGGGCCGGAGATGTCCGACAGCACCTCGTCCAATGCTGCGACCTGGGCGTCGCAGCTCAGCCTGTCCGTCTCCAGCGGCGGAACCGTACGGCTGTTTTCGATCTTGTTGCCGAGGATGGTCTGCCAGTGGTCCGGCACGTGATCGCGTAGACCGGGGACGATCACGACCGTCGGCGGTGCGGTGAGGCTCATGACTGCAACTCCGGGGTCTTGAGGGCCAGGTCTGGGAGCAGCCCCAGACGGCGCAGATCTTTTTCGTAGGAGAACTTGCCGATGACGAAAGCCACGCTGCCCGCGAGCGCGACAAGCGGGACCACCCGCAGGGCGCCGAGCAGACCGATACGGTCCGCGAGTACGCCTGTCACCGCTGGCCCGGGGGCAAGCCCGAGCAGGCTGTTGGCCAGGGTGAGCGTGGCCATGGCCGTCGCCGCGATGGCGGCAGGGGTCAGATTCGCCACCATGGCGGCCGCCGGGCCGGAGGTACCGGCGGCCACCAGGGTCCCGGCGGCGATCAGCACGAGCTGCAGCGGGCCGGCCGGCAGGTGGAATCCGGTCACCAGCAGCACGAGCGACCCCAGACTGCAGGCGATCGCGACGGTCCACTTCCGGCTCCCGGCCCGCCGGCTGAGGCGGTCCGCGACGACCCCGCACAGGATCATGCCGGTGCCGCTGATCAGCGCAAAGACCCCGGCAACCAGGCCGGCCTTCGCGGAGGCCATGGAGTAGTAGCGGTTGAGGAAGCTGGGCATCCAGGCCAGCAGGGCCATCGCGACGAACAACTGCGTTCCGCTGCCGATGTAGGCGCAGATGACGGAGACCGAGGAGAACAGCCGCGGCAGCAGGGTGCGGATGGAGGCGTGTTCACCGGACGTGCTGCCGTGCTTGCCGGAGGCCGACCCGAGCCTCTTCTCGGTGACCACGAGGCCGTAGAGCACGGCCAGGGCCAGGCCGAAGATCCCCATGGCGCCGAACGCCCAGCGCCAGCCGTATGCCTGGGCCAGGACGCCGCCTGCCGACACACCCAACACAGAACCGAACGACCCTCCCGCCATGAACGCGCCGGCGAGCGTGGCCCGCAGACGAACGGGGAAGACGCTGAGGACCACCGCGATACCGACGCTGCCGTAGGCCGCCTCTCCGACGCCCACCATGAACCGGCCCAGGAACATCTGGCCGTAGCCGGCGGAAACGGCGCAGCCCAGGGTCGCCAGGCTCCACACCAGTGCGGCGATGACCAGGCTCTTGACCCTGCCCCAGCGGTCCGCCAGCAGCGACAGAGGGAAGGTGAGAACACCGACCATCAGGGCCACGATGCCGCTGAGCGACCCCAACTGGGCGTCGGAGAGCAGCCATTGCGCCTTCAGCAGGGGAAAGACCGCGTTGAGGACCTGCCTCGACATGTAGTCGGACAGCAGGAGCCCGAAACTCAGGGCGAACACCAGCCAGGCGTAGCTGCGGGGTACGGCTGGTTCGGCGGGAGGCGTGTCCGGCACCGTCGTGCCGGTCGTGTGCAGTCCCATGGGCGTCACCTTTCCGTCGCTGCTCAGGGCTCAGAAGGGTCTGTCGCCGACGATTCCGGCACGCTCCATCTTGCGGACGGCGGGCCAGTAGTCCTGGACGGCGTAGTGCTGTGTGGAGCGGTTGTCCCAGATGGCGACGCTGTTCTTCTGCCAGCGCCAGCGCACCTGGTACTCGGGGACGGCCGCCTGGCTGATCAGGTAGGTCAGCAGGTTGCCCGCCCCAGGGGCGTAGTCCTGGCCGAAGCGCACGTTCTCGGGCGTGTGGTAGTTGACGAAGTGCGTGGTGAAGGCGTTGACGAAGAGGATCTTCTCGGCGGTCTCCGGGTGGGTACGGACCACGGGGTGTTCCGGGTCCGGGAACCGGGCCTTCATCTGGTGGCGCCGCTCCATCGGCATGCAGGCGCCGAAGGTCGCCTCAATGCTGTGCCGTGCGCGCAGGCCGGCGATCTGCGTCTTGATGTGCTCGGGCAGCCTGCGGTAGGCCTCGACCATGTTGACCCAGATCGTGTCACCGCCCACCTCGGGCGTCTCCACGCAGCGCAGCACCGCTCCCATGGGGGGGCATTCACGCCAGGTCGCGTCGCAGTGGAGCGCGTTCTCGTAGTGCTCGGGTTTGCTGTTCAGGTCCTTGTAGATGCGGACCAGCCCCGGGTGGTCCGGGTCGCTGCCGAGCACCGGGTGGTCCTCCAACGGGCCGAGGCGGGAGGCGAAGGCGACGTGCTCGGCGCGGGTGATGTCCTGGTCGCGCAGGAACAGGACCTTGTACTGCAGGAGCAGATTCTTGATCTCGGAGAACAGGTCGTCGTCGCGCGCGGCATCGCCGAGGTTCACGCCGAAGAGTTCGGCGCCGATGGTGCAGGTCAGCGGCTCAACCCTGATCGAGGTGCGAAGGACACCCGGGCGCACCAGGGCGGGCCTGTCTTCCCTCGGGCGGACGGTCTGGGACATGTGCTCACTCCTGGGTTGACGTGCGGGGCACGGCGTTCAGAGGACGAAGACGGAAGATCCCGTGGTCCGTCCGGCTTCCAGATCGCGGTGTGCCTGTACCGCGTCCTTGAGGACGTAGCGCTGGTTGATCTCGATCGTGATGCGGCCGGACGAGACGTGGCCGAACAGTTCGCCCGCCAGGGCATCCCGTTCGGCGGGTTCGGCGATGTAGTCGGCCAGCGCGGGCCGGGTGACGAACAGCGAGCCGTGGATGGCCAGTTGCATGGCATCGAGCGGCGGAACACCGGAGGCGGTACCGAAGCACACCAGCAGGCCGCGACGCTGCAGCGAGGCCATGGATTCTGCGACGGTGTCCTTGCCGATGCTGTCGAAGACGACCGGAACGCCCTTGCCGCCGGTCAGCTCGCGCACCCGCTCGGCCACGTTCTGGCGCCGGTAGTAGATGATGTGATCGCAGCCATGGGCCCGGGCGATTTCGGCTTTCTCCTCGCTGGAGACCGTGCCGATCACGGTGAGGCCGAGCAGCTTCGCCCACTGGGAGAAGATCAGGCCGACGCCGCCGGCCGCTGCGTGGAGCAGCACGGTGTCGCCGGACTCCAGTGGGTGGATTCGGCGCAGCAGGTAGGCCGAGGTGAGGCCGCGCATGGTCATCGCAGCGGCGGTCTCGCAGCTGATCTCCTCCGGCAGCTTGATCAGCGAGTCCGCGGGCATGACCCGCTCCGTGCTGTAAGCACCCAGCGGGCTGCCGGTGTAGGTCACCCGGTCGCCCTCGGCGACGTGACGCACGCCCTCCCCCACGGCCTCGATCACCCCGGAAGCCTCGACTCCGAGGCCTGCGGGCAGCGGGGCCGGGTACAGGCCGGTGCGGAAGTAGGTGTCGGCGAAGTTGAGTCCGACGGCTACGTGCCGGATCCGCACCTCGCCCGGGCCCGGGTCGCCGACGGTGACCTCTTCCCACCGCAGGACGTCGGGGCCGCCGGTTTCGTGGAAGCGAATGGCGTGTGCCATGAGAGTTGCTCCGTTTGCTCGTGTGTGGCGTGGGCGGTCGCGGGCCGCCTGCGGCCGGCCGGGGTGGCTGCCGTGTCGTCCCGCGACCGCTGCTCGTGGGTCAGCTCTTGACGTCGCGCAGCATGGCGCCACGCCGGCCGGGACGACGGTTGGGCACCATGCCGAGGTGGGCCAGGGTCTCGTCGGCGTCCGAGTACCACTCGCCGATCTTGTAGATCTTCTTCGCCTCCTGTCCGGTGGCGATCTCCCGGCCGAGCGCGCCTGCGATCTGGACCATCTGTTCAACCTGCTCCACGGAGGACATCCGCTCGCCCTTGCGGCGCCACAGGTTGTCCTCGTTGCCCACTCGCACGTGCGTGCCCAGTGCGATACCGATGGCGTTCATCGGCGCCACCGCGCGCATGGAGGCCTCGACGGTGAGCACGGCGCCGTCGGGGACGCGGCGGATGAACTCGATCAGGTCGGCCGGGTGCCGACCGGCGAATCCGCCACCGATGGCGACGTAGTTGAGCACCAGCGGCCCGCTGTAGACGCCCTTGCGGATCAGCCGCTCCACGGTCTCCAGTTGCGCCATGTTGGCGAGCTGGAAGTGCGGCTGGACATTGTTGGCGCGGAGTCGCTTGAGGTGCTCGAGGTAGAACTCCGGTCCGGCCTCGACCACCATGTCCCGGTAGGCCTTGTAGTACGCCGGCTTGGCGATCGAAGTGCCCTCGATGTCCTCGTCGTCGAAGAGCTCGACGATGTTCATCTGGTTGGTGTTGATCGCGATCGTCACCTGGTCCGGACGGGGGGAGATCTCGGCAAGCATGTGGCGGGTGTCGTAGCTGAGCCACTTGGCGTCGGCGCCCTCGTCCTCGGGGGCGAAAGAGATCGACCCGCCGATCTGCAGGACCATGTCAGGCACAGCCTCGCGCAACCGGGCCATCAGCTCGTTGAACATGGACATGCGCTTGGATCCGTGCCCGTTCAGCTCGCGCACGTGGATGTGCAGAACCGTGGCGCCGGCGTTGTAGCAGTCGACCGCCGCCTGCACGTGCTCATCCATGGTGAGCGGGAGGTCGTCGGCGTCACCGGGCAGCCACTCCGGCCCGTAGGGCGCGGCCTGGATGACCAGCTTCTCCTGGTTCTCCGGATACAGGGAGTCGTCGAAGAAGTGCACGGTCCGTCTCCTTTGAGGATCGGTCTTCACTCGCTGCACGCATCGCTGCCTGCGATACGAGGCCCTGGGGCGTCGCGAGAGGTGGAGTGGATGGCAGAGGGGATTTCCGGACTCGCCGGGCAGCCCGATACGATCAATGAGCCCCGGGGGAGATGCGGCTGCGGGCAGGATCCCTGCTCGTCCCGTGGAACCGGCAGTCCCCCTTGCGGTAGTGCAACGTTAAGGGCCGACTACGCGGCATGCTTGACGACAGGTGACATCTGATTTACCACTTGGGGACGGCCCGCCCCGGCTCGGGCCGTCGGCTCAGGGCCCTGGCCGAGGCCGCGTGAGCGAGCGCGGTCCCCGGCAGCGGGTGATCGCCTGTGGTCATTTCTCGGCGAAGGTTTGCTGCCCGTTCCTCCGGCGGCGCCACTCCCGGGGGCTGCAGCCGAACCGCTCGCTGAACCAGCGCGAGAAAGCGCTGGATGCGGAGAATCCCAGCAGCCTGGAGATCTCCGTCAACGAGCGGCGCGGGTTCGCCACCAACTGCTCGGCGAGCTGAGTACGCGTCGCGTTGAGCAGGGAGGAGAAGGTCTCACCCGAGGCCGACAGGTGCCGGTGGACGGTCCTCCGGTCGACACCGAGGCTGCATGCGACCTGCTCGATCGAACAGCGCCCGGTCGGCAGTAGGACTTCGATCAGCTCGCGCACACGGTCCAGCACGGTCGTGTCCCTCGAGATGGCGATGGACTCGAAATACTGCCGGGCGTAGGTCCTCAGCAGCGGGTCCGACATGGGGTTGGGAGCGTCGAGGTCGCTGGCGTAGAAGACGATCCCGTTGAAATCCCGGTCGAATTCCACGGCAGGGCCGAAGAAGCGCCGGTGGGTCCGGGTGTCAGCTGGAGCGCTGTGTGTGAAACACACGGCCACCGGCTGCCACCGAGTACCGAGGAAGGTGCGGAGGACCTGATGGAAGGCGCCCACGGCCAGCTCCACGGCCTGGCGGCCCGCCATCGTCTCACCCGGGTCGAGGCTCACCTTGAGGTTGGCCAGGCCGTGCGCCTCGGAGAGCCGGCTGCGGAGCATCTCGTTGTACATGTACTCATGGCGGACGAGAAGCTCCAGTACGCTGCGGACGTCGGGCTCCTCGCGGATGACCAGGCTGATGCGGCCGAGGTTGGAGAAGCGGCGTCGCTCGGCGAGGAGCAGGCCGAAGTCCTCGCGATGTGAGGCGGCCGCCGAGAGCTCGAGCAACTGGGCCACGGCCACGCCGGAGATCCATCTGTCCTGGACCGTGAGACCGATGGGGTCCAGGCCCACGTGTTTCATCAGGGATCGCGGGTCGATGCCGAGCGACTGGCCGACCTCCACGTAGTCGCTCAGCGCGGCGTTGCGGACAAGGGGCTTCATGGGCGCACTCCCAGGACTGTGTCCCCAGTTGATAAGTCAGATGTCACGTCAGGTCAAGCGGTGAGCCTGGTCGTGACCTAGCGTTGCACCACCGCGATGGAGCTCGCCGTCTGGACTCCAGTCCCGACCGACAGGAAATTCGACGGAGCACACCATGGCAAAGAGTCCAACCGTTGACCAGCCCTGGAAAGCGGTGAGGAATCTCGATTCGGATGGCCTTGGGCGGAAATGCCGGCGCCAAAGTCGTGGGGTTCCTCCGCTGGGAGAGGAGAAGGGTCGTGCGTGCGGTTTTCGGTCCCCGGCCAGCGAGGAGTCGCCGGCTCCGGCCGGGCGGGGCGCGCGATCCTGGGGAGGCCACCATGACAAGCGTGATCAAGGTGTTGCGCCGGCCCTGCACCGGGCCGGCTGTGTGGAGGGGCCCGGACCTGGCGGACTCCGAGGAGTGGGTCCTGCGGCTCTCACCGGCACAGATCGGCGAACTCGAGGTAGCCCTGCGCACAGTGCGTGAGCGGAGTCTTCCGCTGCTGAAGGTGGGCGCCGAGGACTTTCCGCTACCGGCTCTGGCCGGTGAGCTGGAACGCATCGCCGAGGTACTGGAGAACGGACGCGGCTTCGTGCTCATCAAACGCATTCCGGTCGAGCGGTACAGCCGGGCGGCGGCGAGCACCATTTTCTGGGGCCTGGGTCGGCACCTCGGTATTCCGGTGTCGCAGAACGCGGCGGGCCACATGCTCGGCCACTCCCGGGACACCGGCCGTTCCATGGCCGACCCCGCGACGCGCGGCTACCAGACCAGGGCGAGACTGCCGTTCCACACCGACGGGTCCGATGTGCTCGGGCTGTTGTGCCTGCGAGCGGCCCGCTCCGGGGCACGCATCACCGTGGTCAGCTCGGCGGCGGTCCACAACGAGGTGCTGGCGTGGCGGCCGGATCTGCTCGAGCGCCTGTACCGGACCCATTTCCTCGACCGCCGGGAGGAGCAGGGCCCCGGCGAGCAGCCGTACTCGGCAGTCCCGCTCGCGTGCTGGTACGGGGGCAAGCTCAGCCTGCGCTACAACCGCTGTTACCTGGAGTCCGCGCAGCGCTTTCCTGCCGTACCGCGCCTGGAGCCCGCGGACGTCGAGTTGTTCGACCTGATCGACGAACTGGCCGATTCCCCGGAGTTCCGACTTGACGTCGACTTCGAGGTCGGTGACCTGCTGCTGCTCAACAACCACGCGGTTCTGCACTCCCGCACGGAGTACGAGGACTTCGCCGAGCCTGAGCGGCGGCGACACGTGCTGCGGCTGTGGCTGGCCCTGCGCAAGGGACGAGACCTGCCGCCGGACTTCTGGGGAAACCTGCACGACAGCGGATGCGGTCCCGGCCGCGGCGGCATCACCCCCCGGGACGTGATCGCGACACAGAAACCTGCGGGCCCCGGCGGCACCCGCCGCCTCCGGGCACCGTCATCCACCCGAATCCTAGGGGAGACCGAATGAACAACCTGGCCACGCTCCTGGCGGAGTCGGCATGGGCCGAACGCGACCGGGTCGCCGTTCGCCAGGACGATCTGACCCTCACCTATGCCGAGCTGAACGACAGCAGCGCCCGGGTCGCCACGCTGCTGCACGCCAAGGGCGTCCGGCCGGGTGATCGGGTGGCGTTGGTCATGCCCAACGCCACCGAGTTTCCTGTCACGTACTACGGCGTCCTCCGTGCCGGCGGCGTGGTCGTGCCGATGAATCCGCTGCTGAAGGCCCGTGAAATAGCCTTCGTCCTTCGGGACTCCGGATCCCGGATCGTGCTGGCGTGCCCTGCGTTCGCAGACGAGGTCGCCGCGGCGGCGGCAGAGGTCGGGGCCGAATGCCTGGTCACGGACCCGACGGTTTTCGGCTCCCTGGTGCAGGCCACCGACCCGATGCCCCAGATCGTCGACCGCGCGGAGGATGAAGCGGCCGTGATCCTTTACACCTCGGGCACAACGGGGATCCCGAAGGGCGCCGAGCTGACCCACCGCAACCTGATGACCAACGCGGCCACCGCGGCCGAGACGTTGCTCCACGTCGGGCCGAACGACGTCCTGTTCGGTGGCCTGCCGCTGTTCCACGCCTTCGGACAGACCTGTGCTCTCAACACCGCGATCGCTGCCGGGGCGACTCTGACCTTGCTGCCGCGGTTCGAGTCGGCCAAAGCGCTGGAGGTCATGCACCGGGACGGGGTCACCGTCTTCCTCGGCGTCCCCACGATGTACACGGCTCTGCTCCACGCCGGGATCCCCGACGGCTACGATCTCTCCCGACTGAACTTGGCCGTTTCCGGCGGCGCTTCCCTGCCGGTCGAAATACTCCAGCGCTTCGAGCGGGAGTTCGGCGTCACCGTGCTCGAAGGCTACGGACTCTCGGAGACCGCGCCGGTCGCCGCATTCAACCCTCCGGACCGGCCGCGCAAGGCCGGCTCGATCGGTCTGCCCGTCCGCGGAGTCGAACTCAAACTCGTCGCAGACGATGGCACCACCGTGAGACCGGGTGAGGTCGGCGAGATCGCGATCCGCGGCGAGAACGTCATGAAGGGCTACTGGAACCGGCCGGACGCGACCGCGGAAGCCATCCGGGACGGGTGGTTCCACAGCGGCGATCTCGCCCGTGTCGACGAGGACGGTTACTACTTCATCGTCGACCGGAAGAAGGACCTCATCATCCGTGGCGGATACAACGTCTATCCGCGCGAGATCGAGGAGGTGCTCTACGAACACCCCGCCGTCGCCGAAGCCGCTGTCGTAGGCGTGCCGCACGAGACCCACGGGGAGGAGGTGGCCGCCGTGGTGACGCTCCGGGACGGTGCACAGACCACCGCCGGTCAGATACGTGAATACGTCAAACAGCGGGTTGCTGCCTACAAGTACCCGCGGATCGTCACATTCACCGATGGGCTCCCCAAGGGAGCAACGGGCAAGATCCTCAAGCGGGAGATCGTCGTCGAACAGCAGACGTCCAAGGCCTGAATGGCCACGGTTCCGTAGCGGCCTTCGTGCCAGGGCGGCGACGCAGATCCTCGGCGGAGCGGCGTCCGCCGATCACGGAGGCCGCCCCGGAAAATCACGCGGAGCGGGCTGAGTCGCACACCGAGAATGCCGGTCCGGTCCGCGATCACACCAGTCCGGTGCCCTGCTCACCCCGGCCCCGGCCTGGACACCGATCGTCGAGCCGGGTGGCAGACCGGCACACCCCGTGACTCGTCGAACGCCGACGTTCGACGATGCTACTCGCGGCCGACGCGTCGCTCCTCGTGCGCCGTGAGTTCTTCAGCGAGGATCGGTACGCCGATATTGCAGGCGTGGATGCCGAGCACGGTGGACAGCTTGAGCACCTCGAGGATCTCCTCCCGGGTCGCTCCGAGTTCCAATGCGGATCGTATGTGACGCCGGACCCCAGGGGAATACATGTGGGTGCAGGCGGCGTCCACCGCAATGCACAGGAGTTCAACGACCTTCGGCTCGAGTACCCCGCTGTTCCAGGGCATCATTGCCGTCTTCATGAACTGCTCCGTCCACGCGGGATCCCATTCGTACAACTGATCCCACAGGGAATTCCAGCTGCCGTTCTCACGCATCTGGTCAACTGTCGGAGAACTCGCCATGGTACGCCCCTCTGCAAGATCTTTGACCGGTCAGGACTGACGACTCAGCTCTTGCCATCACCGATGGATTGTGGCCACCGGCCCAGCAGACCATCACAGCGTCTCCCGGGTGACGAAAGCAACAGTATTCCCGCGGGCGCGCCACATACTTGACCTCGGGAGACGGCTGATTTGACACTTGGGGACAGGCATTCGGCAACGGCGGTTTGGCGGGCCACCAGTGCCAGCCGAGCTTGTCCATGCCCTTCGCGGCGGCGAGGCCGTACTTGCCGATCGGCATCGGCGGCAGCGGGAACGTGTGCGACTCCGGGTACGCCGGGTCGCCGTCGAGTCCGGACGCGCCGATGTGGTGGGTGACCTCGTCGTAGAACGGCCGCAGGTCCTCGTACGTGAACGGCCCGTCATCCGCGACCCCGTCGAGAGTCCGGACCCGGAAGTCGGAGGGCAGAGCCCGCACCCACTGTCCTGAGGACAGGATGGCACTGCCACCCACACCGTTTCACGGACGGCAAGCCCGAGTGGGAGCTGACCCTCTCAGGGCATCGGCGCCTGCACGCCCTGCCCGCCGCCGCAGGACGGGCGGTATTCCCTGCCCCATTCGCCGACAGAGTCAGCCGACCACTCCCGCCAGCACCCGGTCCACCTGCTCAGGCGACAGTGCGTGCTCGACGGCCAGAATCCCGGCGCCGATCGCGGCCCCGTTCTGTCCCGTACGGCTCGGCTCGATGCGGAGCACATGCGTGGCCAGCGGGTGCGAGCGGCGATAGACCGCCTCGCGGACGCCGGCGAGCAGCTGCTCATGGACGGCGGCCAGGGCGCCACCCAGCACCACCGTCTCGGGGTTGAAGAAGTTGACGAGACCCGCCAACACGTCGCCCACCGCGCGGCCGGCCTCACGCACCATGCGGATCGCGTCCCGGTTGCCCTTCCGGACCAGTCGTACGACATCCAGCCCCGACGCCGCCTCCAGCCCCAGGGCCGAGAGCCTCCGAGCAAGAGCCACCCCGCCCGCGATGGCCTCCAGGCAGCCGGAGTTGCCGCAGCGGCACAGTTCCTCGCGCTCGCCGACCCGGATATGTCCGATGTCCCCGGCGGACCCCTGGGCACCGCGGTGCAGCCGGCCATCGGTGACGATCCCGCAGCCGATGCCTGTGCCGACCTTGATGTAGAGCATGTAGCGGGTGCTGGAGAAGGCTCGGCGCTGCTCGGCCAGGGCCATGACGTTCACGTCGTTGTCCACCAGTGCTCGCACCCCGAAGTGCTCGTCGAAGAAGTCGGGAATCGGGTACTGGTGCCAGCCGGGCATGATCGGCGGATCTACAGGCCGACCGGTGGAGAAATCCACCGGTCCCGGCACCCCCACGCCGATGGATCGAAGCGTCCGCGGGCTACGGCCGGCGTCCTTCAGGAGGGTGTGCAGCGCGCGCTCGACATGACGGAGCACCGCCTGCGGTCCGTCCGCGATCATCAGCGGATCCTCCTGGGCGGTCAGCAGCGTGCCGCCGATGTCCAGCAGCGCCACTCGGCAGTGGGAGGCTCCGAGGTCGACGCCCGCCACGGTGTGCTCGCGCGTGCGCAGGACGAGTCGGCGCGGCGGGCGGCCGCCAGTCGAGCCGCCGTCCGCTTCCTCGTCGACGAAGCCGTGCGCCATCAGGGCGTCCACCCGCTGGGTGACTGTGGACCGGGCGAGCCCGGTGATCCGCGCGATGTCGGCGCGCGTCGTTGCGGCACCCGAACTGATCAGCGAGAGCACCTCGCCAAGGGATTGCCCTGCGACCTTGCGGCCTGGCGTCGGCATAGCAGCAACACTAGGGGCGACTTCGTCCGACAACAAGCCTGTGTTCGTACGGCACTTGATGTCAGCCATTCATCAACTCTCCTTACATATTGCCACTTTGACCCTTGACAAGACAAAGCACGACCGAGACATTGCCAAACATGCTGACGATGCGTCGCGTATCGAAGAGCTTTCTCGGAGTCCGGGTGCTGCACGAGGTCTCCCTCGACCTCGAACCCGGCGAAGTCCACGCACTCGTGGGTGAGAACGGCGCGGGCAAGTCCACCCTGATGAAGATTCTCGCGGGAGAGTACACCCCGGACGAGGGCACCATCGTCCTCGATGGCGCCGAGCGCTCCTTCAGCCACCCGGCCCAGGCCCAGGCCGCCGGGATTGGGCTGGTCCACCAGGAGTTCGCGCTGCTGCCGCACCGTACCGTCGCCGAGAACGTTTTCTTGGGCCGCGAGCCGATGCGCCGCGGCTTCGTCGACCGCCGCGTCATGGAGCGGCGTACCGCGGAACTGCTGGCCGAGCTGGACGAGACCGGGATCGGCCCGCGCACGCTGGTGAAGGACCTGTCGGTGGCCCGCCAGCAGACAGTCGAGATCGTCAAGGCTCTGGCCGCCTCCGATGTCCGGGTCCTGGTGATGGACGAGCCGACAGCGCCGCTCGCCGATCACGAGGTCGAGCTGTTGTACGGGCTGGTCCGCCGCCTCGCCGCGCGCGGCATCGGCATCCTCTACATCTCGCACCGGCTGCGCGAGGTCTTCGACTTGTCACGGCGTATCACGGTCCTCAAGGACGGGCGCAAGGTCGCCACGCTGAACACCGACGAGACCAACGCCGACGACGTCGTCCGCGCCATGGTCGGTCGCGAGCTCGGCTCGTACTACCCACCGCGCGCCCGCCCCGAGGAGCTCGGCGATCCCCGCCTCACCGTCACCGGCGGCAGCAACGACAGGTTGCACGGGATCGATCTGACCCTGCGCGCCGGCGAGGTCGTCGGCATCGCCGGGCTGCAGGGCTCCGGCCGCACCTCTTTGGCCCGGGCTCTCTTCGGCGCCGCGCCGTTCACCAACGGCCAGATGACCGTGGGCGGCCGGCCGCTTCGCCCCACGAGCCCGCGCGAGGCCATCCGCGGCGGCCTCGCCCTTGTCACCGAGGACCGCAAGACGGAGGGTCTGTCCCTGCGCCAGTCCGTGCGCGACAACGCCCTGCTCGTCACCCGCGCCGTGCCCGGGCGCGGGTTGCGCGAAGTCAGCCGCCTGCTCGAACGGGTCCGGCTGCGCGCCCGGGACGAGAACCAGGAGGCCCAGTACCTCTCCGGCGGCAACCAGCAAAAACTCGTCATCGCCAAATGGCTCGCCGCTCGTCCCCAGGTACTGATCTTCGACGAGCCCACGCGCGGCGTTGACGTCGGCGCCAAGGCGGCGATCCACACGCTCGTACGCGAACTCGCCCGCGAGGGAATGGCGGTGCTCATCGTCTCCTCCGAGCTGCCGGAGCTGATCGGAATGAGCGACCGGATCCTCGTCATGGCCGAGGGCACCATGACGGGCGAACTCCCCGCAGGAGCGCCGGAAGAGGAGATCATGCTCCTGGCGACGTGCGACCTCACCGCCGCAACCGGCGAGGAGAGCGCCGCATGACCGCCGTGAAGACCGAAACCGCCCCGTCACCCCGGCGGCTGCCCCATGCGGGCCCGATCAAGCTGAACGATCCCGTCGCCGGCGTCTGGCTCGCTGCCGCCGCCCTCACCGTGCTCGGCTGGATCATCGTCACCGCAAGCGGTGAGGACTTCCTCACCCGCGCCACCATCACCGGCATCCTGCAGAACGGCGTGGCCCTCGGTCTCGTGGCTGTAGGCCAGTCCGCGGTGATCCTCACCGGCTCGCTCGATCTGTCTGTCGCGTATGTGATCAGCATCGGCACGCTCGTCGCCGCCGAGACGATGGAGAACGGCAGCGTCCTCGCCGCGGTCCTCGCCGTGCTGGCGCTCTCCGCCGGAGTCGGCCTCGCCAACGGCCTGATCGTGACCGGTCTGAAGGTCAACGCCTTCATCGCCACCCTCGGCGTCGGCTTCATCCTGCGCGGCTACATCGAGGACAACTACACCGGGCCGACAGGCAAGGTCCCCGCCTCCTTCCAGCACCTCGGCTACGACCGGATCGGCCCCGTCCCCGTCTCGCTCTTTCTCCTCACCGCGGTGGCCGCGGCAGTCTGGCTGATCACCAAGCGCACTCGGCTCGGCCATCACATGTACGCCACCGGCGGTGACGAGCACGCCGCCCGGTCATCGGGGATACGCACCCGCCGCACCATCGTCTCCGCGCATGTCCTGTGCTCGCTCTGCGTCGGCGCCGCGGCCCTGTTCCTGGCCTCCCGGCTCGGCGCCGGCGCCCCCTGGGCAGGCACCGAGGCTCGCTACGACCTCGAGTCCATCGCCGCTGTCGTGCTCGGCGGCACCGCGCTCGCCGGCGGTCGCGGCGGGGTCGCGGGCACCCTCGGCGGCGTCCTCTTCCTGTCCGTCCTGGACAGCATCTTCAATGAGCTCTCCGTCGACCCCTTCTTCAAGAACGTCGTCCGGGGCGTCGTCATCATCGCCGCGGTCGCCCTGTATGCGCGTCGCAGCACAAGGAGGCAGCCCGCATGACCACGGCCGCAGCCCCGCGCGCTGCGGGCAGGCGTTTCATCGCCTCCCTCGGCACCGGCGCCCCCGTCTACGTCCTGCTGATCCTGCTTCTGGCCGGCCTGGCCGTCTCCGATCCGAACTTCTACGAGCCCGACCGTTTCCTCGCGTTCGTCAAGCGTGCCGCGCCCCTGGTGATCCTTGCCGCCGGCCAGTATCTGGTCATCGTCTGTGGCGAGTTCGACCTGTCGGTCGGCGCCATCGTCACCGCGGGCGTTGTCGCCGCCGCCGAGTTCTACAGCTCGCACCCCGGCGCCCCCTGGCTGCTGGTGACCGGCGGACTGCTGCTCGCCGGTGCGGTGGTGGGACTGGTCAACGGGCTGATCACGACGGCCCTACGCGTCCCCTCGTTCATCACCACCCTCGGCATGATGCTCATTCTCGAGGGCGCGGTCTTCTTCGGGACCGGCGGCTCCCCGCATGGCTCGCTGCCGCAGAGCTTCCGAGAGTTCGGCCGCGGCACCGCCGGTGGCTGGCTGCCCTGGGCGGTGCTCGCCTGCCTCGCCGCGGGCGCGGGCGCGGTCTGGCTGATGCGCTCCGACTTCGGCCACACCCTCATCGCCTCCGGTGACAGCGAACGCGCTGCGGCGCTCGCGGGCGTGCGCGTCGCCCGCGTCCGTACCCTCGCTTTTGTCCTGTCCGGCGCCGCGGCCGCCCTGGCCGGCATCCTCGTCGCGGGCTTCTCCGGGGTCTCGGCGCAGGCCGGCCGCGGCTACGAGTTCGAGGCCATCACCGCCGTCGTGCTCGGCGGGGTGGTCCTCGGCGGCGGCCGCGGCTCTGTCGTCGCCGCCATGGCCGGTGCTTTCTCCCTTCAGGCGCTCTTCGCGCTGCTCAACCTCAACGGCGTCTCCGGCGCCCTTGAGTCCACTGTCCAGGGATTCGTCGTCATCACCGCCGTCGGACTGGGAGCCGCTGGTTCATCCCCGTTGACCCGGCTTCGCCGCCGTCGCTCGCACCCCTTGAAAGGGGGAAGCTCATGAACCGTACGACCTGGATACGTCTCAGAAGGACGCTGGCCGGGCCCGCCGCAGCCTTTGTGGGCACCGTGCTGCTCGTCTCCTGTTCGACCGACACGCCTTCGGAGTCTGCGGGCCTCGGGCCCGGCTCGTCCGCCCCTGAACACGCGGACGACGGCAAGCAGTCGAAGTTTTTCGACCAGGCCGACTACGACCGCCAGATCGCCCTCTCGAAGGCCACCCCCGAAGGCCCGGCGGACAAACCCTGGGAGCAGATGCTCGAGCCGGAGATGACCGACACCACCCAGTACAAGAAGAAGGGCTCGGGCGGCATCCACCTCTGCTTCTCCAACGCAGGTGTCTTCAACCCATGGCGCCAGGTCGGGTTGAAGAACATGAAGGCCGAGGTCGCACTCCACAAGGAAATCGCCGACTTCACCGTCCTGGACGCGCAGGGCAAGGACGACAAGCAGATCTCCGATATCCAGGAACTCACCAGCAAGGGCTGCGACGCACTCCTCGTCTCCCCGAACACCACAGCCACCCTCACCACCGCGGTGAAGGAGGCCTGCAGCAAGATCCCGGTCATCGTCTTCGACCGCGGTGTCGAGACCGATTGTGCGGTGACCTTCATCAGCCCGGTCGGCGGCTATGCCTACGGCGCTGCCGCGGCCGACTTCCTGGTGGAAAAGGTCAAGCCCAGGGGCAAGATCGTCGCACTCAGGATCTCGCCTGGCGTGGACGTGCTCGAAACCCGCTGGTCCGCCGCGAAGATCGCCTTCGACAAGGCCGGCCTGGACGTGGTGGAGGTGAAGTTCACCGACGGCGACCCTTCCAAGACCAAGTCGATCGTGTCCGACGCCATCTCGCGGCACGGCTCCGTCGACGGCGTGTGGATGGACTCCGGCGCCACCTCGGTCGCCGCCGTCGAGGCCTTCGAGGACGCGGGCCAGGACGTACCGCCGATCACGGGCGAGGACCAGCAGGACTTCCTGCAGGCGTGGAAAGACAAGAATCTCACCGCCATCGCCCCGACGTACCCGACCTTCCAGTGGCGCACCCCAGTGATCGCCGCCCTGCGTATCCTGACGGGCCAGCAGGTACCCAAGGAGTGGAAGCTCCCTCAGCCGACGGTCACTCAGAACAACCTCGACGACTACCTCCAGCCCGGCATGCCGCCCCTGCACTACGCGATGTGCGGCTGCAAGAACCTGCCCGGCTTCCCGAAGGACTGGGGAGGGAAGGGATGAGCTTCTCCCCCGCGCTGGGCGCCAATCCCTGGATCTGGCACTCGCCGGTCAAGGAGAAGGCTCTGGCGGAGGTACTGCCACGGCTGGCCGACTGGGGGTTCGACTGCGCGGAGCTGCCCCTGGAACAGCCCGGTGACTGGCGGCCGGCAGGTGTCGCCGAGCTCCTCGAATCGTCCGGGCTGCACGCCGCCGCCGTCATCGCCGTGATGCCGCCGGAGCGCGATCTCGTGCGGGCCAAGGCGGCAGCGATCCGCAGCACCCAGGACTATCTCCGCCAGTGCGTGGACGCGGCGCACGCGCTCGGCTCGCCCGTCGTGGCCGGCCCCGTCTACTCCGCCGTGGGCCGTACCTGGCTGATGGACCGCGCCGGGCGGTCGGCAGCATACGAGGAGTGGCGGGAGCATCTGGCCCCGGTCGTCGAACATGCCGCGGCGGCGGGCGTGCGGATCGGGGTCGAGCCGCTCAACCGTTACGAGACCAGCCTGCTCAACACGGTGGGCCAGACGCTCGAGGCTCTGGAGGGCCTGCCCGAGGAGGTCATCGGCATCGCCCTCGACACCTACCACCAGAACATCGAGGAGCCTTCACTGCCGGCCGCGGTGCGTGAGGCCGCGGGCCGCGTCGTGCACGTCCAGGTGTGCGCCAACGACCGTGGCACCCCGGGTGCCGACCACCTGGACTGGCAAGGCTTCCTCACCGCGCTGCACGAGACCGGCTACGAGGGTGCGCTGTGCATCGAGTCCTTCACCGCCCACAACGCCACCATCGCCGTCGCCGCCTCCGTCTGGCGCTCGCTCGCCCCCACCCAGGACGCGATCGCCACCGAGGGCCTGGCCTTCCTGCGCCGAGCGCTGGCGACGGACGCCGCCTGACCGCAGACCCCACACACACAACGCCCCCCACAACGCCCCGCAACACCGCACGCCACAAGGAGAGGAACAGCCATGAGATGTCATGCCCACGGCAAACGCAATGCCGTGCTCGCGTTACTGACCGCGCTGCTGCTCGCGCTCACCGCCCTACCGGCCGCTGCGGCCGAGAAGGCGCCCGCCTTTCGGGCGCTGCTGTTCACCAAAGCCGTCGGCTACGTCCACGGCTCCATCCCCGCAGGCATCGCGATGGTGAAGGAAGAGGCGGCGAAGCACAACTTCGAGGTCGTCCAGACCGCGGACTCCTCCGTCTTCGCCGACGACAAGTTGGCGGGCTTCGACGTCATCATCATGCTGCAGAACTCCGGCATGGTCTGGGACACCGCGGCCCAGCGTGAGGCCATGCAGAACTACGTGCACCGCGGCGGCGGTGTCGTCGCCATCCACAACACCCTCGACATGGGCATCGAGGACGAGTTCCCCTGGTGGGACGACGTCATCAACGGCGGCGCCCATATGCCCGCCCACTCGCCGGGTGTGCTGAAGGGCACAGCCAAGGTGGCCGACCGCGTTCACCCGTCGACGAAGTCCCTGCCGGAGCGCTGGGAGCGGCCGGAGGAGTGGTACAACTTCGACGCCAACCCCCGCGGCGACGTCCACGTCCTGGTCACGGCGGACGAGACGACGTACAACCCGGGCGGCGCCGCCATGGGCTACGACCACCCCATCTCCTGGTGCCGCAAAGCCGAGGGCGGCAAGGTGTGGGCCACCGCCATGGGCCACGACAGCGCCTCCTACAGCGAACCGGGGTTCCGCGACCACGTCATCGGTGGTGTGAAATGGGCGGCGGGCGCTGAGCCCGGAGACTGCGGCGGCACGGTCTGGGGCGGCTACGAGAAGGTCACCTTGGACGACAACACCGCCGATCCCATGGAGCTCGACGTGGCCGCGGACGGCCGGGTCTTCTACATCCAACGGGCCGGTGAGGTGAAGATCTACGACCCGGCCTCGCACTCCACCACCACCGCGGGCAAGCTCGACGTCTACACCGGTGGCGAGGACGGCCTGGTCGGCATGGAGCTCGACCCGGCCTTCAAGGACAACCACTGGATCTATCTCTACTACTCGCCGGCCGGCAGCGCGGAGGACGTCAACCGGCTCTCGCGCTTCACCGTCAAGGACAACACCCTCGACCCGGCGAGCGAGAAGAAGCTGCTGGACGTCCCGGCCTACCGGGACCGTACCTTCCCCGAGCCCGGCCACACGGGCGGCGCTGTCGAGTTCGGCCCGGACCGCACCCTGTATCTGGGCACGGGCGACGACGTCCCGCCCAATCTCGACCCCAACTGGCAGGGCTACGCGCCGCTCGACTGGCGCAAGGGCAAGCAGATGCTGGACTCGGCCAGGACCGCGGGCAACACGAACGACCTGCGCGGCAAGATCCTCCGCATCAAGCCGACCGACTCCGGCGGCTACGTCATCCCGAAGGGCAATCTCTTCGACAAGGGCACGCCGAAGACCCGTCCGGAGATCTACGCGATGGGCTTCCGCAACCCGTTCCGCTTCACCGTCGATCCGAAGACGGGCTACGTGCATGTTTCCGACTACGGCCCGGACCGCGGCCTGCCGACCACCGACCGCGGGCCGGAGGGCCTGGTCGAGTACAACGTCATCAAACAGCCCGGCAACTACGGTTGGCCGTTCTGCCACGGCGACAACCAGCCGTACGCCCCCTTCGACCCGGACACCGGCGAGATCGGGCCCAAGTTCGACTGCGACAAGCCGGTGAACCCCTCGCCGAACAACACCGGGCTGACGGAGCTCCCCAAGGCCCAGCTGCCGGAGATCTGGTACGGCTACGGCACCTCTCCGACGTTCCCGGAGATGAGGAGCGGCGGCTCCGCCCCCATGAGCGGCCCCGTCTACCACTACGACCCGAAGAACCGGTCGAAGACGAAGTTCCCCGCCTATTTCGAGGGTGCGAGCTTCTTCTACGAGTGGTCCCGCAACTATGTGAAGGAGATCCGCTTCGACAAGGACGAGAAGCTTCTGAAGATCAACGACTTCCTGTCCTCGGTGAAGTTCAACAAGCCGATGGACATGACCTTCGGCCCCGACGGCTCACTGTACGTCCTGGAGTGGGGCAGCTCCTTCGGCGGCGGCAACAACGACTCGGGCCTGTACCGGATCGACTACGCGCAGGGCCAACGCCTCCCGGTGGTCAAGGCCAAGGCCTCGGCGACCAACGGACCAGTGCCGTTGAAGGTGGACTTCTCCAGCGAGGGGACTTATGACCCGGATGGCGATTCCCTGACGTATGCCTGGGACTTCGACGGGAACGGCACCTGGGACTCGAGCGAGGCCGGTCCGAGCCACACCTATGAGAGCAAGGGCAACTTCACGGCCCAGCTGAAGGTCACCGACTCCTCGGGCAAGGCGGCCTTCGCCAATATCCCGATCGCGGCGGGCAACACGGCGCCGAAGGTCACCATCGACATCCCGGTCAACGGCAAGTTGATCAACTTCGGCGACGAGATCCCGTACAAGATCACGGTCACGGACCCGGAGGACGGCACCATCGACTGCTCCAGGGTCACCATCAATCCGGCCCTCGGCCATGACGACCACGAGCACCCGACCACGGACATCGCCGGCTGCGAGGGAACGATCGACACCGGCGATCTGGGCGGCCATCCAGAGGGGGCGAATCTGACGTATGTCCTCAACGCCAAGTACACGGACCGCGGAGGCGACGGCGTCAGCGCGCTGACCGGGTACGGACGGGCGGTGCTTCAGCCGAAGCACAAGCAGGCGGAGTACTACAACGCCCAGTCCGGGACCAGGATCATCTCCCAGTCCGGGGCCGAGAACGGCAAGCGGATCGGGGACATCAGCAACGGTGACTGGATCGCCTTCGAGCCGATGTCCGTCGAGGGAGTGAACCAGGTCAGCTACACACTGTCCTCCCCGTACGGGGTCGGCGCGATCGAGCTGCGCGCGGACGCCCCTGACGGGCCGCTGCTGGCGACGACACCGGTGCCGAACACCGGAGGCTGGGACAACTACCAGTCCACGGCGGCGGTCGCGGTGCAGGCGCTGCAAGGAACCCATCGGCTGTATCTGCGCTTCACGTCGCCCCAGAACAACTCGTTCGACGTGGACGCGATTCAGTTCAGCAGTTCGTAGCTGTCGGCCCGGAGCCCACGTGACGCAGCGCACCGGCAAGGACCTGGTCGAGCTCATCGACCACCTTGCCGGTGTCCTGCGCTCCTTGTGCAAGCAAGGCACGCGGCTTGGGCGGATACCAGCGGGCAGAGGTCTCCTGTCCGCCGCCGCGCCACAACTTCACCTCACGCCCCGGATCCGCAGTGAGTCTCCGGCCTTCGACCTGCACCACCCTCACACCGTCCCAGGATTCGCGGGACCTCACACCGTCAAGCGGTGATTCTCCGCGCCCTACAAGTTGAGCCCTTGTGCAGGATGCCATAGCGGCTCCTGGCCTTCGTGGATGTACCGGCACGCACGAGGCCGACCAGCCAGGGTCAGTTGCGCGAGGTGGTTTCCCACACCCAGGGCAGCGCGAACCGCTCCATCAGCACCAATGCGAAGTAGAGCAATATGCTCATCAGCCCGATCAGGATGATCGCCGCCCAGGCGGTGGCGGCGTCGCCGACCCCGCTGGCCTGCACTATCAGATAGCCCAGCCCGCTCTCACCGGCCTGGAACTCGCCGATGACCGCGCCGATCGCGGCGAGTGGCATGGCCACCTTCAGCCCGACGAAGATCTGCGGCAGCGCGGCGGGCAGCCGTACCTTCCGGAACGCCTGCCAGCGCGAGGCGTCCAGCGAGCGCGCCAGCTCGGCCAGGTCCGCCGGGGTCGACGTGAGGCCGGTCGCGGTGGAAAGCACGATCGGGAAGAAGCAGAGTAGAAAGACCATGGTCAGGACCGGCTTTTGCCCCCAGCCGAGCGCCCCCACGAGCAGCGGCCCGAGCGCGATCTTCGGAACTGCGTTGACGGCGACCAGCAGCGGCGTGAACATCCGCTCCAGTAACAGCGAGCCGGCCAGTGAAAGCCCGATCAGAACTCCGCAGGCGGTGGAGAGCGCGAAGCCTGCAAGCGTCTCCACCGTGGTGTCGCCGGTGTGCTCCAGGAACCGGGCCGGGGCTGCTGTGAACGCCGAGAGCACGTCACTGGGCGGAGGTAGCACCGCCGGGTGGACCGCCCTCAGCACCGACGTGAGCAGCCACCACACGCCGAGGGCGACCAGCAGCCCGGCCGAGGGCAGCAGCACGGTGCCTGTACCCGTCCCGCGCTGTAGGCCGGATCGCGGCACCGGCACCGGCACCGGCTCCGGGCCCGCCGCTGAGGTCTGCTGCGGCGGCGAGAGTTCGGTCATCAATCCTCCTCGGGCCGCCCGCCTCCCCTTACCCTGGCCGCTCAGCGCGGAGTCGGGGCGGCAGTGTCGATGCTCCCCGCCGGTCGCCGACCGGGGAGCACACGTTCGGGCAACCCGTGTGATCAGGCTTTCGGTACGAGGTCGAAGTCGATGATCTGCTCGGGGGTCATGCCCTGCGGCAGCGCACCCGCGCCCTGCAGGATCGCGATGCTCTTCGCGACCCGCCCGGAGTCCAGCGTCCCGATCGCGGAGCCGGAACTGCCGGGCGCGACGTATGCGGCCATCAGGTCCAACTCGGCCGCCGCAGCAGCCGGATTCGTGGCGTCCACGTTCCGCTTCAGGATCTCGGCGGCCTCCTTCGAGTTGGCCAGGCTGTACTCCAGGCCCTTGAGCAGCGCGGCGGCGAACCGCTTCACCGTCTCCGGCTTCTGCTCGGCGATCTTCGTCGAGGTGATCAGTACGTTTCCGTAGAGATCGGGTATCACGTCGCTGTACGGCAGTAGGACGGCCTTCTTCTTGGTCACCGCCTCGATGGTCGGCTTGCCCACCACGAACTGGCCGATGCCGTCCACCGAGCCGCTGGCGAGCGTGCCCATCAGGGTCTGCGCGTCGCCGTTGACCCAGGTCACCTTGCCGACGTCCATCCCGGTCAGTCGGGCGTACGTCGGGAAGAGGTTGCGTACGACGGAGCCGGGTGTGTCGGCGAGACGCTTGCCCTCGAGGTCCTTGGGGGCGGCGATGCCCTTGCCCTCGGTGGTGGCGATCGCGGCCATGGTGCGCTGCTGGATGGCGGCCACCGCGACGAAGTCCTTCGCCTGGCCGCTGCCCATCTGCAGCAGACCGCCCGTCAGGTCGATCGGGCCGAACTGCGCCTGGCCGCCCACGACGGCCGCGATCACGCCGCCGGTTCCCTGGCCCGGCTTGATCTCCACGTCGAAGCCGGCTTCCTTGAAGAACCCCTTGTCCTTCGCGACCCACGCGTACGCGTCCCGGCCGAAGTTGCCGAACGAGGTCAGGTAGGTCACCTTCTCCAACGCCGTGCCGTCCCCACCGGCGGCCGTGTCGGAGTCAGATCCGCCGCACCCCGACACAAGCGCCAGCACCGTGGCCAGGGCCATCGCGGCGACCGTACGGGCGAGTCTGTTCATGTGCACCGTGTTGTCCTTTCCAACCGCTGACCTGCGCCGGCGGAGGGGTCGTCGAGACAGAACGGCGTAACGGAACCGCCGGGTACATGACACTTCGCGAGTGACAGCGTACGAGAACCCCGCCCGTGTGACAGCAGGTGGGAAGAATTTACCGACAGGACGACAGGTACCGCTGAGCCGCCTGGTCCGGCTAACCTGACCCGGGGTTACAAACCAGCCGGCATTGTTCATCGCCAGTGGATGGGGGCGACCGCCGGATGATCAGACTCACCGGTGTATCCCGGACCTTCACCAGCCGGTCCGGTTCTACGGTGGCGCTCCAGGGCGTCGACCTCCACATCGCCGAGGGCGAGTTCGTGGCGGTGGTGGGCCGGTCCGGGTGCGGCAAGTCCACACTGCTCCGGCTCATCGCCGGACTGCTGCCGGTCTCCGAGGGTGAGATCACCATCGGCGGCGAACGGGTCACCGGAGCCCGGCGGGACGTCGCCATGCTGTTCCAGCGGCCCGCCCTGCTGCCCTGGCGGTCCGTTCTCGACAACGTCCTGCTGCCTGTGGAGATCTTCGGCTGGCGCAAGGCCGAGCACCGAGTACGGGCGCACCGGCTGCTGGAGACGGCCGGCCTGGGCGGCTTCGAGAAGCACCGGCCGCACGAGCTCTCCGGCGGTATGCAGCAGCGTGTCTCGTTGTGCCGGTCGCTGATCGGCGAGCCCCGCGTGCTGCTCATGGACGAGCCGTTCTCCGCGCTCGACGCGCTCACCCGCGCGGAACTCGCGGCGGAGCTGCAGCGGCTCCACATGGAGAACTCCGCCACCATCGTGTTTGTCACCCACTCGATAGACGAGGCCGTGCTGCTCGCCGATCGTGTGGTGGTGCTCAGCCCGCGCCCGGGCCGGATCCGCAAGGTGGTCGACATCGGCATCCCCCGGCCGAGGACGCTGGGCCGTACCGCGCATCTCGGCGAAGTGGCCCGGTGCAGCGCCGACCTGCACGAACTGCTGATGGAACGGGACATGTCGGCGCCGGCCGGCGTGGAAGGGCGATGACCGTGCGGATCTGCGTGTTCACCGAGCCGCACCGCGGCGCCGACTACGACGATCAGCTGCGCTTCGTCAAGCTCGCCGAGGCCGGCGGGTTCGAGGGTTTCTTCCGGGCCGACCACTACCAGGCGATGGGCGCCGATCCCGGGCTGCCCGGCCCCACCGACGCGTGGCTGACCCTGGGTGCGCTCGCCCGGGAGACCTCTCGGATCCGGCTGGGCACCCTGGTCACCTCGGCCACCTTCCGGCTGCCCGGCCCGCTGGCCGTGATGGTGGCACAGGTCGACCGGATGAGCGGCGGGCGCGTAGAGCTGGGCATCGGCGCCGGCTGGTACGAACGGGAGCACACCTCCTACGGCATTCCGTTCCCGGCCACCGGGGAGCGCTTCGACCGGCTGGAGGAGCAGTTGGCCGTAATAACTGGCCTGTGGCGGACACCGGTCGGCGAGAGTTTCAGCTACCGCGGCGACCACTACCGGCTGATCGACGCGCCCGCTCTGCCGAAACCGGTGCAGGTGCCGGGGCCGCCGATCATCGTCGGGGGCCGCGGCCCCAAGCGCACCCCGGCGCTGGCCGCCCGGTACGCCGACGAGTTCAACATGCCCTTCAAGTCGGTGGCGGAGACGGCGCAGGCGTACCAGCGGGTGGCCGAGGCGTGCGACCGGACCGGTCGGGCCGACACCGGTCGGCCACCGCTGGTGCTCTCGGCCGGTGTCGTGGTCGCGATCGGCCGTACCGACGCGGAGGCGCAGCGGCGCGCCGCCCCGCTGCACGTCAAGAGCGCGCTGCCGCCGGAGGATCCGGTGGTCGGCTCCCCCGCCCAGCTCGTCGAGCGGCTCGGCGAGTTCGCCGCGATCGGCGCGAGCCGGCTCCATCTGCGACTGACCGACTTCACTGACCTCGACCACCTGGAACTCATCGCGAGTGAGGTGCTCCCGCAGCTGGAGGGCGTGAAGGCCGGGGCACCCCGCGCTTGCCGAGACCCTCATCCCCCAGGCGAAGAGCGGATCGCCAGCCTCTGCGTTTCACCATCGGGCCCCGGCGCGCCAGCCGGATCCGCGATGAGCTCTTGACCCGGCGGTTCAATCCCCCGTCGGCCGTTTGAACCGCCCACTCCAGCCGATCCGTCCCTGCCAGACCCGATCGGATCAGCACGGCTGAGCTAGGCCGATTCCTCAGGCAGGGGCGCGTGGGGGCAGCAACCCGGACCAGCGACCTCGCATGTCGCCCAGGCGCAGCGCCATGCCAGTGACTCCAGGTCAGTCGGACAGCCCCTGCCTAGGCTTTGATCCGTTGACCGATGCTGTCGATCAGGCCCAAGATGCTGCCGACTGGAAGAGCCGAACGCAACGGCCTCTCAGGGGCACCGGTCCCGGCCACCACCAAGCTGGCCTGGCCACCGCCCGCGCCTTCGCCCAATCCGGCGCCGCGGTCGCCCCGGCCCCGCGCGGCGTGCGAAGAGTGGCGCGGGGCCACTGAGCTCCGCCGTCCGGTCACAGCGGGCCTGCCCTTCCGGGCGGCCCGCTGTGACCGGACGGCTTACGATCAGTGCTTGCCCACCGGGTTCAGCACGATCGCCCCGGAGTCGTTCGCCGGGTTGCCCTCGTTCGGCATCGTGTACGCGAAGAACGCCCGGCCGGTGGCGTTCTTGATCACCTCGTCGACGCGGAGGCCGAAGGTGAAGGTACGGGAGGCGTCCTCCAGGATCGGCGTGTCGATGAAGCAGAGGTAGTCGCCCTCGGCGCCCTCCCAGCCGGGCCGGCAGTCCTCAGGGACCGCGGTGACCGTCGTACCCGGGGGGAGGTCGACCCAGAAGGAGATCGGTTCGCCGCCGGAGCGGAGCGCGGCCAGCCAGGCGGGGCCGCGGTTGGCGAAGCCGATGTCCACCGACACCGTGCTGCCCTCGCGGGCCCGCATCCGCTCACCGGTCAGATCGAGGTCGAAGGTGTTCGCCGTCGGGAGGTCCATCTCCGCGTAGCGGGTGTAATCGGCCGGGTCCGCGTCCGGCACGCGGACCAGCTCCAGCGCCGACCCGTCACCCGCCTGGTAGCCGCCTTCGGTCAGCAGCGCCCGCGCCTGCTCGGCAGGCACCGCGCTGAAGCTGTAGGACATCACGTCGTACAGCGCGAAACCAGCCGTCTCGATCGGGAAGGGCGCGCTCAGCCCGTATGCCGCCTCACCGGCGAACTCACTGTCGAAGATGCAGACCGCCGTGGAACTCCCGAGCACATCGTCGGGGTCACGCGGCTCGTACCAACAGTTGCTGAAGGTGCTGGGGAAGGACAGGCCCCGGCTGCCGGAGATCCGCAGCACGACGCCGTCGCCGCCCAGCCCGCCGACGTTGCGGAAGCCCAGCGGCGCCTGGAACGTGTCACCGGCCTGGAAGCCCTCGGGCTCGGTCAGCTGCTTCATCAGCAGCTCTGGGCCGCCCACCAGCACGTCCACCGTGTGCCCGGTGAAGGCCAGACCCTCGCCCGCGGCCGTGATCTCGATGGCGCCGAAGTCGCCCGCGGCGCTCTCGTCGGTCACATCGAGGCGGATGCCGCCGAGGTCGTTGAAGTCCTGGCCCGCGTAGATCTCGTAGTCGCTGCAGGTGGCGACGAGCCCGTCGACGGAGCACCCCTGCCACCCGCCGAGCTGGGAGAAGTCCACCGCGGCAACGCCGGCCAGGGAGCTCGCGTCCACGGTGACCGTGTATTCGCCGGTGTGGATCGGCCAGATGATGCCGTCCTCGTCCGGTACCGGCTCGCCGGGCGCCCGGAGTCCCAGCTCGATCTGAGGCTCACCCGGCTCACCGGCCTCCGGGTGCAGCGAGAGGTTCACGTTGTCGGGGCCAGTGATCGAGACCGGCAGCGGTTCCTCCTGGGCATGGGCAGGACTGGCCAGCGCCGTGCCGGCCAGCGCGGCCAGCACAAACGCGGAGATGGTACGCCGCACGGCGGCGAGAGGCGTCATGGGACCCCCGTAACTCGGACATCTGGCGCACCGGATCGGTGACGCATACTCATGACCAACGAACATCCCGGAAGGTTGCCCTGAAACGCGATGGGTCCACCCCGGCGGCGGGATGCCTCGCAACCGACGACGCAGGGCCCACCATGGCCCTCCACCTCCCCGGCCGGGAAACGACCGATGCCGCTGCCCGTGCTGCTGGCAGAGCCGCCAGGCGGTGCTGTGTCAGAGGGGTGACCCGCGGTCCGGTCGGAGGCTCGGACGGTACCGGCTCAGGCGCTGCGTGGGCCGCACCGACTCGGCGTCCGGGTACCTCCACTGCCTGCACCGGATCGAGCCCGCACAGAACGAGGAGGCTCGACGCGCCCGCCGATGCTCAGCCGGACCAGCCCTGGCAGAAGCAAAAGGCGCGCCGGCTCCGGCACCCGCGACAGCGAGATCCGTCAAAACCTGCCGGGTCTCCCGCTCAGCCTGCCCCCGCCGCCGCGCCACAGCACGGCCGGCAACACCCGGCCGGAGGCCAACTCACGGTGCACCGCCCGGTGGTCATCCCGACTGCCCCATCGAACGCGCTGAGTCGGGTGGTACCGGCAGCGCGGCCCGCCACCGGCACCACCTGGCCCTGTGCGCTCGGAGGGTTACGGCAGTTGCACGAACGGCGACAGGAAGGCGCGCGCTCCCGGAGTGTCCAGCCGGTACGTGACATTAGTGGCGTAGCACGGGCTGTCGCCGGTGATGGTCGTCGCCGCGAGGATGCGCTTACCGCCGATGACGGCGAAGTTGGGTCCGCCCGAATCGCCGTAGCAGGCACCGCCGTTGCCCTGCGGCGCGGTCATGGCAAGGTGCACCCAGGAATCGTTGAGGGCGTCGAAGCTCACCGGTGCCTTCATCCGGACACCGCCACCCGGGTGGGTCTGGCCGCCCGGTCCGTTCACGGCCTCCTGGGTGCCGTATCCCGCGACAACCCAGTCGGTGGAGTTGAGCTTCTGCGGTCCGAGCGCCCCGATCTGGTTGGCGGTCGGCAACGCGGCCGGTGTGAAGGACCAGCGTGACCTCATCTTCGCGGCGGGGACTTCGACGACCGAGATGTCGTGCGTGTCGGCGGCGGGGCCCGGGTAGCCGGGGTGGCTGTGGGCCGTGCCCTGGACGGCGACGGCTCTCGCCTGGGCGGCGGGGTCACCAGGGTACTTCTTCGCGGCGGCGTCCAGTCCGGCCTGGACGTCCTGGTCGAGAGAGACGTAGAACCGTACGTTGTCCGGCCAGTCCGTGGTGCAGTGAGCGGCCGTCAGGAAGGTGTCCGCGTCGATCATCGTGCCGGAACAGACCCAGTCGACGCGGTCCGGGGTATCCGGATCGCCGTCGTTGTCCCAGGTGGCCACGAGGGCGCCGACCTCGGTGCGTTCGGGGGCCGGGACCGCGTTGTAGGAGCTGATCGCGGACGAGGGCGACGCAATGGCGAGCACGGTGGCGCAGGCGGCCGCGGTGATGGTGGTGGCGCGTATGGCGGTCAAGAAGAACCCCTTCGCTTGGGTATGGATCGGGTGTTCCTCCTGTGGGGGTGGGTGCATTGAAGCGCCTGTGATCGTCTGCGGCAAGACCACGAGCCCGGCCACAAAGCCGACTGGCCAGGCTCACCCAGCGCCAACTCGCGGACCTGCTCGGCTTCGAGCAACGACCGCAGCGCCGCTTCGGTGTGGCCGGTCTCCATCTCGGTGCGGGACCTGATCACCTCATCCTCAGCGCCGGGCCGGTATCCAGTTCCATCTCCGTGGGGCCGACGAGTCGGCCGTCGATCAGGGACACAAGCGGATGACCGCGGCGCTGCGACCCTGCGACCCGTTCCTCCTCCCCGAGGATCAGCCGGTCCTCGGCCCGGGGTGGGGGCCGGCGAGTCCCAGTGCCACACGGTCGTGCCGCCGTCGAAGGTCATGTCCAGGTTCATTGTCCGCTTGAGCGCGGAGGTGTCCACGACCATGCCGTTCTCGTCGTAGCGGTCCCCGTCGCGGGTGTAGACCGTGGTGAGCAGGGGCGCCGCGATCTGTACGCCGTCGATGCGCTTGACCCGGCGGTCCGAGTGGCCCCAGTAGCAGCCTGCTATGGAATGACGATTCCGCGTTGCCGCGCTGCGCGGCGAGGCGGCAGCCCGGGCAGAGCGGCCCGAGTGGGGTCCTGGCCGGCAGGCGCGGCTCGGCTGTGCAGCCCCGCGGCGGAGGCGACGTAGTCCCGGGCCGTGAGCAGGCCGACCAGTCGTCCGTGCGAATCCGTGACCGGCAGGGCGTCGAGATGCTCGTCCGTCATCACGGCTGCCGCGCGCACAACCGAGCCCTCGGGGTGAACCGTCACGGTCCGGCGGGCGTGCACGAGATCGCGCACCCTGCGACCGGACAGCGTCGTAGCGGCGGCCGCGCAGACCACGGCGAGTTCAGCACGGTCCAGGAGTCCGGCGCAGCAGCCGTCCTCGCGGACCACGGGGAGCTGACGCTGCTCGGACCTCTCCATGACCTCCCAGGCCATCAGCACGCTCTCGTCCTCGCTGACCGAGTACGGGGCGGCATCCATCAGACTCCGCACCGTGGATTGCTCGTTCACGGTCGCCTCCTTGTGCTGGGCTCCCGTCGGCCCGCGTGACCACGGCTCGACGCGCTGCTCAGTCGTCGTTGCCAGGCGGTGCGAGTGGTGTGCCCGGTGTCTTTCACGCTCACCCGACAGGCGTCCTCTGTCATGGGGCCGCATGGCCTCGCCGCGGGCCGGTGGCCCCACGGCCGGCCGTGGATACAGGGCCGCTCGGCCCGGCACTGCACCCGGTCAGCCCCTGGCTGCCCCGGTGACCGGCCGCACGCTCAAGACCCAGCGTCATGAAGGAGACTTCGCGATGACCGGCATCCACGAGGCTCCCGTGCAGGCCCTACTGACCGACGGCGCCACCGTACGGATACGGCGGGCGGGCCCGGCCGACCGTGAAGACGTTCTGCGGCTGTACGAGGAGATGCCGCGGAGAACATACGGCTCCGGTTCTTCTCCGTCAGTCCGGCCTCCGCCCGGCAGGCGGCCGACCGGGTGGCCGCGGGGAAGCGACCCGAATAGCCGTCGACGCCACCTTCGCGGGGTCGTACGCAGAGCGGACCATGACGCCACTCCTGGGCTTCGCGGTATCGGTCCCCCGGCCTGGAAGGGCGGCGGGGCGCCGGGGAGGTTCCTCGATCCCGCAGGGCGGGCAAACGGCCTCCGAGCGCCGAGGTCGTGTCGGCTCCCCCGTCGAACGCGGTTGCCGGCCGCGAGGACGGCCGCGCTGCCGTTCCCCGCCGTGCACGGTTACTGTGGCAGAGAACCCCAACAGTCCGTACCAGCACTGGAGGGGAAATGGCGGGACGGGGCCGGGCGGAGCCCCGTGTACGGCTGCCTCAGCTCAAGCTCGACGAGCTGCTGGAGGAGCTGCAGGCCCGGATCAACACGGCCCGGAACACGCGGGATCGGGTGCACAGTCTCCTGGAGGCAGTGCTCTCCGTCGGTCGGGAACTGGACGTCGAACAGGCACTGCGCTCCATCGTGGAGGCTGCCGCCGTTCTGGTCGACGCCGAATACGCCGCCCTGGGGGTCATCGGCCCCGACGGCACCTCTCTGTCGGCCTTCCACACCGTCGGTGTGACCGACGAGCAGATCGCCGCTATCGGCCACTCGCCAGAGGGCCACGGCATCCTCGGTGAGGTGATCCGGAACCCGGAGCCGCTCCGGCTGGAGAAGATCTCCCAGCACCCGGCCTCCTACGGCTTTCCGGCCCACCATCCGCCGATGAACAGCTTCCTGGGCGTGCCGATCCGGGTGCGTGATCTTGTCTTCGGCAATCTGTACCTGACCGAGAAGCGCGGCGGGGTGCAGTTCGACGAGGAGGACGAGTCGTTGCTGGCCACGCTGGCCGTGGCGGCCGGCGTGGCCATCGACAACGCCCGGCTGTACGAGGAGTCTCGGCTGCGCGAGCGCTGGCTGCTGGCGAACGCCGAGATCACCCACAGCCTGATGTCTGCCAGCGCACGCACCGAGGCGCTCAGACTGATCGCCGAGCGGGCCCGCGAGATCACGGCGTCGGGCCTGGCCGCGGTGGCGATGCCCATGGCGGACACCGAGTCCCTCACCGTGGAGATCGCCGTGGGTATGGACGCGGAGGCGCACCGCGGGCTCGTACTACCCCTGTCCGGGACCTTGATGGGCCTCGCCTTCTCGGCTGCCGCCCCGGTCGCCAGCGACGACGTGGAGCAGGACGAGCGGATCTCTCCCGAGCCGCCGCGCTTCCAGGGCCTGGGTCCGGCCGCGGCCGTCCCCATCGGCACCGGGGAAGGGAGAGGCGGCGTCCGAGGTGTGGTGCTGGTGGCCCGCGAGGCCGGCCAGCCGGTGTTCTCGGGCAAGGAGACCGAGAGGCTGCAGGGCTTCGCCGCGCAGGCCGCGATCGCGATGGAACTGGCCGAGCGCCGCAAGGACGCCGAGCAGATCGCCCTGCTGCAAGACCGCGACCGGATCGCCCGGGACCTGCACGATCTAGCCATCCAACGGCTCTTCGCCACCGGCATGACCCTGCAGAGCGCGGGCCGCTTCATCGAACACCCGGAGGCCGCCGACCGCGTGCTGAGGGCCGTGGACGACCTCGACGAGACCATCAAGATCATCAGGTCGGCCATCTTCGGGCTGCGGGCCCGCACGGGCCGCGCTGACGACGGGCTGCGGGCCCGGGTCGTGCGCGTGGTGGGCGAGGAAGCCCCAGCGCTGGGATTCGCGCCCAGCGTGCGCATGGAAGGCCTGGTTGACACCGATGTGCCGCGCGAGATCGCAGACCACATCGTGGCCGTCCTCTCCGAGGCGCTCACCGACATCGCATGCCACGCCCACGCCGACCGGGCACAGGTCGTGCTGGCGACCGACGGCCAGGAGGTGTCCTTGACGGTCTCGGACAACGGCGTGGGCATCGCACCCGACGGTCGGCGCAGCGGGCTACACAACATCGCCGAGCGGGCGGAACATCTGGGCGGGCACCTCGACGTGTCCGGCTCCGACGGGGGCGGTGCCACACTGCACTGGCGGGTCCCCCTCCCCGTCGCGTAGGCGGCGGAACACTTTGGGAGCGGGCGCGGGTCCGGGCGAGGGAACTCAAGGCATCGACGAGCCGGTCGCAGGGCCCCTGTGACGGGCCACTCGACGCATTCTCCGGGACGGCTCGTCGGCGCAGCCTGTAGGTGTCGTAGAACGGCACCCACCCAGCGGGACGGGGGCGAGGCCGCAGGTGGCTCCGACCGGCGCCCTGGTCGCTCCGCCGGTCGGCGCGACGGTCTGGGCCGGAGGCCGGCTGATCCACACGCGGTTCCTGCGGCGGCGCCTGGACGCCTGGGATGAGGAGTGGTTGCAGATCGGCCCCCAGCGGCGAACCTGGGCGGGGGCAGGCGGTGATCATCGCCGCCGACTCCGTCCCCCAACGCCCGCGGCCGGTCCCACTCAATCGTCAAGGCTTCCTGAGGCCGAGTCGAAGACCCGGCCCAACGGCCAGGAGGGTCAAGCAAATCGGATGCGGAGGAAGCGGGTCATTCGGCGTCGCCGACGGTGAGACGGCAGTCCACGCCCACGACCCCTTCGACACCCCGGACCATGCGCGTGGCCAGCGGAATTCGAGCGGACTCCGCGACGCGTCCGGTCAGGGTCGCGACGCCGTCGGTCACCATGACGTGCACAGGCTCGATCGGGGCCGGGAAGAGGACGTCGACGACGTCACGGCGGATCTCGTCGGCGAGTTCGTTGTCCGGGCGCAGGAACACCTTCAGCAGATCGCCACGGCTGACCACGCCTTCGAGCACACCCCCGGTGCTCACCACGGGCAGCCGTTTGACGTGCCGCAGGGCCATGATGCGTGCCGCCTCGGCGAGCGTGGCGTCCGTGTGGACGGTGACGGCCGGCGTGCTCATCAGCTCCTCGGCGGAGACCGCCCCGGCCTTGGCGAGGTCGGTCAGCCGGCGCAACTGGGTGAACCGGTCGGGGTCGCTGTCCCGGAATTCCTCCTTGGGCAGTAGGTCGGCCTCGGAGACCACCCCGATCACCCGGCCGTCGCCCTCCAGTACCGGAAGGGCACTGACCTTCCACTGCTCCATGCGCTCGACGATGTCCTTGAACAGAGCCTTGCGGCCCACCGCTACGACGGCGCGCGTCATCACGTCACCAACCCGGTGCGGGCTGCTGTGCATGCTCTCCTCCTCGAATTCCTCGGCAGGGCCGAGCACCTGTGTGATCACGCCAGGCCTCCGCTGCCGAAGGGGGCGTAGAGGTCGAGCAGCCGAATGCGCGAGGCATGCAGCCGCTGTGCGACCACACGTCCCACCCACACCGCTATGGCTCGGCCGAACTCGGCGTCCTCCGCGCATGTCGCGCGCACCGCCTCGGCGTCGAACTCCCAGGCCCGCGCCGGGCTCATCGCCTCGGCACCCAGGTGCCAGGTGTACGGCGGAAAGTGCCAGGACCAGCCGACCAGTTCGCCGTGTCCCAGCGTCTCGATGACGGCGGGGCGGCGGCCGGGCACGTGCAGGTCGAGGGCGATGGTGCCGGTACGCACGATCCAAAAACGATCGGCGAGGCGGCCCTCCTCGAACAGGCGGGTGCCGACGTCGAAGGAGACCTCATGAGCGAGGCGCACCAGCCGTTCGCGGTGTACGGGCTCAAGAGCCGTGATCATGGTGGTGGCGGAGGTCATCGCACCGGCTCCCTTCATGGGCTGTTGATCCCAGCGTGCGCGCCTTTGGGCCCCGGCACCACGGGCCGCCCGGACCCGGCCGGGGGCCCTTCGGCTCATGCGCGGTCCGCCACCTCCGCACGCTGGAGGCAACCGCAGTGGAGGAAGGACACCAGACGCGGTGGCCCGGCCTGCCATCGACCGGGTCCCGCCGCAGCTCCGTGGAAGCTCTCAGTGGGGCAGGGGCCGTCCCGACGGCGTCCGCAGCTCCTGAGGCGCGGGCTCGCGGGCTCGTGCGGAGACTGGGGCGCCTGTCCACCCGCATCCGTCGCGTGATCGTCGCCCCCTCGACGCGGGGGCGAGATGCCGGGTCTTCCGGTCCCGCCTGTACGACAGCTCGCCCCACCTCCCGAGTTGAGGGTTCCGGTGCCAACGTGGCGCCGCGGTGTTGTCGGGGTCAGGGGCCGCACGACCCCATCGGGGACCGACCGCCCCTCCGCAGCGTGGAGGCCGGACGGCCCGTCCGAAGGCCGGGCGGCCCCTGGCCCGTCCCCGGCCTCCCGGCACACCCTGGAAGGAGCCGGACACCCCATCGAGGCCCTCACGGAGTCACCATGTACGGCACCCCGCACATCGTCAGCGATGTCATGACCCACACGGTTGCCGCCGTCGGCCCTCGAGCCCCCTTCAAGGAGATCGTGCAGCTGATGCAGGACTGGCAGGTCAGCGCCCTGCCCGTGATCGAGGGCGAAGGCCGGGTAGTGGGTGTGGTCTCCGAGGCCGACCTGCTGCCCAAGGAGGAACTCCGGGACAGCCCCGATGCCAACTATCTCCAGCGGCGTCAGCCCGTCAACGTGGCGAAGGCCGGCGGCCTCACCGCAGGAGAAGTCATGTCCTGCCCCGCCGTCACGGTCCGGACCAGCGCCACCCTCGCCGAGGCCGCGCGCATCATGGCGCGCGAGGGGGTCAAGAGGTTGCCGGTGGTGGACGACGCCGGCCTGCTGGCGGGCGTCGTCAGCCGGGTCGACCTGCTCAAGGTCTTCCTGCGCGGGGACGAGGACATCGCCGAGGAGGTGCGGCGCGAGGTCGCGTCGTACCTCTTCCCGCCGCCGTCGTCGGCGGTGCAGGTGGACGTGCACGACGGTGTCGTGACGCTCACCGGCCGGGTCCGTGACACCGCCCTCGTCCCTGTCGCCGCACGACTGGTCAGGGCCGTCGAAGGGGTGGTGGACGTGGAATTCGACCTCGCGCACGACAGCACGACGCGATAGCCGGAGGGAATGCCGCCACGGGTGACTGGATCCGGTCGGCCCGAGTACAACCGGCACCGACAGATGATCGTCCGGGAGAGTCGGCGGTCTGTCACCGTCCGCAGCACGTGGGGTCGCCAATGACCGAGAACGCACCTTCAGCGAGCAGGACCCGATCCGCGTGTTCCTGCTCGATGACCACGAGGTCGTACGACGCGGCCTGGCCGACCTCCTCTACGCCGCACCGGGCATCTCCGTGGTCGGCGACGCGGACCCCGCCGACCACGCGCTCGCCCGGGCCCCGCCCTGCGCCCGCACGTCGCCGTCCACGACGTGCGCCTGTCCGGCAGCGACGGCATTTCGGTCTGCCGGGAACTGCGCGACCGGATGCCGGAGCCGGCGTGTCCGATGCTGATCTCGTTCGACGACGGGGAAGCCCTGCTGGACGCCGGCATGGCCGGCGCGTCCCGATACGTCCTCAAGCAGATCAAGGGCTCGGACCTGATGTCGGCAGTGCGCACCGTCGCCTTGGGGCCGTCGACTGAACCCGGCGATGACCGCCCGGCTCATGCGATCCCTGCGAACGGACCCGGCCGATGTCCCGTCGTCGCCGCCCGAACCGGCCGGCCTGTCGCCCCGGGAACGGGACATCCTGGCGCTGATCGGTGACGGTCTCAGCACGAATCCGGCCCCCACGGCTGCACACCACGCCAAGGACCACGCTCCCCATGGTCCGATGACGGCGGCCGGGATCAGGCGGTGGTGAGCAGGTTCTTCACCTCGACGACGTCGGCGATCTCCTCGACCTGGGCCACCAGCCGGGCCATCGTCGCCGAGGGCAGCCGCCCGGTCAGCTCCACGATGCCGTCGTGCACGGTCACGTCCACGGTCTCCCGGTCCGCCGGGGGACAGCAGGCTTCGATCGTGGCCTGCACCTCCGTCTGGATGCCGGCATCGTCCCTGATCAGCGCCTGCAGCAGCACGTCACGGCGTACGACGCCCACCAGACGGCCCTTGCGATCGGTGACGGGCATTCGCTTCAACCGGGACAGCGCGGCGAGCCAGGCGGCCTCGGCAACCGTCGCGCCGGGCAGCACCGTGATCGCAGGGCTTGTCATCAGGTCGGCGGCCGTCTCACCACGGGCCTTGCCGTGCATACGGCGCTCACGGAGCCTGCCGATGTGTCCGGGCCGGTGACCGGAGGCCTCGAAGGCGACCTTCGCCAGCAGATCGGACTCCGAGACAACGCCGACCACATGGTCCTCGGCGTCCACGACCGGGAGCGCACCCGCCTGCTCCCGTGCCAGCAAGCGGGCGATGTCGCGATACGGCAGGTCTTCGCGGAGGGAGGCGGCGGGCACGTCCATCACGTCCCGGACCAAAGGCACCCCGGGTTCGGGGAGTGCCGGCCGCGGCGTGGGCGTGGCGGCCGACGGTGCCTGCCCCTCCGTGCCGGGCTGTTCGGCCGCGGTGCCCGCGTGCTTCGTCGCGGCCGTGGCCACGGCACCCAGGTAACGGAGCAGCCTCTCCTGCTGTGCCGTTTCCTCGGGGCTCCAGGGGCTGGAGGGCGCGTCCCGCCGGGCCTCGGCCTCTGCGCGGAAGTTCTCGTGCGCGTTCACGGTGGCCTCCTGACTCCGTGGAGTTGCCTACCGTCCCAGTCTTTCGCTCTCCCTGACCGTGCCAAGAGCCGAACGGCCCTGGTGGAACGGCGTGACGGCCCTATCCGGTGCGGGGCGGACGAGGAACGGTGAAACTGAAGGAGCAGCCGATCGGCAGGAGGCCGCCGATGAGCCTGCGGAACTTCCTGGAGCGGTTTCGTCCGGCTGGCACGCCGGGAGCGTCCGCCACGGGCGTGCCCGCCGACCGTGCGGCGGAGCGTGCCGCGGAACTGGAGCCTGCCCTCACCCAACTGACGGATGTTCAACAGCAGGCGGCACGGATCCGTGCCGCCGCTCAGGAGGCGGCCGAGGCCCTTCGGCGGGACGCCTCGCGCGAAGCCGAACGTCTTGTGGCGGCCGCGCGGGAAAAAGCCCCGGACGTTCGCGGACAGGCCGCTGAACCACTCCTCCGGGAGGCGCAGCGGGAAGCCGACGCCCTGCGCGCCGCCAGCGAGTGCGCGGCCTCGGCGATCCGCGTGCGGGCCGTGGAGCGCATGCCGTACCTCGTGGACCGCGCGGTGGCCGATGCACTGCGTCTGGCAGGCGGGGCGCGAGAGCCATGAGTGCCGGTTGGGTCGCCGGAGCGGTACGGGCGAAAGCCCTCGTCGGCCGGTATCCGGGGGCCAGTGGGGCGCGGGAGATCGCCCGTGGCCGGACGCTCGACGACGCCCTGCGGCGCCTGTCCACGACGCCGTACGCACGATACGCGCGGACAGCGGCGGGCTTGGCGCAGGCGCAGCGGGCGGTGGCCGCCACCCTACTGTGGCATCTGCGGGTTCTGGCCGGATGGCTGCCGCCGGGTGGTGCTCGCCTGCTCGTTCCGCTCGCCGCCGGGTTCGAGATCGCCAACGTGGTCGCCCGGCTGCCCGCACCGGAGGGTCGCCGCGCGGAGGCGCCCGAGCCGTACCGGCTCGGGGCGCTGGAGACTGCCTGGCGAAGTCTGGAGCGTGCCAGGACGCCCGCGGAACTGCGCGCGGCCCTCACCGCCTCACCCTGGGGTGACCCGGGCGGCGACACGCCGTGGGCCCTGCTCACGGGCATGCGGATGGCCGCCGCTCGGCGCACCGCTGTCGCGGTACCGTCCGCGCGCCGCTGGGCCCAGGGACGCGCGCTCCTGCTCGCGGCGCGTGAACTCTTCGTACACCACCGCTCTCTTCCGGAACCCGTGCGGCGCGATGCGGCACGGCTGCTCGGGACGCGGGCGCCGGCCGCCGCCTCATACCAGGAATTCCGTGAGCACCTGCCCTCGGCGGCCGGTTGGGTCCTGGCGGATGTCGACGAGCCGGACGAGCTGTGGCGGGCCGAGGCCCGCTGGTGGCGGACGGTGCAGTCCGACGGGGCGGCGATGCTGCGCGAGGGCCGGTACGGGCCCGGGGTGGTCGTCGGTGCGGTCGCAGTGCTGTCCGTGGACGCCTGGCGGGTGCGGGCGGCGCTGGAATCGGCGGCCCGCAGTGGACGGCCCGGGGAGGCGTTCGATGCCCTGGTCTGAGGCGGTGACGCCGGTCCGGATGCGCCGTGTGGCGGTGGTCGTGCCGCAAGTGGCCCTGCGGGACACGCTCGTGCGTATCGCCGAAGCCGGCTGCGTGGAGCTGGACCGCGCCGAGGAGGCCGCCCCGGGAGCGGCGGCCGTGCGGCTGCAGCGGTTGCGCGGACGGGGGACGACCGCCGAACCCGAGAGCGCCGCTCCAGCTGTTCTGGCAGCCGCCGCGCCCGATCTCGATCTGCTCGAACAGCGGGGCAGCGTCGCTCTGCTGGCGGGCGAGGCCCAGTTGGAGGAGCGTGCTGAAGGCGCCGTACGGCGTGGGGAGGTCGCCGCGCTGGCCGGGTGGTGCCCGGCCGCCGAGGTTCCCCGTGTCGCGGCGCGGCTGGCCGCGGCGGGCGGCGCGCTGCTGCCGCTGCCCTCCCCGCGCGGAACCGATCCCCCGACACTGCTGCGGCGGGGCCGGACCGCCTCCTTCACACCGCTGGTGACGACGTACGGCACGCCCGCCTACGCGGACCTCGACCCCTCGTGGCCGGCGGGCCTCGCCTACGTCGCGATGTTCGGGATCATGTTCGGTGACGTGGGGCACGGGGCGCTGCTGCTGCTCGGCGCGCTCGCGTTGCGCCTCGGGTGGCTCCGGCGGTGGGCCCGGCTGGGCCGGCTGTGGCCGTTCCTGGCGGGCGCGGGAGCGGCCTCCATGCTCGCTGGCGCCGCCTACGGCGAGTTCTTCGGGCCCACCGGGCTGCTGCCGGTGCTGTGGCTGAGCCCGCTGGAGGATCCCACCCGCCTGCTGGCTGCCGCCGTGGTGCTCGGGGCCGGTCTGCTGGCGCTCGCGCACGCCGCCGGCGCGGTGAACCGCGTGCGGGAGGGCGGCTGGGGCACGGGACTGTACGCGGCGTCCGGTTGTGCCGGACTGCTGTTCCATCTGGGGCTCGCTCTGGCCGCGGCGGGCCTGCTCCTGCACCTGCGGGACCCGGCCGTGGCCGGGGGCGCCCTTGCCGTGGCCGGGCTGGCGCTGGTGGCGTCGGGCCTGTTCCGGGCCACGGCGGGCGGCGGCGCGGGACTCGCCGAGACGGCGGTGCGGCTGTTCGACGTCGTCGTGCGCACCGGCACCAACACGTTGTCGTTCGCCAGGCTCGCGGCCTTCGGCCTCACCCATGCCGCGCTCGCAGGTCTGGTGTGGCGCGGCACCACGGCCCTGGCAGGGCGTGGCGCCGCCGGAGTCACGGGCGCCGCCCTGCTGTTCGTCGTGGGCACGGCCGTGTCCTTCGGCCTGGAGGCCCTGGTGGCCGGTGTGCAGGCCCTGCGGCTGGAGTTCTACGAACTCTTCTCCCGGCTCTTCGAGACAGAAGGCCGACCGTTCCGTCCCTGGCACGTTTCCCCGGCGGCATCTGCCGACCCCGCTACGAAGGTGATCCCATGCTCACCTGGCTGATCGTCCTTCCGGTCCTGACCGCGGTGCTCGGCGCCGCCCGGCTGCTGCGGCGGCGCCGGACCAAACACGCCTTCCGCTGGCTGCTGGCCACGAACCTCGCCCTGCTGGGCGGCGCCTTCGCCGTCCTCGCCACGGCACTGGCGGGCCCCGCGCAGGCCTCGGCGCAGGCCGCCGCGCCCGGCGGAGTCAACGGATCCGCCTTGATCGGGGCGGCCATCGCGGTGGCCGGCGCGTCGATAGGAGCCGCGATAGCCGTCGCCTACACGGGAGCCGCGGCGCTGGCCGCGCTGAGCGAGCGACCGGAGATGTTCGGCCGAGCGATGGTCATCGTCGGTCTGGCGGAGGGCATCGCCGTGTACGGGCTGGTGGTCGCGATCCTGTTGATCGCGAAGGCCTGACGATGGGCACCGTGGCCGCCATCGGCGCACGAACCGACGTGTGCGGGCTGGCCCTGGCCGGGGTCGATGTCCTCGTCGCGGAGGAACCGGACGCCGTCCGCGAGGCCTGGCGGACGCTGCCCGGCACGGTCGGCCTGGTGATCCTCACGGCCGAGGCCGCCGAGGTGCTGGGGGACGCGGCGACGGCGCCCCAACCGGCCCGGCCGTTGACGGTGGTGCTGCCGTCATGACCGCGCCCCTGGATGCGCTGGACCCCGTACGCGCCGAGTTGCTGCGCGCGGCACGCGCCTCGGCCGACGCCGTCCTGGACCGTACACGGGCCGACGCGGCTGCAACTGTGCGCGCAGCTCGCGCTACGGCTGAGGCAGTGCTCACGCGGGCCCGGGAACTCGGCGAGGCCGACGGTGCCGCCGAGGCGGCCCGGGAACGGGTTCGGGCGGCACAGGACGCCTGGGCGGTGGAACTCGCGGCCCGCGCCGAGGTCTACACGGCGCTCAGGGCCGCGGTTCGCGCGGGCGTGCGGCGGGCGCTGGCTGCGGATGCGGTTTCGCAGTCGCGCCTGGCGGAGGTGGCACGAGCCCGGTTGGGACCGGAGGCGCGGGTCACGGCCGCCGCGGAGGGCGGAGTGACGGCCGAAACGCCTGGCCGCCGGGTTGATCTGTCGGCGGACGCCCTCGCCGACCGCGCCCTGGACAGGCTGGGTCTCCAGACCGAGACGCTTTGGGGGCCACCGTGACCGCCGTCGGCAACCAGGCGTCGGACTCACCTGGCGTGGACCCGCTTGCGCAGGTCCCGAGCAGTGCTCCGGCAACCGGCCGGGCGGACCGCCCCCGGATCCTCCGCGTCGCCGGTCCCCTCGTGGAGATCACCTGCCCTCCTGCTGTCGCCATGCACGATCTGGTCGTGCTGGGCGACGCCCGGCTGCCGGGCGAGGTCGTCGCCATCCACGGCGACACGGCCACCGTCCAGGCCTACGAGTACACCGGCGGGCTGGCCCCCGGCCATCCCGCGGAACCCCAGGGGCGACCACTGTCGGTGCGGTTGGCCCCTGGTCTCCTCGGCGGTGTGTTCGACGGTCTGCTGCGCCCTCTGGCCGGCACCGGCGACCTTCTCACCACAAGCGGGCCGACGACTGGCGAACCGGACCTCGGTGACTGGTCGTTCACACCACGGGTGTCGGAGGGGACGCGGGTCGCGGCCGGTGACGTCCTCGGGGAGATCGGCGCGAGCGTGCCACTGCGGCTTCTGGTGCCTCCGGACCTGTCGGGCAAGGTGACTCGGATCGCGTCGGCGGGCGAGCACTCCTCGGACGCCGTGCTCGCCGTGGTGGGCGGGCATGAGGTACGGATGGCGCAGGCGTGGCCGGTGCGCAGGCCGCGACCGGTCGCGCGGCGACTGACGGCGGACGTGCCCCTGAACACCGGGCAGCGCGCCGTCGACCTGCTCTTCCCTGTGGCGCGGGGCAGCACGGTCGCCGTGCCCGGTGGCTTCGGCACCGGCAAGACCATGCTGCTCCAGCAGATCGCCAAGTGGTGCGACGCGGATGTGATCGTCTACGTCGGCTGCGGCGAGCGCGGCAACGAGATGGCGGACGTCATGGAGGAGCTGTCGGAGCTGACTGATCCGCGGACCGGGGGCCGTCTGGCGGAGCGGACCGTGACGATCGCGAACACCTCCGACATGCCGATGATGGCGCGTGAGGCGAGTGTGCACACGGGGGCGACGGTTTCGGAGTACTTCCGCGACATGGGCCTCGATGTCGTCCTGATCGCCGACTCGACGTCCCGCTGGGCGGAGGCACTGCGCGAGTTCGCCTCCCGCATGGGTGAACTCCCCGCCGAGGAGGGTTATCCGGCAGGGCTCGCCTCCCAACTGGCCGCGTTCTACGAGCGGGCGGCGGCCGTACGCACACTCGGCGGCGCGAACGGGTCCGTCACGGTGATCGGTGCCGTGTCCCCACCGGGCGGCGACCGCACCGAGCCCGTCACCGCGCACACCGAGCGGTTCGTGCGGTGTCTGTGGAGCCTGGACCGCGATCTCGCCTACGCACGGCACTATCCGGCCGTGTCCTGGTCGGAGTCCTTCTCCCGGGACGCCTCCGGGCTGGCCGCCGCGCACGCGCGGGCCGACGACCCCGAGTGGGCCGAGCGGCGCGGGCGGGTGGCACGGCAGCTGGCGGAGGCGGACCGGCTGGCCGACCTCGTCGAACTGGTCGGCATCACCGCCCTGCCGCCCCGGGAGCGGATCAGTGTGCTCGCCGGACGGCTGCTGCGCGAGGCCGCGGTCCAGCAGAACGCGCTGTCCCCGGCGGACGCCTACAGCACGCCCGAGAAGACCGCGGCCCTGGTGGAGGCGGTGCTGACGGTGATCGACCGCTGTGCGGAGCTGGTGGACTCCGGTACCCCCGTGGATGCCGTCGAGGCGGTCGATTTCACCCCCCTGCTGCGGGCGCGCGAGACGGCCGGCCCGGCGGAGACGGCTCCGGTGACCGCGGCGCGCGACACCGTGCTGGCCCGGCTCAAGGAAGCGGCATGACCGGCCCCCAGTTCATCGAGTACACGGGCGTGCGGGAACTGCGCGGCCCGCTGGTGGTCGTCGAAGGGGTCGGCGGCGTCGGCTGGGACGAGTTCGCCACGATCGTCCTCGACTCCGGTGAACGAAGGCACGGGCTGGTCCTGGAGGTGAACCGCGACCTCGCGGTGGTGCAGGTCCTGGAGGACACCGCCGGCATGAACCGCACCGGCACCCGGGTCGCCTTCTCGGGCACGCCGTTGCGGATCCCGGTGGGCACCGGATGGCTGGGACGGGTGTGCGACGGGCGGGGCGAACCGGCCGACGGCGGGCCGCCGGTGTTCGGCGGGTCGTACGCGGCAGTCGGCGGCGCGCCGATCAATCCGGTACGCCGGGAACCGCCGAACGAACCGGTGCTCACCGGCGTGGGCGCGGTGGACGTGCTCACCACGCTGGTGCGCGGACAGAAACTGCCGGTGTTCTCGGCGGCGGGGCTACCGCACTTGGAACTGGCGGTGCAGATCGCGGCTCAGGCGACCTGTGGGGGTGAGCCGTTCGCGGTCGTGTTCGCCGGCATGGGGCTCACGCACGCAGACACGGCGTTCGTCCGCGAAGGGCTGGCCGCGCGTTCCGCCGCACGGGAACTGGTCCTGTTCCTCAACACCGCCGACGACCCGGTGATCGAGCGGCTGCTCACCCCGCGACTCGCCCTGACCGTCGCCGAACACCTGGCGTTCACGGAGGGCCGCCACGTCCTGGTGGTGATGACGGACATGACGGCCTACTCCGAGGCGCTGCGCGAGGTGTCGGCCGCGCGCGGCGAGATACCGGCCCGGCGGGCCTACCCCGGCTACCTCTACAGCGACCTCGCCTCCCTTTACGAACGCTGCGGCAGGATCAAGGGCCGACCGGGATCGGTCACCATCGTGCCGGTGCTCACCATGCCCGCGGGCGACATCACCCACCCCGTCCCCGATCTCACCGGCTACATCACGGAAGGGCAGATCGTGCTGTCCGCCGATGTCCAAGCCGTCGGCACCTATCCGCCCGTGGATCCGCTGGCCTCGCTGTCACGTCTGATGCGCAAGGGAACCGGAGCTGGACGGACCCGCGCGGACCATCCGGCCGTCGCCGCACAGTTGATCGCCGCTCTGGCCCGGTCCCGGCAGGTGGCGGAGCTCGCCGACCTGATCGGACGGTCGGCGCTCAGCCCGACCGATCTGCGCCACTTGGACCTGGAAGACGCCTTCCGGCACCGATTCCTCGCGCAGGGCACCACCGAGGACCGGTCGTTGGACGATTCCCTTGACCGGGCCTGGGAGGTGCTGCTGACCCTGCCGCGCAGCCAGCTCGGCATGCTCCCGGCCGACCTGCTCGGCACCCACACTCCACCGCAGGACGAGGAGGCGCGATGAGCCCGCGGAGGCGCCGGGTTCCAGCGGGACGAGCTGGGCGGCTGCGGCTGCGCCGCAGTCTCGCCACGGCCGTGCGTGGAGCGGACCTGCTGGAACGCAAACTCAGGCTCCTGCTGGACCGGGAGCACACGGCGCGACGGGCAGCCGAGGACGCAAGCCGGGTGTGGCGGAAGAAGCTGGCCGACGCCGAAACCTGGCTGCTGCGGGGGGTACTACTCGGCGGCGAACACGCGCTGGTCCTGACGGCGCCCGAGGACCGGGCGCGCATCGACGTCACATGGGCCACACTGATGGGCGTCAGCCACCCGGCAGAAGTGGACTGGACGGACCCCGTACGCTCCCCGGCGGAACCGACAGCCCCCAACACGGCCCTCGCGCACGCCGAGACGGCCTACCGTGCCGCGGTCCGCGCCGCGGCGAACCTTGCCGCCCACCAAGCGGCCGCCGAACTACTGGCCGCCGAAACCGAACGGACGCGGCAGCGGGTCCGGGCCCTACGCCGGCACTGGATCCCCCGGCTGCAGGACGAACTGGCAGCGATGGAACTGGCGCTGGAGGAGGCCGAACACGAAGAAGCGGTACGACGCCGCTGGGCCTCCACCCGCACGGGCCAATGACACCCCGCGCAAGGCGCGCCGACGGCGGGCCCGTGTGGGGCCCGCCATAAATCGTCGGCCGGTGTCACTTGCCGTGCCGGACCTCCACGTGCTTCGCCTCCGCCTTCTCGGCACCCAGGCCCACGCTGACGGTCAGCATGCCGTCGGCGTAGTCGGCCTTGACGTCGTCCTCGTCCGCACCGGGCGGCAGCGACACGCTGCGGCTCATCGCGCCGTACCGGATCTCGCTGTGATTCTTCGTGACGTCCTTCTCGGTGCGTTCGGCCTGAACCGTCAGCACGCCGTCGCTGATGAAGACGTCGATGTCCTCGGGCGACATGCCCGGAAGCTCCGCCCGCATCACGTAGCGGCCCTCCTCGGTGTAGTCCTCGATCCGGACCGTGTACAGGTCGCCCATCGTGGGCATGGCGAACCGGGCCGGAAGGTTCTCGAACCAGTCAGGGATCTCCGGGAACGCGGGGAACGCGAACCTCTGCTTGCGTGACAGTGCGGTCATCGCCGTACCTCCTGAGCTGTTGCCCCTTCCACGGACACCTCCAGTTCAGCGCGCAGAACTCCCTGGCGCTGAGGCCGAACAGCCCATGCACGGGGGTCTGAGGTCCCTTTCGTCCACCGCGGTCGCGGTCAGACTGAAACCAAGGCACCACGACACCGGCGGCGATCACCATGTCCGACGTCACCACCACCGACCTCTACGAAGTCACCATGGCCATGTCCTATCTCCAGGAGGACATGTGTGCCCCGGCCACCTTCAGCCTCTTCGTCCGCGACCTTCCACCCGGTCGGGGCTTCCTGGTCGCCGCGGGCCTGGAGTCCGCCTTGGACTTCCTGGCCCGCTACCGCATGGAGCAGGAGGACGTCGAAGCGTTCGCGGACGCCCTGCGCCGCCCTGTCCAGGCCCTCGAACCACTCCTCGGCCTCTCCTTCGAGGGCGACGTGCGTGCGATACCGGAGGGCCATGTGGTGTTCGCCGGTGAGCCGTTGCTGGAGGTGACCGCCCCACTGCCGCAGGCACAGCTCGTCGAGACGTACCTGCTGAACCAGCTCTGCCACCAGACGGTGGTGGCGTCCAAGGCGGCGCGCTGCGTACTGGCCGCCGCCGGCAGGCCGGTCGTCGACTTCTCGCTGCGCCGCACGCACGGCCCATGGGCCGGGCTGCAGGCCGCCCGGCTGGGCGCCCTGGTGGGCTTCGCCGGCACGAGCAATGTCGCCGCTGCCGCCTCCCTGGGCATCCCGGCCTCGGGCACCATGGCCCACTCCTACATCGAGGCTTTCCCCAGCGAGGAGGAGGCGTTCCGCGCCTTCGCGCACTGCCACCCCGGTCCGGTCACCTTCCTCGTCGACACCTACGACACCGGGCAGGGCGTGCGCGTCGCCGCCCGGGTCCTCACCGATCTCCGGCGCGGCCCCGGCTGCGCGATCCGCCTGGACAGCGGCGACCTCGACGCACTCTCGCGGCGGGCACGCGCCCTTTTGGACGCCGCCGGGCTGACCGACGTACAGATCGTTGCCAGCGGCGGACTCGACGAGTACGGAGTGGACCGGCTCGTACGCGCCGGTGCCCCGATCGACGTGTACGCGGTGGGCACGCGTGTGGGCGTGGCGGCGGACGCCCCGTATCTGGACGCCGCGTACAAGCTCGTCGAGTACGACGGCCACCCGGTGATGAAGCTGTCCTCGGCGAAAGTCACGGCCCCGGGCCGCAAGCAGGTCTTCCGCCGCGCCGGACGGCCCGACGTCATCGCCCTGGCGCTGGAAGAAGCGCCGGACTCCGCACAGCCGCTGCTGCGCACGGTCATGCGGGGTGGGCGTCGGACGTGGTCGCCGGACCGCTGGCAGGACGCGTGCAGGCGATTCCGCGAGGACATCGCCGGTCTGCCCGGATCGGCACGCCGGATCAAGGACCCCGAACCGGTCCCACCGGTTCGGTCCCGGGCCCTTGAACAGCTGACCGCCTCGGTGCGAGCCGATATCGAAGCCCGTCTGGGCGCGGGGCGTCGCGCCGCGCCCCCGGACACGGCGGTGCCCCACCCCTCCGCGCTCTCGGTCCGCGCGCAGTGACAGGCCCGTGCGGCGGAGGGTCGGCAGGCCCGTCGCAGGGACCAATGGCCCCTGGCAGGTCCCACTTGTCAGGGCCTTCCATGGAATCGGCGGCACCTCTCCGCGCCACCGCAGGGAGGAGGCGAGGGCGATGTCCGCTCCCGCACGGGCGAAGAACAACGACCGGGACGTACCGAGTACCGGCTCCGAAGTGACCGGCGCCTGGAGGCGGGCCCGCGTCGGCGACGAGATCGTCGTACGCGGAACCACAGCCGGGGTCATCGCCCGGGACGGCGAGATTGTCGGTCTCCACCATCCGGACGGCAGGCCGCCCTACGACGTGCGCTGGGCCGACAGCGGACGGGTGACTCTGTACTTCCCTGGCCCTGATGCGTACATCAGGCATTTGGTGACCGGAGGCGACCATGTCCCGGCCCGGTGACCGCCGGCCGATCGTGGTGGGCGTCGATCCTGATCCGGCCCACCGGATGGCAGTGGCCTGGGCCGCCGACGAAGCCGCCCGCCGACGGCTGCCGTTGCGCCCGGTCCACGCCGAGGGCGTGCCAACCAGGGGCTACCGGAGGCGGGACGTCCTGCCGTCGTGGGAGGAATGGAACGAGGCGCTGCACAAGGCCGGGAAGCAGGTGCTCGAGGAGGCCACGGACTACGTCGTGGCCCGGCACCCGCAGCTCGAGGTGGACGCCCTGCTCGCGGAGGGCGACCCGGTGTGGGTGCTGCGCGAGCAGAGCCGCGACGCCACCGCCGTCGTGCTGGGATCACGGCACCTGGGCCGGAGGCAGGAGGTGTTCGGCTCCGCGTCGGTCGCCCTCCCGGTGATGGCCCACACGCACTGTCCTCTGGTGGTCGTCCCCGAGCCGGAACACATCACCCAGGACCCCGCGTACTACGTCGTCGGCGTCGACGGCAGCGAACACTCCGCTGCCGCGGTCGATATGGCGTTCGAGGAGGCGGCCTTGCGCGGCGCCCAGCTGCGGGCCGTTTTCGCCTGGGAGCCGGGGCCGCTCAGGATCTTCGACAAGTACGAGCCGCAGCAGGAGTGCCGCCGGTTGCTCTCCGAGATCGTGGCGGGCCGCCACGCCCGCTTCCCCGAGGTGGACCTGCGCCACGAAGTGGTCGTCGGGCATCCCGTCCAGGTGCTCACGGATGCCTCGGCGCATGCTCTGGGCCTGGTGGTGGGGACCCGAGGCCGGGGAGGCTTCGCCGGCCTGCTGCTGGGCTCGGTCAGCCAAGGCGTGCTGCACCACGCCGGCTGCCCTGTCATCGCCGTCCCGACACGCGGGTAAGCGGCCGGGCCGTCACGAAGGGAGACCACCGTGACCGCAGAACCTCCCGACGTGAACACCGTCGAGGCGCTCGTCGCGGACGCCGCCGCGGCGCCCTCGCTGCACAACGCGCAGCCCTGGGCCTTCCGCTATCTGCGGGACACTGGCGTCCTGCGTCTGTACGCCGATCTGGAGCGCGCGCTCCCGCGAACAGACCCCATGAATCGCGGCCTGCGCATGGGGTGCGGCGCCGCGCTCCTCAACCTGCGTGTGGCCGCCGCCGCGGCAGGGCTGGCGCCAGTCGTCCGGTTGCTGCCCGACCCGGCCCACCAGGACTTCCTCGCCGAGGTGGATCTGTGCGGCACCGGACCACCCGACGGGGCGCTCGCCGGGCTGGGCCCTGCGATCCGTCGCCGTCACTCCAGCCGCCTTCCCTTCCGTGACGAAGCACTCCCGGCCGCCGTGCGGGAGGGGCTGTACGAAGCGGCCCGCGCCGAGGGCGCGCAGCTGGCGTTCCCCGGTGCCTGGCACGTGCGGTCGATCGTCGAGTTGGTGCGGGACGCCGAGGGCAGGGAGGCACTCGACCCGGAAGTGCGCGGGGAGACGGCGCGGTGGACGCACACGGAGCCGGCAGGTACCGCTGGGGCGGCCGATGGCATTCCCGGCGAGGCGTTCGGTCCTCGGCAACGCAGTGCCTCAGCCCCTGTGCGTGACTTCGCCGCCGGCCGGCCGATGCCCGGGCGCGGCTGGGCACCCTTCGAGAAGAACCCGACCATCGCCCTGCTGGGTACGGCCCACGACGAGCCGGTGGACTGGCTCCGTGCCGGTCAGGCGCTGGAGCGGGTCCTGCTGCGGGCCACCACGGACGGACTCGTCTCCTCGGTCACTTCCCAGCCCCTGGAATGGCCGGAGCTCCGGTGGGCCGTCCGCGATCCCGTCTCGGCCATGGCGCACGTCCAGATGGTGATCCGGCTCGGCTACGGCCCCGAAGGTCACACGAGCCCACGGCGGCCGGTGGCCGATCTGCTCGACGTCCTCTGACGGACCCATCGGAGCATGAGGAGTAGTCGCATGAAGGTTTCCGAGGTGATGACTGCTCCGGCGGTGTGCGTACCGCCGCACGTCTCCCTGGTCGAGGTGTCCCGACGGATGGCCGAGTGCGCCGTCGGATCTGTCCTCGTGGTCAAGGACGGAGCACTGCACGGCATAGTCACCGACCGCGACCTGGCCGTACGGGGCATGGGCGGCGGCCTGGGCACGGAGGCCCGAGTGGAGGCGGTCATGTCACCACGCGTCGTCACGATCGAAGCAGCCGACGACCTCCAGTTGGCCTACCGGTCCTTCCGTCGCGCGGGGGTCCGCCGGCTTCCGGTGCTGGATGCGGGCCGGGTGGTCGGCGTGCTGACGATCGACGACCTGTTTCTCGAGGTCTTCCGGCGGCTCGCCGACCTGCTGGGTCCGGTCGCCTGGAGCGTCCTGCAGGAGCCACCCGGCCCTCCCTCGGAAACTGCGTCCCCGCATGAGCCCTGACTCGCGGATCTCCGCGAGGCGGCCGACCGACAGGCCTCACGGCGCGAGCGTCGCCCCAGGACCGGCATGCGACGCAGCCCGTCACACCGACGGCACGACGTACCACTCATCGACCGGCAGCCCAAGCCGCAGGAGCCCCATCGTCAGCGCGCGGACCGCCAAGGACGTACGGACTCACTGCTTCTGGCAGCGCACGGTCACGACCGGACAGCCCGCATGCTGCGACAGGGCGAGCCGTCGAGGCCCACGGTGCCGACTGGTTGCATGGCGGCGGCCTCCGTCTCGTAAGAAGCTGGAGGGGACGGTGAACGAGTCCGACCGAGTGTGCGGTCGGGACGTCGCCTGCATACCGGGCGCGATGAGTTTCTCCCATTCGAGGATTCCCCGGCCCCGACCGCGGCGCGTGCGGACCCGCGGAGGAGCGATCGGAGCCGTGGAATCCGCCACGAGAGGAGACGGCCGCGGTGAGGATTCCCCTGGTGGTGGGCGTCGACGGATCCAAGGCGAGCCTGGAGGCGGTCGACTGGGCGGCCGACGAGGCTGCCCGGCACGGGATCCCGCTCCATCTCCTGCACGCGGCGGCCGGTGAGCAGGAAGCGTCCGACGTGATCAGCGCTGCCTCAGCGCGTGCCAGGCAGGATGCTCCCGCGGTGCCGTTGTCCAGCGAGGTCTCGCACGAGGACGCGACCTCCGCTCTGGTCGACAAGGGACACAACGCCTTCGCGCTGGTGCTGGGGTCCAGGGGGCACGGAGACCTTTCCGGCATGCTCCTGGGCTCGGTGAGCCTCGCCGTGGCGGCGTATGCCGACTGCCCGGTCGTCGTCGTCCGCGGCAGCCCGGAACATCGCGCCGCCCGGTTCGGGAATGTCGTCGTGGGAGTCGAGGACGGGGAGGGCAGCGGCACGGCGGTGGACTTCGCGTTGCGCGAGGCCCATGTGCGGGGCTGTCGACTTGTGGCGGTACACGCCTGGAGCGCACCGTCCGGTGCCTGTACGACACCGCAGGCCCCGTCGTGGTTCCTGGAAGCCCACCGGCGTCCGCCGGCGCAGGTGCTCGATGACGCCCTGCGCCGCCCTGCCGAAAGGTATCGGGACGCCACGGTGAGCCGGCAATTGATGGAGAAACCGGCGCGCCCGGCCCTGTTGGAGGCCGCGTCGACGGCGGATCTGCTGGTCGTGGGCGCCCGGCGGCGACTTGGGCATTCGGGCTTGCAGCTGGGCCTGATCAATCACGCGCTGCTGCATCACGCGCCGTGTCCCGTCGCCGTCGTGCCGCACAGGTGATCGCCACGGGACGAGAGACGGACCGTCACCGGCCTCCTCGGGCCGATCGCCGGTCCCAGCAGGGACTCCCGGCTCTGTGAGGGCAGACCGCTGTCGTTCCATGGTGAGACGACCAGGGGGCCGACCACCGACCTGCTGGAGGCCGCCCACCTGTTTCCGACTCACCCCGCCCGTCCGCCGTCTCACCTCAAGCGCGGCTGCGATCGCGCAGTTCAGCAGGCCACAGGCACGGTGGCAAGGACAGAGCGATGACGCGCACAGGACAGGTAGAGCGTATGTCTTCACCCCTTCGAGGACGACGACGGAACAACGAAGGCACACGTGGTGCCGGACACGGGCACCACGGCCCTCACCGGCCACGGAAGCGCGCACCGCAGTCCGGCAGACCGAACCTGCCGGAGACAGGCGACGAGCTGGCGGCGGGGACGAGTCGGCGGCGGGCAGGGCCATGCACGACCTCGCCCACCAACTGTTGAACGCCGCCGAACGCGACATCCAGGGCATGGCGGTGCCCCGGCACAGCAGCCCTCGGACTGCTGAACGGCTTGTGTGAACCGGGACGGATCTGCGCAACGACACACCTCGACGGACTCGACGTTCCCTGCTCAGGTGCCGGTGGGTGCGTCCCCGGGGCCGTCCGTGCGGTAGGCGAGGTTCCCGGAGACCGACACGACGCCGTCGACGCCACGGCACAACTGCTCGATGACGGGAATCAGACTCCTGTACTCCACGGTGCCGGCGAGGGTGACCCGCCCGTCGCGCACTTCCGCGGTCACGTCCCTCGGATCGAGCCCCAGGGTGCGCCGCAGCAGATCCCCGGTGATCTCGTCGCGGATGGCCTCGTCGCGGCGCAGGAAGATCCGCAGCAGATCAGCACGGCTGATGATGCCCAGGAGCCGGTCCGCCTCGTCCACCACAGGAAGCCGTTTGACGTGCTGGGTCTCCATGAGGCGGGCGGCCTCGACCACCGTCCACTCCGGCCGCGCGCACACCGCGGGAGCGGACATCAGTTCCTCGGCCCGCGAACCCTCGGCCTTGGCCCGCTCCCAGGCCTCCAAGTGCGGGATCGGGGTCCTCCCCGACGGGTCGGCCTGGTCGGTGGTCTTCCGCAGCAGGTCGGCCTCGGACACCACGCCCATCGGCCGGTCCAGCTCGTCCACGACGGGCACGGCGGTGACGTCGTTCTCCTCCAGCAACCTGACGAGCTCCTTGAACGGCGTGTCACGCCGCGCCCGGACGACGTCCTGGGTCATGAGTTCCTCGACCGTTCGGTGGTGCATGGTGCCTCCCGGATACGGGCCGCCCACCTCGCGGACGGGGACCTCTCGCTTCGTGCGGCGGTGTGTCCCGCGCGGCAGGTTGGATACAGCACCATTCTGAGGAGAGGGCGGCGATCATGCGAGCTCACTCAGCGACCAACTGGTCATCGAAAGCCCGGCGGCCGGCGCCGCGAGGCGCGACGGCGACATCGTCGGGCTCCACCGGGCGACCAGGGCGGCCTATCCCGGCGACATCGGCAGCGGAGACGGAGGTCCCCTTCGAGATCGACCATGTGGACGAGGTCCCGAACCAGGGCTGGACGTCCACCGCGGGTCCGTACTCCTGGCTCGCTGCAAAACCGGGGCGCAGCCGAGACCGCACACCGAAGGACGGCAACCGCGCAGGTCTGCGCTCTCGTGGGACGCCACCGGCCCCTTAGGCCCCCCGATTCTGTTCGTAAGCCCGTCGTACGGAGGCGGCGGCGCGGTCGATCAGCTCGGGAAGCGCTGATCGCACCGCTTCGCTCAGACCCGTGCCGAGTTCGATGTCGGCCACTTCCACGGCGTGCACCACGAGCGTCGGCGGCAGTTGACCGAGGGCCTCGGCCAGCGCGAGGCACTCGCCGAGGCCGAGCGCATGCGTGCTCGCCGTACCCGCTGTGCGGCCGGTCGCTTCCGCCGCCGTCAGAGTGTGCAACTCCCCCGGCCGGGCCGACCCGGCTCGGAGGGCTTCCAGCACGACCACCGTGTCCGCGCCGCTCCACAGGTCGAGCATGCGCGCGGGTTCGCCGTCGCTGACGGCCAGGACGGTGCCGTCGGGAACGCGGCCCCGCAACGCCTCCACCGCTGCCGGGCCGACTCCGTCGTCACCGCGCAGCGAGTTACCCACGCCGATCACCACGATCCGGCCGCTCATGGGCGTTCCACGGTCACATCGAGGAAGTGGGCGGCGCAGGAGATGCAGGGATCGTGATTGCGAATGGTCCGTTCGCACAGGTGGGTGAGCTCCTCGTCGTCAGCGGCGGGCCCGGCCGTGTCCAGGCGCGCCTGGACGGCCCGGCGCACGTCCTCCGCGATGGCGGTCTGGTTCTGGGCCGTGGGCGGGACGATGCGGGCCTCGGTGAGCGTGCCGTCCTCCGTGAGGGCGTAGCGGTGGTACAGCAGACCTCGGGGCGCCTCGGTGGCCCCGGCGCCGACGCCCTGGCGGGGCGGGACCTCGATGGCCGGCCGGGGAGGCGGGTGGTATCCGTCGATGATCCGCAGGGCTTCCTCGACGGCCTGGACCACCTCGACGGCACGTACGACGATGCTCCGGAAGGGGTTGTCGCAGACGGCGCCGGTCAGCGGGTCGCCCAGGCCGGCGTCCCGCGCGGCCTCGGCGGCCACGGGGTGCAGCCACCGGCCGTTGATCGCGTAGCGGGCCAGCGGGCCGGTCAGATAGCGGCGGCCGTCCAGAGTCGCGGTCAGAGCGGTGGAATGCGGTACCTGCCCTTCCTGGACGTGCTGTTCGAAGCCGGCCAGGGGGAACTCGCGCAGCGTCCGGCCGCGGTCATGAGCGGCCATGGCTGCCGGCGTTCCGGAGTCGATGGCGTACCTACCGGGGTCACGCAGTGCGAAGAGGTCGTGGTCGCCCACGGCGTCGGGAAAGTCGAACGCCGCGACCCAGCGGACAGTCTCCAGCGCGTCTTCCCGGGCCTGTAGCAGCCGTGCCGCCAGTGGGCGGAGCTCGTCCGGTGCCGGCGTGCGGTAGAAGCCGCCGACCCGAACGTTGACGGGATGGATGGGGCGGCCGCCGAGCTGTTCGAGGATCGCGTTGCCGGCCTGTTTGATCCTCAAACCCCGTTCGACGACGGCTCGTTGGTCGCGGGCCAGCTCCACGACGTCCGCTCGCCCGAGGAAGTCCGGGGCGTGCAGCAGGTAGATGTGCAGGGTGTGGCTCTCGATCCACTCGCCGCAGTACAGGAGGCGGCGCAGTTCCGCCAAAGGGCCGTCCACCGTGACACCGCAGGCGTTCTCGATCGCCTGGCAGGCGCTCATCTGGTAGGCGACGGGGCAGATGCCGCAGATGCGAGCGGTGATGTCGGGGGGTTCGGTGTGGCCTCGGCCGGTCAGGAAAGCCTCGAAGAAGCGTGGCGGTTCGTAGATGCGCAGCCGCGTCTCCGTGACGGTGCCCTCCTGGATGCGCAGGTCGAGGGCCGCTTCGCCTTCCACCCTGGCCAGCGCGTCCAGTCGCAGGACGCGGGTTCCGCGATGGTTCATGCGGGCCTTTCCGGACGGGTTTCTCTCCCGGCGCGAGGGCTGTGCTGCTCCTCGGCCGCAAGGTCGGGTACGGGGGCATATTCCGGCGACGTGGCGTTGAAGGTGCGGAAGACACGCCGGATGTCCTGCTCGCTCATCCCGTCGTGGCGCAGCTGCGCGACCATGGAGCGCAGGTTGGGTCGGCTCGTGGGTCCGAAGCAGCCGTAGCAGCCGCGCCCGTAGGCGGGGCAGATGGCGCCGCACCCGGCATGCGTGACCGGGCCCAGACAGGGGGTGCCGTGGGCCACGGTGACGCAGGTGGTCCCCCGCCTCTTGCACTCGAAGCAGACACTGTGGCTCGGGATCTGGGGCTTGCGCCGGGCCAGGAAGGCGGTGATGACTTCGAGGAGCTGGCGGCGGTCGATGGGGCAGCCGCGCAGTTCGAAGTCGACCGGAACATGGGCCGAGATCGGTGTCGAGGTCTCCAGCGTGGCGATGTACTCCGGCCGGGCGTAGACCGCGGCGAGGAACTCGTCGACGTCGGCGAAGTTGCGCAGCGCCTGGATGCCGCCCGCGGTGGCGCAGGCTCCGATGGTCACCAGGCAGCGGGAGATGCGGCGTATGTGCCGGATCCGCTCGGCGTCCTCGGCGGTGGTGATCGATCCCTCCACCAGGGAGAGGTCGTACGGCCCCCGGCCGTCCGGCCGCGCGCGCTCCCCGTCGGCGCCCTCGACCGGGGTCATCTCCACGAAGTGGTCGATCCGTACGCGTTCGGTGAGGCCGAGGAGTTCGTCCTCGCAGTCGAGCAGGGTCAGTTGGCAGCCGTCGCAGGAGGCGAACTTCCACACGGCGAGTGCCGGCCGTGGGTCGGGGGCCGATCCGAACTCGGTGACCATGTCACAACTCCCTTACGAGGAGCAGGTGTGCAACGCGGTCGTAGCCGACGACCGGCCCGTCGCGGCACAGCAGGAGCGGGCCGAGCTGGCAGTGACCACAATGGCCGGTGGCGCAGCGCATATTGCGTTCCAAGGACACCTGAACGCGCTGTGGGACCAGGCCCCGGACCAAGAGGGCGCGTGCGGTGTGCCGCAACATCACCTCGGGCCCGCACACGAGCGCGCAGGTCCGTTCGGGGCGCAGGTCGAGGCGGTCGAGGAGCGTGGTGACCACGCCCACCCCACCGCGCCAGCCGGGCCCGGCGCGGTCGACGGTCACCTCCACCCGGGCCGGGCCGCGCCAGCTCTCGATCTCGTCCCGGTAGACCAGATCGGCAGGGGTTCGGGCGCCCACCAGGACCGCGAGCCGGCCGTAGACGTCCGGCCGGTCCAGGACCGCGTGTACGACCGGCCGCAGCGGGGCCAGCCCAAGGCCGCCGGCGATCACCAGCACATCGTGGCCGACTGCCGCTTCGAGGTCCCAGCCGGTACCGTACGGCCCGCTGAGTCCGACGCTTTCCCCCGGGCGCAGACGGTACAGGGCGGTCGAGACCGCGCCGACCGCACGCACGGTGTGCACGAGCCCCCCATGACGGCCACGCAGGGCACTGGCCGAGATGGGCACCTCGCCGACCCCGAAGGCGTAGATCATCGCGAACTGCCCCGGTGAGAAGGGCGCGAGTGCTCCTCCGGCCGGTATCAGCTCGATCGACCGGGTGTCGCCGGTCTCGGCCCAGGTGTCGGCGACGCGGTACGGCAGCGGGGGCAGCGTGGTGGTCATCGCTCCTCCGACTCCGATGGCGGTACGCCGGACTGTGTCCAGTCGTACAGAGCGGCGGCTTCCTCGGTGATGTCGATGCCGACCGGGCACCACACGATGCACCGTCCGCAGCCCACGCAGCCGGATGAGCCGAACTGGTCGTACCAGGTACCGAGTTTGTGGGTCATCCACTGCCGGTAGCGGCTGCGCGCCGAGGCGCGGACCGGGCCGCCGTGCAGATGGGAGAAGTCCAGGTCGAAGCAGGAGTCCCACAGTCGCCACCGCTCCGCGTGGTCGCCGGTGAGGTCCGTGACGTCCTCGGTGGTGGTGCAGAAGCAGGTGGGGCAGACCATGGTGCAGTTGCCGCAGGTCAGGCACCGCCCGGCGACGTCGTCCCAGCGGGGGGCGTCGAGCGTGCCGGCCATCAGCTCCCGCAGGTCCGCTTCGGGCATGCTCCGTCCCATGCGGGTCGCGGCGGCCGTGACGTCCGCGCGCGCCGTTTCCCGGGTTTCCTGGTCGGCCGGACGCGCGGGCAGCTCGGCCAGGATCTCCTCGCCTTCCTGGCTGCCGCCGCGGATCCAGAAGCGGTGCCCGTCCCCGTCGACCACTTCGGTCATCACCAGGTCGTAGCCGGGACCGGCAGCGGGCCCGGTGCCCATCGAGACGCAGAAGCAGGTGGCGCCGGGCTCCGTGCACTCGACCACGATCAGCAGCGCCCCGAAGCGCCTCCCCTCGTAGACGGGGTCGCGGTACGTCCCACCGGTCAGCACCCGGTCCTGGATGGCGATGGCCCGAAGATCGCAGGGCCGCACCCCCAGGAAGGCGTATCGAGGCGGTGCGGCCTGCTCGGCCGTGAGGACCAGCTCGCCCTCGACCCGCTCGGCGCTCCACTCCCGCACCCGCGACGGATGCAGGAACGGCTTCCACGACTGGGGACCCGCCGCGTTCGCGAAGGCGGCACCGTCCGACCGCTCCCGCAGCCGATACTGCCCGGCCTCCAACTCCACGCCCCACCCGTACGGCAGCTCGTCGGCCGACCGCAGCTCCGCCAGCACGATCGCACCGTCGCGCACAGTGGGGCCGACCACGGTAAATCCCCGCCGGACCAGCACGTCCACGAGCGCGGCCATACCGTCCTTGCCCATGACGAGCCCGTCGGACGCGAGGGCCGGGGAGACGTTCACATCGGCGTCGGCGTCCACGACCGACCTCCTTCGGCACTGCGGACAGCGCATGAGACCTGCCGTCCTTCGAGGCCTACGACCCCAGCTTCTGCGGCCACGTCGGCGTGCCGGCAGAGCCATGCGGGCAAGCCCATGGGGTCCATTGGTCCTGTTGACCTAGCCGACGATCAACTCCCTCGGTGGTGCGGTGGGAGTACGTACGTGTGGCCCTCCCGACCCCACTCCCCGTACTCGGGCGTCAGACCGGCGTCCATCGCTCGCAGGCAGGGTCGGCCGATGTGCGCGTAGACCAGGCGGCCGATCCGGTGCCGTGCCGCTGCTGTGCCGACATCGCGCACGGGAGCGTGCCCACCCACTCCACCGCGGAAGCGGATGGGTCGGTCCCAGCCCGACGCTTCCGCGAACATCAGGTCCGCCTCTGCCGCCCAGGGCGGGAAGGTCCAGAACTCCGGCGCCCACACCACCACCCCCGCCTCTCCCTCGATGCGGTAACCGCAGGTCGGATGGGAGGTGTGCGCAACCGGCAGGGCGCGGATGCGCAGCTCGCCGGGGTCCATGTCCGTCATGCGCGGCACCAGCCCGTGTTCGGCGGCCAGCCGCCGCAGGGCGGAGCGGAGCTCGGCGTGCTCGTCGGTGACGAGCCAGGCATCCAGCCGGCCCTCGGGCGGCTCCGCACCGGGACCGCCGTCGAGGGCGACACGATGGCGGCCGCTGGCGACGAGCAGGCCGGCCGGTGCGAAACGCGGGGACGCCATGGCGCCCACGCCCAGCAGCGTGAGCCGCAGCGGAGGCGCCATACGCGTCACCTCCCGGGGACGTGATCTGGTCGTCAGTCTCGGGCAAGCGGTGACCGTGGGCCTGAGCCGTCCGGCCAGGTACCGGGGCCGTTCGGCCCAGTGCGGGCGGGGCGGGCCGGACGGATGGTCGAAGAAGGCCCGCAGGAAGGAGGGGCCGGCATGCGGTGGGAGACCATCCGGAAGGACACCGTTCCCCGGGTTGCCCCCAATCTGGGCGACTACGACAAGGAGTGTGCGGACTTCTCGTGGTCGGAGGCGCGAGCCAGGCTGCAGGGGCTGCCAGGCGGGCAGGGACTCAACATCGCGCACGAGGCCGTGGACCGGCACGCGGCATCGGCCCACGCGAAGGCGGTCGCGCTGCGCTGTGTCGGGCGGGACGACTCCGTGAACTGCGTGACCTACGGGGACCTGGCCCGTGCCACGGCACGGTTCGCCAACGTGCTCCGTACGCTCGGGATCGGTCGGGGCGACCGGGTGGTGACGCTGCTGGGACGGTGCCCCGAGCTGTACACCGTGGCCCTCGGCACACTGAAGAACACCAGTGTCCTGTGCCCGTTGTTCTCCGCCTTCGGACCGGACCCGGTGGCTCAGCGGCTGCGGCTGAGTGACGCCCGGGTCCTGGTCACCACGCCGGAGCTGTATCGCAGGAAGGTCGCCGGACAGCGTGCGGCGCTGCCGGGTCTGCGCCACGTACTGATCGTCGGCGAGGGCGCGGACGTCCTGCCCGGCACCCTGTCCCTCGCCGCGCTCATGGCCGACGCCCCCGACACCTTCACCATCCCGCCGACCTCGCCCCGCGACATGGCCCTGCTGCACTTCACCAGCGGCACGACCGGCACCCCAAAGGGCGCGGTGCACGTGCACGAGGCGGCCGTCGCCCACTACATGACCGCGCTGTACGCCCTCGACCTCCACCAGGACGACGTGTTCTGGTGCACTGCGGACCCGGGCTGGGTCACCGGCATGACCTACGGGATCGTCGCACCGTTCATGCACGGTGTGACGGTCGTGGTGGACGAGGGCGACTACGACGCCCGCCGCTGGTACCGGATCCTCGCCGAGCAGCGGGTGAGCGTCTGGTACACGGCGCCGACGGCCCTGCGCATGCTGATGCGGACGACGCCGAGGTCCGGGCCGTACGACCTGCCGCGCTCGTTCGACCTGAGCGCGCTGCGGTTCATCGCTTCGGTCGGCGAGCCGCTCAATCCGGAGGCGGTGGTGTGGGGGCGGGACGTGCTCGGACTGCCGGTGCACGACAACTGGTGGCAGACCGAGACCGGCGCCATCATGATCGCCAACTTCGCCGCCTGCGACATCCGCCCCGGCTCGATGGGGCGTCCGCTGCCCGGGATGGAGGCGGCGGTGCTGCGGCGCGGCCCGGACGGCCGTGCCGAGGTCGCCGACGGGCACGTCACCGTCCTGGAGGAGCCCGGGGTGGAGGGCGAGCTGGCGCTCCGGCCCGGCTGGCCGTCCATGTTCCGCGGGTATCTGAACGATGAACAGCGCACCGCCGCCGCCTTCGCGGACGGCTGGTACCTCACCGGCGACCTGGTACGACGTGACGCGGACGGCTGGTACTGGTTCGTCGGGCGTGCCGACGACGTCATCAAGTCGGCGGGACATCTCATCGGGCCGTTCGAGGTCGAGAGCGCCCTGATGGAGCATCCGGCGGTCGCCGAGGCAGGGGTCATCGGCCGCCCCGACCCCGTGGCCGGGAACATCGTCAAGGCGTTCGTCGCGCTGCGGCCGGGCTTCGACGCGACGACCGCGACGCGACGGGACCTGCTGGCTTTCGCCAGGCGCCGGCTGGGCCCGGCCGTGGCGCCCCGCGACATCGCCTTCGACCAGCACCTGCCGCACACCCGCAGCGGCAAGGTCATGCGGCGCCTGCTGCGGGCCCGTGAACTCGGCCTGCCCGAGGGCGACATCTCCGCGCTGGAGGACTCCTCGGAAAGGACGGAACAGTCGGCATGAGCGCCACCCGCACGCCGCACGCACCGCGGCCCGCCCCTCGTCCGAACCGTCAGACCGCGCACCGGCTGGCCTTGCTGGAGTCGATGCTGCGCGTGCGCCGGTTCGAGGAACGCTGCGTGGAGTTGTACAGCGCCGCGCACATCCGGGGCTTCATGCACCTCTACATCGGTGAGGAGGCCGTGGCCGTCGGCGTCAACGAGGCGCTCACGGACGACGACGCGGTCGTGTCGACGTACCGCGAACACGGGCACGCACTCGCCCGCGGGGTTCCGGCCGAGGCGATCATGGCGGAGATGTTCGGCAAGGTCACCGGCTGCAGCCGCGGCCGGGGCGGCTCCATGCACCTGTTCGACGCCGGCCGCCGCTTCTACGGCGGCAACGCGATAGTCGGCGGCGGGCTGCCTCTGGCAGCCGGCCTCGCCCTCGCCGACCGCATGACCAGTCGCAACCGTGTCACCTGCTGTTTCTTCGGTGACGGTGCCTTCGCCGAGGGCGAGTTCCACGAGACCGCCAACCTCGCGGCGCTGTGGGGACTGCCCCTGCTGCTGGTCTGCGAGAACAATCTGTACGCGATGGGCACGGCCCTGGCCCGTCACCAGGCCCACACCGATCTCGCGCTGCGGGCCGCCGGGTACGGCATGGTCTCCTGGGCAGTCGACGGCATGGACGTCTTCGCCGTCGAGGACGCCGCCCGGCGGGCGGCCGAAGGGATACGTGCCGGCACCGGACCGCACTTCCTGGAGATGCGGACCTACCGATTCCGCGCTCACTCCATGTACGACCCCGACCGCTACCGCGACAAGGCCGAGATCGAGCACTGGAAGGAGCGCGACCCGGTCGAAGGGCTCGCCCGGCGGCTGCGGGAGTCGAAGGAGCTGTCCGACAAGGCCCGCACCGCCCTGGAGGACCGCCTGGCCGCCGAGATCGACCGTGCCGTCGAAGCGGCCGCACAGGCTCCCGAGGAACCCGTCGAGGATCTGTTGAAGTACGTGACCAGCCCGGTGGAGGCGAGCCGACCATGACAGCGACCCGCACGCGCACCGCCGAGCCCGCCGCGCCCTCGAACCGCAGGACGACCTATCGGGAGTCGATGCGCGAGGCACTGCGCGAGGCCCTGCGCAACGACGAGCGAGTGTTCCTGATGGGTGAGGACGTGGGCCGGTACGGCGGCTGCTTCGGCGTCAGCCTCGGCCTGCTGGAGGAGTTCGGGCCCGAGCGGATCCGTGACGCCCCGTTGTCCGAGTCGGCGTTCGTCGGCGCCGGCATCGGCGCGGCCCTGGGCGGCTTGCGGCCGATCGTCGAGATCATGACGGTCAACTTCAGCCTGCTGGCCCTGGACCAGATCCTCAACAACGCGGCGACCCTGCTGCACATGTCCGGCGGCCAGCTGCCCGTTCCGATCGTGATCCGGATGACCACGGGCGCGGGACGGCAACTCGCGGCCCAGCACTCGCACAGCCTGGAGGGCTGGTACGCGCACATCCCCGGCCTGCGCGTCCTGGCCCCGGCGACCCTCACCGACGCCCGGTACATGCTGGCCCCCGCACTCGCCGACCCCGACCCCGCGCTGATCTTCGAGCACGGCAGCCTGTACAACGTCTCGGGTGACCTGCCCCCCGACGCGGGACCTGTCGACATCGACCGCGCGGCCGTCCGCCGACCGGGCACGGACGTCACCCTGATCACCTACGGCGGCTCACTGCCCAAGGCACTGGCCGCCGCCGACGATCTCGCCGGCGGCGGCATCAGCGCCGAGGTCGTCGACCTGCGTACCCTGCGCCCACTGGACGACGCCACCATCGGCGATTCGGTGGCGCGCACACATCGCGCCGTCGTCATCGACGAGGGCTGGCGCACCGGCAGCCTCGCCGCGGAGATCTCGGCGCGCCTCACCGAGCAGCACTTCTACGACCTCGACGCCCCCGTCGAGCGGGTGTGCAGCGCCGAAGTTCCCGTGCCGTACGCGCGCAGGCTGGAGGAGGCCGCGCTGCCGCAGGTCGACGGAATCGTCGCAGCCGCGCGCCGCGCGGTCGGCGAGCCCGTGCCGGCCGGAGCCGACGAGGCGCGACGGCAGCCGGTCACCGGGAGGTCGGGCTGAGATGGCCGCGTTCACCATGCCCTCACTCGGCGCGGACATGGACGAGGGAGTGCTGCAGGAGTGGCTCGTGACGCCGGGTGACCAGGTCCGCAAGGGCGACGTCGTGGCGGTCGTGGAGACCGACAAGGCGGCCATCGAGGTCGAGTGCTTCGAGTCCGGGACCGTGGGACGGCTGCTCGTTCCGCCGGGGGCCCGGGTGCCGGTGGGGACACCGCTCGCGGTGATCGAGGGCGAGGCCGCGCCCGGCGTACGGGCGGGCGCTCCCGAGGCGCCGGCAGTGGCAAGGGCCGACGCGGTCCCGCCCATGGCCGCCGAGCCGGTCGGGGAAGCTCCCTCCCAGAAGACGCCTACGCACGCGGACACCGGCCGAGAACCGGTCTCACCGGACGAACGCCCGGAACCTCCGCGCAAGGTGGTCCGGGAGTCCAGGCCCGTCGAGGAGCCGGTGCGCGCGGAATCCCGCGAGGAGCCGGCCAGGCAGCCCGTACGTTCGACAGGCGGTTCTTCCTCGCAACCACCGCCGGAGCTTTCCGCCGGGGGCGCCTCGGTCATCGGGGCCGGGCCGCTCGTGCGGCACCTGGCGGTGCTGCGGGACGTCGACCTGACGACCCTGCAAGGCACCGGGCCCGGCGGACGGATCACCCGTGCCGACGTGGAGCAGGCCCCGCCGCTGCGCGCCCCCAGGGTACGGGCCACCCCGTACGCACGGCGGCTCGCCCGTGATCTCGGTATTGACCTCACGGCGGTACGGGGCACCGGGGACAGCGGAGCGGTTCGAGCGGCGGACGTACACACGGCCATGCGCGCAGGTGCCCGGAGGCCCAGGGGTGATGAACCCGAGCGGCCGGCTCAGCGCCGAAGGGACGGCGAACAGCCCACGGACGCCATGCGCCGTGCCATCGCCGACCTCATGAGCCGCTCCAAGCGGGAGATCCCGCACTACTACCTGTCCACCACCATCGACCTCAGGGCGGCCGAGGACTGGCTGCGCCGCATCAACCGCGGTCGTCCGCCTGCCGGCCGCCTCGCGCCGGCGGCCCTGCTGCTGAAGGCCGCCGCGGCGGCGACGCATGAGGTCCCGGGTCTCAACGGCTACTGGCAGAACGACAGGTTCGTCCCCGGTTCCGAGGTCAACCTGGGGGTCGCGGTGTCGCTCCGGCATGGCGGGCTGCTCACGCCGGTCATCCACCGCGCCGACACACTGCCGCCCGACGCCCTCATGGCCAGTCTCAAGGATCTGGTCCAGCGCGCCCGCCGGGGACGGTTGCGTGGCAGCGAGACGACTGGGGCCACCTTGACCGTCACCAGCCTGGGCGACCTCGGCGTGGAGACGGTGTTCGGTGTCATCCATCCGCCTCAGGTGGCCCTGGTCGGCTTCGGCGCGGTTGTCGAGCGGCCCTGGGCTTCGGATGGCATGCTCGGCGTGCGTCCGGTGGTGACGGCGACCCTGGCCGCCGACCACCGGGCCACGGACGGTGCCGTAGGGGCACGCTACCTGACGGCGATCGGCCGACTGCTGCAGAAACCGGAGGAGCTGTGAGTCAGATGAAGCCCCTGGACAACGCGGAGGCCAGGACCGTGGTCGAGGAGTCGATCGGCCGGATCGTTCCCGACGCGGACTTCACCGTGGTCGGACCGGACGACAAGTTCCGTGACGTGCTCGAACTGGATTCGCTCGACTTCCTCAGCCTGGTGGAGCTGCTGTCCGAGCGCACGGGAATCCGGATCGACGAGGAGGACTACCCGGACCTGACCACCCTGTCCGATGCCACGCGGTTCCTGGTCGACCGGACGAAGGACGAGACCAGCCCGGCCTCGTGATCGTCCGGCGTCCATGCCCGCCGAGCAGTAGCCCCATGAAACCGCTGCGCCCACGGGCACCGGGGTACGCCACGCCCGTGATGAGCAGGCGGCGTCATCGCGGCTCCTCCCCATGGGGGGCGGGGAGGGGATGCGCGTCGGCCCGGGCCGGGCGGCTCAGGCAGTTCTGTCGCGAGTGCTCGCCTGCTCGCGCTGTTCGCATCGTGGACCACCACTCCCAGAACGCCCCACGTGCGTTGACTCGCTGCGCGCCGGAGCGTCGACCGGCCGGACTCTGTGTCCGGCCGGTCTCGTGGCTCGGCCAGGGCGGTCAGTGGAGCTGGTTGAGTGCCTGCTGGAAGGCGGCTGCGTGCTTGGCCTCGTCCGCGGCGGTGTCGCGGAAGTAGCGGGCGGCGGCGGTGTCGCCGACGGCGGTGGCCCGCTTGGCGAACCCCGGGTACAGGGTGGTCGCTTCGTTGTGCTCCCCGGTGATGGCCTTGCTCAGGTTCTTCTTCGTCGGGCGGACCAGGCCGGCCAGGACTCCTTCGCCGGCGAAGTGCTCGTGCAACTCGACCCCGGCGGTGCCCTCGAAGAGTCGTGCCAGTGCAGGGTTGCCGGTCTGTCTGGCCTGGGCGGCGTAGAGCATGTACTTGGCGTGGGCGAGCGCCTCGCCGTGCAGGGCGGTGTCGAGGTTGGCCTGGGTGCGGGCGGCCTTCACCTTCGGCAGTCCGGCGGGCACCGACACCGTGTCAGCCTTCGGCGGCGCCGGGATGGTGCCGCGGCCGGTGGTCACGACCGTGAGCGCGGTGCGGTAGGCGTCGCGGTGACGGCCCTCGTCCGCGGCGATCTCGGTGAACAGCTTGGCGGCCTCGAGGTCGCCGTCCGTGCGGGCCTGGTCGGCGAAGCGGTGGTACATCACCTGGTGCTCATAGGTCTCGCCGTTGATGGCCTGGCGCAGGTTGGCCGCGTTCGATCCGACGGCGCCGGCCAGGGTTGCCGCCTCGCGCAGGTGCTCGTTCAGCTCGGTCTGCGCCGTGCTGCGGAAGAGCTTGCCGACGGCCGGGTGAGCCTGGCGGTCGGCTTCGGCCGCGAAGAGGCTGTAGGCGGCGTAGGCGTACGCCTCCCCCTTCATGGTTGTGGTCACGTCGGAGAGAGTCTGCGAGCGGAGAGCCCGGGTGGCGGTGTGTGTCACCCGGTGCTGATCAGCCGGCACGGCAAGGGCCACGGCCGTAGCCGCCTGGGACGCGGCCGTCAGCGTGCACAGGCCGACCAGAAGCGTACGTATCGAGTGGCGGACCATGATGCCTCCTTCGGGGCACTTCTGGGTACGAGCACCCTCTCCCCATGCGACCCGCACACGTGCACCCTTGCCCCTTCACGTAACCCTTTCGAGTGAATATGCATCGTGACCGCACGCCTGTCGGTCGCCGCGTTCCGCCTGCTTCAGGTGCGCGACCGGCCCCGGGGAACGTGCATCCGCCCGCCAATCAGCTCGCTGTGGTTGCTGCACTCCGCTGCTGCACGGCAACCACAGCCAATCCAGATGCGGCGTTGGGCCCTTCGGCCCTACGGTCGGGAACTATGGCCCGGCACGACTGAGGTCTCACCGATCCATCCTGGCATTGATGCAGCAGTCAGCCGAGGGAAGTGATCGGCATGATGTGGTACGACGGCGGGTGGAGCTGGGGCGGCTGGTTGGTCATGACGGTTATCACGGTGCTGTTCTGGGCCGTCCTGATCGTCGCCCTCATCGCACTGGTGCGATACCTCACCGGTGCGCGTCACCAGCCCGGCCCGCCTCCACCGTCCGGCGAAGGTGGGTGGCAGGACCGACGAGCCGAGAGCCTGCTCGCCGAGCGGTTCGCACGCGGGGAGATCGACGAGGACGAGTACAAACGTCGGCTCGCGCTGCTTCGGGAGCACCGATGACCCCACGTCGCCGCCGAGAGGTGCGATCGGTGATCGCCGTTGCTGCCGCGGCCTTGGTACTGGGCATCGCCACGACGGTCTTGATGTCCGCGTTCGGCGCCTTTCACAGGACGGCACCGGCGTCCTGGAGAGCACACAGCACACGATGCACCGCACCGACTGCGACAGGCAGTGTGGTGGATGTAACCGTATGGGACATGGGACGCATGATGAGGGGCCCGAACTGGCCTGCGCCGAATGACGGCCGTCCCGGCTGGGACGGCATGGGCATGATGGGCCTGACAACCCAGCCCACGACGATTCCAGCAGGAAAGGTGACCGTGCGGGTGGTCAATGCCGGAGTCCTCAAACACGAGGTGATCGTGTTGCGGCTGCCGGCGGGCCAGGCCGCCGGAGAACGTGTCATCCGCTCCGACGGTCGGGTATCGGAAGCAGGCAGCCTGGGCGAGGCATCGCGCACCTGTGGCACGGGGGCCGGAGATGGCATCGCCTCCGGTGCGGCGGCCTGGACCACGGTGACGCTGCGGCCGGGGCGCTATGAGCTGTTGTGCAATTACCCGGGCCACTACGCGGCCGGCATGTACACAGAGCTGGACGTCACTGGCTGAGCGAAGGAGCTGGCGGCTGCCGCGGCCGGCGGTGACGCCGGCACGAGATTTGAAGTCAGCCACGGCGGCGGGTGCACCGACTGATCAGGCGCGCGTGCCTCGCTGCATCCCCACCGGCGTCAGCCACGCTGTCGAGGTTGTCGTCGACCGGAGCAAGCTGCCATCGCCAGCCCGCGATGACGGCTTCAGAGGGCGGCGGCTGCCCTGATCCCGGGTGGATGGACAGAGCGCTTCGCACCGTGCGGCTCACCTCACCGAAGGGTTCGAACATGCCGTCTACGTGGCCATCAAGGGCGTGCATGACCTGGTACCCGGCATTCACACTCCGGTAGACGCTGAAGAACTCGCCTCCGTCAGAGGACGTTGACCCGCACTGTCCGCGATGCCCTCGAACAGGTCCTTGGGCGCCAGGTCCGGGACGGTGTCCCGGAACAGCGCGTAACGGTCGTAGTACCGCCGGGCTTGGAGCGTCTTGCCGTCGTCGCCGAGCACATTGCGGGCGATCTGCGGGTAGGCCACCGTACGGCCCTTCAACGTGACCTCGTTCCACTGGCCGGACATCATCGTGCTGCCGTCGGCCACCACGTCCGTGCCCCGGTAGCGCAGGTCCGGCACCAGCTGCAGCGAGCGCGCGATGGACGTCCCGATCATGTCGTGGCCGCGCTGCGAGTTGGCGCCCGCCTCCCAGAGGGTGGCGTCCTCGTCGAAGATGTCGAGGTAGGCCTTCACCCGGGGGTGGTTCAGATCGCCGATGGCGGGCGGCGTGCCCGTGGGGATCTCACCGAAGGCGATCTGTGGCTTCATGAACGCACAGGCGTTCGGGGTGATCCGGCCCTCCAGCCGCTCGACCTTCGCGCGCACCTCAGGGCAGTCGCCCAGAGGCGCGGACTCCGCACCGTCCGGCAGCGCTGCGGCGGAGGTCGCACTACTCGCCTGAGCCGGCCGGCCGAGTTCTGGCGGGCCCGTACCCGGTGCCGGGACACCCATTCAGCGTATATTGAGGAGAAAGGCGGATGTATTGACATGAAAAGGTCGATTCCCGCCTTTCATGGCGCCCGACGAACCAACTCACCGGATCCGCCCGCAGGAGGGGCTCGAGTCGTATCCGACCCGTCCGGAGGAGGACACGATGAGGGACGCGGCGAGCAAACGGGACCTGGCCGACCGTCCCGCGGTCACCGAGCGGGTCGTGACACTCACAGTGAACGGCCGTTCGTACACCCTGCGCCTGGACACCCGGGTCACCTTGCTGGACGCCCTGCGGGACCGGCTGGGCCTGGTGGGCACGAAGAAGGGCTGCGACCAGGGTGCCTGCGGCGCGTGCACGGTCCACCTGGACGGCAGGAGAGTGCTGTCCTGCCTGACCCTGGCGGCCCAGGCCGAGGGTCGGGCGATCACCACCATCGAGGGCGTCTCCGGCACCGACGGGCCGCATCCGGTGCAGAAGGCGTTCATGGAGTACGACGGCTTCCAGTGCGGCTTCTGCACGCCGGGGCAGATCATGTCCGCGGTGGCGCTGATGGCCGAGGGCCGGGCCGGCTCCGACGAGGAGATCCGTGAGTTCATGAGCGGCAACCTGTGCCGCTGCGGTGCCTATCCCAACATCGTGGCCGCGATACGCGAGGCGGCGTCCGGGGGAGGTCCCGATGCGCGGCTTTGACTACGTACGGGCCACCGACATCCAGGAGGCGGTACAGCTGCTGGCGGACGACCCGGCGGCGTCCTGCCTGGCGGGCGGCACGACGCAACTCGACCTGATGAAGGACGGGGTCCTGGAGCCGCCGCGGTTGATCGACATCACCCGGCTCCCGCTGCACGGCATCGAGCGCCGCGGCGAGTCCCTCCACGTGGGGGCGCTCGCCAGCATGGAGGAGCTGGCCGCCGACGCCACGGTGGTCGAGCGGCTGCCCGTGGTGCGGGAGTCCCTGCTGCTGGGCGCGTCGGTGCAGCTGCGGAACATGGCCACCATCGGGGGCAACCTGCTGCAGCGCACCCGCTGTCGCTACTTCCGCGACCCGACGGTCGTCGAGTGCAACAAGCGCACGCCGGGCTCCGGCTGTGCCGCGGTGGAGGGCGTGGCGCGTATGCACGCCGTGCTCGGCGTGAGCGAGCGGTGCATCGCGCTGCACGCCTCCGACCTCGCCGTCGCCTTGGTGGCGCTCGACGCGGTCGTGCACATCCAGGGGGTGTCGGAGCGTCGGACCGTGCCGCTGACGGAGTTCTACCTGACGGCCGACGAGAGCCCCGAGCGCGAGAACGTGCTGGAGCACGCCGAGCTGATCACGAAGGTCGAGATCCCGCTTCCGCCGCCGGCCGCCCGCTCGGGCTACCTCAAGGTCCGCGACCGGATGTCCTACGAGTTCGCCCTCACCTCGGCCGCGGTGCTGCTCGTCGTGGACGACGGCACGATCCGCCAGGCCCGGGTCGGACTGGGCGGGGTGGGGTCGAAGCCCTGGCGGGCCTACGAGGCCGAGCACGTGCTGACCGACGCGCCGGCCACGACGGCCACGTACCGGGACGCGGCCGAGGCCACGATGCGCGAGGCCTGGACCGTCCCGGGTACGGCGTTCAAGGTGCCGCTCGCCCGGCGCACACTGGTGCGCCAGCTGCAGACAGTGTCAGGAGTGACCGCATGAGCACCGTCGAGAGCAGGCCGCTGGTCGGTGCGGGCGTCAGCCGGGTCGACGGCCCGCGGAAGGTCACCGGCACCGCCCCGTATCCCATGGACTTCAGCGTCCCCGGCCAGGCCTACGGCGCCGTGGTGCAGAGCACCATCGCCGCGGGCCGGATCGTCCGCATGCACACCGAGGCCGCCGAGAGCTCCCCGGGCGTGCTCTCCGTACTCACCCACGAGAACGCCCCGGAGGTCGCAACGGGACCGACGACGGTGCTCGGGGAGCCGACGCCCGCACCGCTGCGGAACGACCGGATCCTCCACCACGGACAGCACATCGCCTTCGTGGTGGCCGAGACCCCGGAGCAGGCCGTCGCCGCGGCACGCCTGGTGCGGGCCGACTACGAGACCTCGGAGCCGCTGCTGGACCTCCAGGACCCCCGGGCCGAGCAACTCGTCGACCCGTGGGGGATGGACCACTCGCGCGGCGACGCCGCCGCGGCGCTGGAGACCGCAGAGGTGACCCTCCGGGCTACGTACACCACGGCGGACAACACCAACAACCCGCTCGGGCTGTTCGCCACCCTTGCCGTGTGGGAGGGCGACACCCTTACCGTCCACGACACCAGCCAGTGGCCGTCGATGGTCCGCACCACCCTCGCCAGGGTCTTCGGTATCCCCGAGACCTCGGTGCGGGTCCTGGTGCCCTATGTCGGCGGGGGCTTCGGCGCCGGACTGCGCGTGTGGCCGCACGTGATCCTGACCGCCATGGCCGCCCGGGTGCTCAACCGCCCGGTCAAGCTGGTCCTGACCCGACCGCAGATGTTCACCTCGGTCGGGCACCGCCCCAGCGGCGTGCAGTGGCTCGGCGTCGGTGCCACGCGCGACGGCGAACTGGTCGCCCTCGACCACCGCAGCCTCAGCTCCCTGAGCATGGAGGGCAACGACTACGAGCCGTTCGCCTCGGCGACCGCCTTCGCCTACCGGTGCGCCAGCGTGATCACGCGGGACCGGCAGGCGCGGATCAACATCGCCGTGCCGACGTCCATGCGCGCCCCGGCCGAGGCGCAGGGCAACTTCGCGCTGGAGTCGGCACTCGACGAACTGGCCTACACCCTGCGCATGGACCCCCTGGAGCTGCGGCTGCGCAACCACACGGACGTCGATCCGCGCAACGGGCTGCCCTGGTCCGGCGAGGCGCTCCTGGAGTGCTACGAGGTCGGCGCCGGGCGCTTCGGCTGGTCCGACCGGAACCCCGAGCCGCGCTCCATGCGCGACGGGAACTGGCTCGTCGGCTACGGCATGGCGAGCGCGCTGTTCCCCTACTTCGCGCAGCCCTGCGCGGCGCAGGCCACCGTCAACAGCGACGGCAGCGCGCTGGTGCGCAGTGCGGCGACCGACATCGGCACCGGCACGTACACCGTGATGGCCCAACTTGCCGCCGAGGAACTGGGCCTGCCCCTGGACCTGGTCCGCTTCGACCTGGGCGACTCGGACATGCCCAACTCGATGATGGCGGGCGGCTCCGGCCTGACCGGTGCGCTGGGCAACGCCGTGCACGACGCCTGCCGGCGGCTGGTGCGCTCGTTCGCGGAGCTCGCGCATGGCGACGCCGACTCGCCCCTGCTGGGCGTGTCCCAGGACGACGTGGAGTCCACCGGTGGGCGGGTCCACCTCGCGGGCCGCCCGGACCGCGGGGAGTCGTACGTCGACATCCTCGCCCGGCACGGGCTGTCCGAGCTCACGGCGAACGGGAACAGCACCCCGCCGGCCGCCACCGAGCTGGGCATGTCTCTCGCCGGTGCGTACGGCGCGAAGTTCGTGGAAGTCCGGGTCGACGCCGACCTCGGCCTCATCCGGGTCGCGCGGGTGGTCTCCGCGATCGACGGCGGCCGCATCCTCAACGCGAAGACGGCCAGGAGCCAGATCATCGGCGGGACGGTCGGCGGCATCGGCATGGCCCTGTACGAGGACACCGTCACCGACCCGCGCACCGGGCGCATCGCCAACGGTACGTTCGCCGACTACCTCGTCGCCGTGAACGCCGACGTACCCGAGCTCGACGTGGTCTTCGTCGGAGAGCCCGACCGCGGCACCGCGACCGGCACCAAGGGCGTGGGCGAGGTCGGCCTGGTCGGCATCGCACCCGCGATCTCCAACGCCGTGTACCACGCCACCGGAAAGCGCCTCCGCGAACTGCCGATCACCCTCGACGCCCTCCTCTGAGCCGCCGTCGCCGGGCCTGGGGCCGCCCGCTTCCTGCGCGAACCCAGCTCCGAGCAGCAGCTCACCGTCACCGGGCTCGCCGCCGGCCGCACCGCGTACGACGGCGGGCCGATGATCGCCGAATGCCGCGACAGTGACCGGCGATGGGCCAGCGAGAAGGAGGGCGAGTGACTTCAGCCCGAGCCGGGCGGCACAGCCTCACCGCGGCCGTCGTCCGGTGCCGCAGGGGCAGCGCCAAGCGCCTTCTCGATCGCCTTCTCCCGCCGCGACTTCCCACTCGCCATCCCGGCAGCGGCACGGGCCAACTGCGCCTGTAACTTCTCGAAAGCTGCCGACCCTGACAACTCCCGCATCCTGCGACTCCTGCTCATACACCACCAACGCCCCACCAAATCGCCAGTCACCGCAATACAGCCGAACGGAGCACACCGTCGAGCCGGCCGGTGGCCACGCACCCAGCCGCGTCGTGCTGGCCACCGCCGACCGAACGCATGCCCGGGGACGGCCCGCAGCCTATGGTTTCGAGCGAGGCTCATCCTCTTTGCGAACCACGGTCAAACCCCGCACCCCTCTCGCGCCCGGTCAAACCCGACCCGGTCCATGCCCTGCCCTCCACGATGCCGCCGCGTCATGAGGCGACCCCTCATGTACGCCGGCGCAGACGGAGCGCGGGACTGCGCAACGCCCCGGTTTGCCCCTCACCTCCGACCCGCCTCCACTTTTGATATCGCGGAGGCGGGCGCGCTCAACGAGCGCGGTCCGGACGGACGCGGCAGGCCGCTCGGGCGCAGCCGCGGGAACCGCTTCGGACGGGGTTATGGGCTCGACCGGCTCGGGAGTCGGATCGGGCGTCCTGGCCGTCTCGGTCATCGGCCACGTCGGCGCTGTCCGGAGCGCTGACGTCAGGCGTCGACGCCGTATGCGCGAGGAGAGTGCCTGCCAGGAAGGCGACCTCGGCCATGCGACGCAATCGGCGCCGGGCAGCGACGAGTAGCAAGTCCGGCACTCAGAGGCGGCCGTGCTTCAAGCAACTCGTGCTCGAGGGGCGTACCTCGTACCCGTCATGGCCGGCACCGGGCGGCGAGAGCAGATCGACTACGCGCCGTCCGGCCGTGAGCACGGCCTCGGCGACGCACGCGATGGCGCGTGGCCTTCGCCACACTTTACCCATTTCAGGATGGATGAATGCGTATAAGTGGTTCCAAAGCTGGTTTCACTCTTCCGACAACCAGCTCCAGGGATTCAAAGTGCAGTGGCATGGGAGAAGCGTTTGATCACGGTACGTAAACGACGCACTGGGCTGGTCGCCGTGGCCGGCGTACTCGGTGGCGTACTCGCACTCACGGCCCTCGGCGGTACCAGCAACGCTGCCACCAGCCGCAACGACGCCGGGGACCACCGGAAATCGCAGGCGCGGGAGGATCAGGCGGCCGCCGACTATGCTTCCGACGCCCGAGTAAAGATCACACCCGCACAAGGTGCCCGCGGCGTCGGGATCAGCAAGCCAGTCAAGGTCACCGTCAGCAACGGCAAGCTCACCAAGGTGACCATGACCGCCGTCGCGACTGGTGCCGAGATTCCGGGCACCCTCTCCGCGGACGGCACGTCCTGGAAGCCCGACGGTCAGCTGAAGCGGGCCACCCAGTATCAGGTCGCCGCAGAGGCCGAGGACGCCAAGGGCCGCTCCGTCACCGGGAACGCCACGATCAACACGGTCTCGCCGGCCAGCGACTTCATCGGGCACCTCTCCCCCGAGGACGGCTCGACCGTCGGCGTGGGCATGCCGGTGACGGTCAACTTCGACAAGGCGATCAGCAACAAGGCCGCCGTACAGTCGAAGATCCAGGTCAGCTCCAGCAGCGGCCAGCAAGTCGTCGGTCACTGGTTCAACGACGACCGCCTGGACTTCCGCCCCAGGACCTACTGGAAGCCCGGCTCCACCGTCACCGTCAAGCTCAACCTCCACGGCATCCAGAAGACGGTCACGTTCAAGATCGGCCGGAGCCAGATCAGCACCGTCGACGCCAAGACGAAGCAGATGGCCGTCGTACGGGACGGCAGGACGATCAAAACCATCCCGATCTCGTCCGGCAGCCCGGAGCACCCGACGTACAACGGTCAGATGGTCATCTCCGAGAAGTTCAGGCAGATCCGCATGAACGGTGCGACCGTCGGCCTCACGAAGAAGGACGGCAAACCCGCGTACGACATCGAGGACGTACCGCACGCCATGCGCCTGTCCGCCTCGGGCACGTTCATCCACGGCAACTACTGGGGTGCCGACTCGATCTTCGGCAAGGTCAACACCAGCCACGGCTGCGTGGGCCTGAAGGACGTCAAGGGCGGCGACGACGGCAAGCAGCCCGCCGCGTGGTTCTTCGACAACTCGATGATCGGTGACGTCGTGATCGTCAAGAACTCCGCGGACAAGACCAGGCTGGCCCCGGACAACGGCCTCAGCGACTGGAACATGCCGTGGAGCCAGTGGGTCGCGGGCAGCACGACCAGCTGACGCCGCCTCACTCCCTCACGCGTCTGAACCTGAATCCCCGTCGCCAGGCGGCGGCCGGCACCATGTCGGCCGCCGCCTGCGGCGTCCGGGCACTCGAGCATCCCTCGCCGCCCGGGTCCCGGTGCTGCAGGGCATCAACCGCTAGGAGGAACGAGGCCGGGTCTACGGCCTGGAGCCGGCCAAGAAGGCCGCGACCGGCGACCCGGAGGCACAAATCGACGAGACCGACTATCACGCCCACCTGCAGGAGGAGTTCGGAAAGGAGAACGCTGCCCACATTGCCGCGCGTTACCCCATCAGCACAAGCCCGAGCCGCGGCTGAGCGTGAGCGGCGGGAAGCGCTCAACCCGTCCGCGACCCCTCCGTACCAGGCGGAGTCACTCTTAAGGTGGTGGCGGTACCGGAGGAGTGCGCGGACGAACTCGAAGAGGGTGAAGACACGCTGAGGATGGCGCTTCCCACAACCGTGCGTCCTGGCTCCTCCTGCGCAAGCCACGGTGCAGGTGCAGCACCAACCAGATCACAGAGCTGGTCAAAGCCGTCCTCACACTGCACCTCGTCAGGTTCAACGTGAGATTGGAAAGACTCAGTACTGCTCGGTCTCCACGAAACCCGTGCTCGCGTCATCGTCCGCCTCGAAGGCAGCGGCGGTCGGGTCGAATCCGGGCGGGCTGTCCTTCAGGCCCAGGCCCAGGCCGGCCAGCTTCGCCTTGACCTCGTCGATCGACTTCGCACCGAAGTTGCGGATGTCGAGCAGGTCGGCCTCGGAGCGCGCCAGGAGCTCACCCACCGAGTGGACGCCCTCACGTTTGAGGCAGTTGTAGGAGCGGACCGTGAGCTCCAGCTCCTCGATCGGCAGCGCCAGGTCGGCGGCCAGGGCGGCGTCCGTGGGGGACGGGCCCATGTCGATGCCCTCGGCGTCGATGTTGAGCTCGCGGGCGAGACCGAACAGCTCCACCAGGGTCTTGCCCGCCGACGCCATGGCGTCACGGGGACGCATGGCCTGCTTGGTCTCGACGTCGACGATCAGCTTGTCGAAGTCGGTGCGCTGCTCGACACGGGTCGC
>NZ_JBIAXG010000032.1:0-112848 GCF_042896465.1 Streptomyces sp. NPDC001292
ACGCGGACGACCCTCCGCCTTGCGATGCACCGCACCAGACGCCGCGGGGCCCGCCCTCCGGGCGGACGGCGCTACTTTCGAAACACGCCCTAGCCGCCGATCGCCGACATCGGACGCTCCGGCTGGACGAACGACGGGTCGTCCAGGCCCGCTCCCGCCTTCTTGCCCCACATCGCCACCCGCCAGATGCGGGCGATCTCCTCGTCGGAGGCGCCGGAGCGCAGGGCGGCGCGCAGGTCGGTCTCCTCGGTGGCGAACAAGCAGGTGCGGACCTGGCCGTCGGCCGTGAGCCGGGTGCGGTCGCAGGCCGCGCAGAACGGGCGAGTGACGGAGGCGATGACGCCGACGCGGTGCGGGCCGCCGTCGACGATCCAGCGCTCGGCCGGGGCCGAGCCGCGCTCCTCGGCGCTCTCCGGGGTCAGCGCGAAGCGGGTGCGCAGCGAGGCGAGGATCTCGGCCGCGGTCACCATGCCCTCGCGTTTCCAGCCGTGCTGGGCGTCCAGGGGCATCTGCTCGATGAAGCGGAGCTCGTACTCGTGCTCCACCGCCCAGGCCAGCAGGTCCGGGGCCTCGTCCGCGTTCAGGTCGCGCATCAGGACGGTGTTGACCTTCACCGGGGTCAGGCCGGCCTCACGGGCGGCTTCGAGGCCCTCGATGACGTCGTGGTGCCGGTCCCGGCGGGTGAGCGCCTTGAAGACGTCCGGGCGCAGGGTGTCCAGGGAGACGTTGACCCGGTCCAGGCCCGCGCTCCTCAGGGCGGTCGCGGTGCGCCTCAGTCCGATGCCGTTGGTGGTGAGGGACGTCCGGGGACGGGGATCCAGGGCCGCGACCCGCTCGACGATGCCGACCAGGCCGGGGCGCAGCAGGGGTTCGCCGCCGGTGAAGCGGACCTCCGTGATGCCGAGGATGGTGACGGCTATGTCGATCAGGCGGACGATCTCGTCGTCGGTGAGCAGGGTCGTCTTGGCCAGCCACTGCATGCCTTCTTCCGGCATGCAGTACGTACAGCGCAGGTTGCACCGGTCGGTCAGCGAGACCCTCAGATCGGTGGCCACCCGGCCGTAGGTGTCGATGAGCATGTGGCCCCCTCCCTCGTCGCGGATCCCTGTGGCGTACCACTCGAAGTTCTCGTCATCTGCGAGCCTACGTGACACCGCTGACAACGACAGCGCCCAAAGTCACGAGATACGGCACGGCCGCGTCGTAGGGACCTACGATCCCCGCGACGCGGCCGCCTTGCACGGGTGGGCACTCAGTGCGCTCCGGTGCCCGTCATGGAGCGCACCTCCAGTTCGGCGTACTTGGCGTCGTCCGGGGTCTCCTTGGACAGGAGGGTGCCCACGACGCCGAGCAGGAAGCCGACCGGGATCGAGATGAGGCCCGGGTTCTCCAGCGGGAACCAGTGGAAGTCGACGTCGGGGAACATCGACGTCGGCTTGCCCGACACCACCGGCGAGAACAGCACCAGGCCGACCGCGGTGACCAGGCCGCCGTAGATCGACCACAGTGCTCCGGAGGTGGTGAACCGCTTCCAGAACAGGCTGTAGAGGATCGTGGGCAGGTTGGCGGAGGCGGCGACGGCGAAGGCGAGCGCGACCAGGCCGGCGACGTTCAGGTCGCGGGCCAGGGCGCCCAGGACGATCGAGACCGCGCCGATGCCGACGGTCGCCCAGCGGGCCGCGTTCACCTCCTGCTTCTCGGAGGCGGTGCCCTTCTTGATGACGTTGGCGTAGATGTCGTGGGCGAAGGAGGAGGACGAGGCCAGGGTCAGGCCCGCGACGACGGCGAGGATCGTGGCGAAGGCGACGGCGGAGATGGAGGCCAGCAGGATGGCGCCCCAGTTGGAGTCGACTCCGCCGAGGTGCAGGGCGAGCAGTGGTGCGGCGGTGTTGCCCGCCTTGTTGGAGGCGATGATCTCGTCGGACTTGATGAGCGCGGCGGCGCCGAAGCCGAGCGCGAGGGTCATCAGGTAGAAGGCGCCGATCAGGCCGATCGCCCAGATCACGGACTTCCGGGCGGCCTTGGCCGTGGGGACGGTGTAGAAGCGGATCAGGATGTGCGGCAGACCGGCGGTGCCGAGGACCAGGGCGATGCCGAGGGAGAGGAAGTCCAGCTTGGTGGTGCCCGTGGCGCCGTACTTCAGTCCGGGCTCCAGGAAGGCGCTGCCCTTGCCGCTGTTGGCGGCGGCCTCGCCGAGCAGGTCGGAGATGTTGAAGTTGAACTTCAGCATGACCAGGAAGGTGAGCAGCAGGGCACCGGCGATGAGCAGCACGGCCTTGACCATCTGCACCCAGGTGGTGCCCTTCATGCCGCCGATGGTGACGTAGACGATCATCAGCACGCCGACCAGCGCGACGATGCCGATCTTGCCTCCGTCGCTGGTGATGCCGAGCAGCAGGGAGACCAGGACGCCGGCGCCGGCCATCTGGGCCAGCAGGTAGAAGATCGACACGATGATGGTGGAGGTGCCGGCCGCGGTGCGGACCGGGCGCTGGCGCATCCGGTAGGCCAGTACGTCGCCCATGGTGTACCGGCCGGAGTTGCGCAGTGGTTCGGCGACCAGGAGCAGGGCGACCAGCCAGGCGACGAGGAAGCCGATGGAGTACAGGAAGCCGTCGTAGCCGAACAGCGCGATGGCGCCGGCGATGCCGAGGAAGGACGCGGCGGACATGTAGTCGCCGGAGACGGCGAGGCCGTTCTGGAAGCCGGTGAACTGCCGGCCGCCGGCGTAGAAGTCGGCGGCGTCCTTGGTCTGCCGGCCGGCCCAGACGGTGATGACGAGGGTCGCGACGACGAACACCGCGAACAGGGTGATGATCAGCGGCCGGTGCTCGCTCGCCTCTCCGGCGGCGAGAGTGATCGCGGGGCTCATGCTGCGTCCTCCATCCGGGACTTGATGGCCTCGGCCTTGGGGTCGAGCTTGGCGGCGGCGTGCCGCGCGTACCACCAGGCGATGAGGAACGTGGTGAGGAACTGGGCGAGGCCCAGGACGAGTGCGACGTTGATGTTGCCGAAGAGCTTGGTGCCCATGAAGCCGCCGGCGTAGTTGGAGAGCAGCACGTACAGCAGGTACCAGGCGGTGAAGGCGACGGTCAGCGGGAAGGCGAAGGATCGGTAGGAACGGCGCAGTTCACCGAACTCCGCGCTGTCCCGCACCGCGACGAACTCCTCGGTGGTCGGGAGTGGGGCCTGGGTCTTCGAGGGTGGCGGTGTCTCGGTGGCCACTTCGGTCTCCTCGCGTGTCGGATGCGGTTGGGCAGGGGCCCGATCGTGCTCGGGTTCCCCGCCCAAGGTCCACGGCGCCACGCGGTGACCGGTTCAAGTCCTGTTGGTTGTTTCGCAACCGGCCTGAACAAGTCATTGCCAAGTCATTGCTGGTGAGCAAGGCGGCGAGATAGTTTCAGCTTTCACGACCCGTCATGTACCTGCCTGTGCTGCCATCTGTAGCCCCGCAGGTCTGCACCCGGATGATGTGGAGACCCCATGGCTCATCTGCGTTCCAGACGCCGCCTCGCCCTGGCCGTACCGGTCGCGCTGTCGCTGACCGCGTCACTCGGCTTCCTGCCCTCGGCGGCGTCGGCGGCGCCCCGAGCGGCCTCGGCGGCGGAGGCGAAGGACGCGCCCACCATGTCGTACGTCGTCAACACCACGACGGACCGTCAGACGGTCGCCGGCGTACAGCGGGCGATCGCCGCGGCCGGCGGGAACATCGTCATGACGTACGACAAGATCGGCGTCATCGTCGTCCGCTCCGCGAACCCGGACTTCGGCAAGCAGATGCGCGAAGTGCGCGGGGTGCAGTCGGCGGGTGCCACCCGCACCGCGCCGCTGAGCGCGTCCGGGACCACGGACGAGGGCGCGGCGCAGTACCTGTCCAAGTCCGAGGTCGCGAAGCTGGAGAAGGCCGCCGGGACGGCGCAGCAGCAGAAGGGCTCGGTACCCCTCGAGCCGTTCGAGGACGAGCAGTGGGACCTGCGGGCCATCGGCGCCGACAAGGCCGCCGCGATCAACCCGGGCAGCCCGGAGGTCACCGTCGCCGTGATCGACACCGGCGTCGACGACACCCACGAGGACCTCGAGCAGAACTTCTCCCCCTCCCAGTCCGCGAACTGTGTCAGCGGCAAGGCGGACACCACGTACGGCTCCTGGCGGCCGGTGGACGCGGACCACTACCACGGCACGCATGTGGCAGGCGAGATAGCCGCGGCCCGCAACGGCATCGGGGTCGCGGGCGTGGCGCCCGGTGTGCGGGTCGCGGGCATCACGGTCGCCCAGCCGGACGAGGACCAGCTGTTCTACGCCGAGAGCGTCGTCTGCGCCTTCGTGTTCGCCGCCGACCACGGCGTCGAGATCACCAACAACAGCTACTACGTGGACCCGTGGAAGTACAACTGCCCCGACGAGGCGGACCAGAGGGCCATCCTCGACGCCGTCAACCGGGCTCAGCTGTACGCGCAGGGCAAGGGCACCCTGCACGTGGCCTCGGCGGGCAACTCCAACCACGACCTGGCCGCCGAGGCGATCGAGGACACCTCCAGCCCGAACGACTCGACCGAGGTGACCCGCACGATCGACCCGGGGAAGTGCCTCGACGTCCCGGCGCAGTTGCCGGGTGTGGTGACGGTCAGCGCCACCGGCGTGCAGAACCTCAAGTCGTACTACTCCAACTACGGCGACGGCGTCATCGACGTCGCCGCGCCGGGCGGCGACAGGTACCAGATCCCCGGCACCCCGTCGGGCAACGGCCGCATCCTGTCCACGATGCCGAACGGCGAGTACGCCTACCTGCAGGGAACGTCGATGGCGGCCCCGCACGTCGCCGGTGTCGCGGCGCTGCTGAAGTCGACGCATCCGAAGGCCACGCCCGCCCAGTTGCAGGCCCTGCTCAAGGCCCAGGCGGACAACCCCGGATGCCCGGTCGAGCCCTACGACCCGGACGGCAACGGCACCGTCGAGTCCTTCTGCGAGGGCAACAAGTACCGCAACGGGTTCTACGGCTTCGGCGTAGTCAACGCGCTCCACGCGGTCAAGTGACCGGCACGGCCCGTCACTTCCACATACTCCCCCCACGTTTCGCATGCGTGTCGCATGCCGCACTGCAATGGTTCGAAACACTGGAGTCCACATGAGCGTTCGCCTCACCCGGCGTACCGTCACCATCCCGCTCGGCATGGCCGTCGCCTCCGCTCTCGCGTTCCTGCCGAACGTGGCGTCCGCCACCGAGGACGGTCCGCAGGTGACCGCCGCGCAGAGCGTCTCCGCCGCCGACGGGGACGCGCTGAGCTACGTCGTCAACGTCCGCGCCGGGCACAGCTCCGCGGCCGTGCAGAAGGCGATCGGCGAGGCCGGCGGCTCGGTCGTCATCGCCTACGACCAGATCGGCGTCATCGTCGTCCACTCGAAGAACGCCGGCTTCGCCAAGGAGATACGCAAGAACCAGGGGGTCGAGTCGGCCGGTGCCACGCGGACCGCTCCGCTGTCCCCGCAGAGGACCACGGAGATGTGGGCACCGGAGGTGCTCACCGACGCGGAGATGCAGGCGGTGGCCGAGGCGGCCACCCCCGGTCAGGAGCCGCTGCAGGGACTGCAGTGGGACCTGCCGATGATCAAGGCGGACAAGGCCCACGAGGTCACGTTGGGCAGCCGTGACGTCACGGTCGGCGTCATCGACACCGGTGTGGACGACACCCACGAGGACCTCGAGCACAACTTCGACCGGGCGGCGTCCGTGAACTGCGTGTCGGGCAAGCCGAACACGGCCGACGGTGCCTGGCGGCCGAACAAGGGCGAGAGCCCGCACGGCACGCACGTCGCCGGTGAGATCGCCGCCGCGAAGGACGGCAAGGGCGTCGTCGGTGTCGCCCCGGGTGTGAAGGTGTCCGGCATCAAGGTGTCGACGCCCGGCGGCTGGTTCTACACGGAGGCCGTGGTCTGCGGCTTCGTCTGGGCCGCCGAGCACGGCGTGGACATCACCAACAACAGCTACTACACCGACCCGTGGCAGTTCAACTGCGGGGACGACCTCGACCAGAAGGCTCTGGTGGAGGCCGTGTCGCGCGCCACCAAGTACGCGGAGGGCAAGGGCACGGTCAACGTCGCGGCCGCAGGCAACGACAACTGGGACCTGGCCGGCAAGTCGATCCTCGACGTGGTCAGCCCGAACGACTCGACCGAGACGACCCGCACGATCGACCCGAAGAAGTGCCTGGACATCCCGGCGCAGCTGCCGGGCGTCGTCACGGTCGCCTCCGTCGGCGCCAAGGGCATCAAGTCGTCCTTCTCCAACTACGGCCAGGGCGTCATCGACATCGCCGCGCCCGGCGGCGACTCGACCCGCTACCAGGCGCCCGACGCTCCCGCCACCGACGGCCGCATTTACAGCACTCTGCCGGGCGGCGGGTACGGCTACATGGCCGGCACGTCGATGGCCTCGCCGCACGCCGCCGCCGTCGCCGCGCTCATCAAGTCGACCCACCCGGAGGCCAGGCCGAACCAGGTCAAGGAGCTGCTGGCCCAGGGTGCCGACAAGAAGGAGTGCACGGCCCCGTACGACATCAACGGCGACGGCAAGATCGACGCCGTGTGCCAGGGCGGCGACGGCAAGAACGCCTTCTACGGCGAGGGCGTCGTCAACGCCCTCAACGCCGTGACCAAGTAGACACGGGAGATGTCGGTCAGCCCTGCATAGTGCGGTCATGACTGACAACACCTTCGCGTGGTCCGCGCTGGGCGGCGATCCCGCCCTCCTGTCGCGGGTCACCACCGTGCAGCGGGAAGGCGCGCTTCCGGCGCGCCTTCCCGTACGGGATCTGGCACGCACATGCGTGTGTGTCTGCGCCCTGGCCGCCGCCGAACTCGGCGCACGGCGGGCGGGGCTCGCCGCGGTGCCGGCGGTTCGGGGGGACGACGGCGCCGTGGCCACGGCCTTCGCGAGCGAGCGGCACCTGCGGGTGGGCGGAAAGGCGCCCGTCGCCTTCGCGCCGCTGTCGCGGTTCTGGCGGACGGCGGACGGCTGGGTGCGTACGCACGCCAACTACCCGCACCACAGGGAGCGGTTGCTCCGCGCGCTGGACGTGCAGGACGACGTGGACCGGGTGGCGTCCGTGCTCGCCGGGCGGTCCGCGCGGGAGGTCGAGGAGGCCGTGTACGCGGCCGGAGGCCTCGCCGTCGCGCTGCGCACCCCCGAGGAATGGGCCGCGCACGAGCAGGGTGCCGCGGTGGCCGCCCGGCCGCTGGTCGAGCGGGAGCGGCTGGACGAGGCACACGCGCGCGTACTCGCGCCGGTGCCGAGCGCTCCCCTGCTGCCCGCCGCCGGACTGCGTGTTCTCGATCTGACCCGGGTCCTCGCGGGTCCCGTCGCCACCCGCACGCTCGCCCTGCTGGGCGCGGACGTGCTGCGCCTGGACGCGCCGGACCTGCCCGAGACGACCGACCTGCACACGGACACCGGGTTCGGAAAGCGGTCGGCGACGCTGGATCTCGCAGCGGACCGGGCGGTCTTCGAGGAACTGCTCGCCGAGGCGGACGTCGTGGTCACCGGGTACCGGCCGGGAGCCCTGGACCGGTTCGGGCTCTCTGCCGAGGCGCTGGCCGAGCGCCGGCCCGGCCTGGTCGTGGCACGGCTGTCGGCGTGGGGCGGATACGGGCCGTGGGGCGGGCGCCGGGGCTTCGACAGCCTCGTACAGGTCGCCACCGGCATCGCCGCGATCGAGGGTTCGCCCGAGCAGCCCGGCGCCCTGCCCGCGCAGGCCCTCGACCACGGCACGGGCTATCTGCTGGCGGCGGCGGTGCTGCGCGCCCTGACCGAGCAGACGCAGGAGGGCGGCACCCGGGTCGTACGGCTGTCCCTGGCACGCACGGCGTCCTGGCTGACGCGGACCGGTGCCGGGCCGATCCCGGCGGCGAACGCCGTGCAGGGCTCCGCGTACGACAGCCCCGGCCCCTGGCTCGGCGAGACGACCAGCCGGATCGGCCGTCTGCGCCACGCACGCTCGCCGGTCGCCTTCACCGACGCCCCGTCCGGCTGGTCCCGGCCGCCGGAGCCCTGGGGCGCGGCCGCGCCACGCTGGGTCTGACCGAGACGGGCGGCGCGCGGGCACCTGACGGCACGTGACGCCGGGTGTCGCCCGGGACGGAGCGCGCGAAGTCGCCGGGACGGGGCGCGGCAAGACGGCGTGGGCGGAACCGTGCTCCCCCACTTGGTCGCGCGCGCTTGCCCCGTTCGGGGTGGCTGGCGAAGATCGTTGCGTGACGCTCATACGACCGGCCGCCGGGACGGAGGAGGCACGAGGGACGGGGCGGCGCGGCGCGACGGTCCGGACCGTCGCCGTCCTCGTCCTGGTGGCGCTCGCAGCGCTCATACCCCTGCTCGGTCCGTCCGCCGCCCTGCACGGCACCGGGGAGGCGGCGGCCCCCGGCGTCGGCGGCACAGCGGTCCTGCGGACAGTGCTGTTCGCGGCGGTCTGCGTCCCCGTCGGCGAGTTGTTCGTGAACCGGCCGGCCGCCCGCCTGCCCGGGGCCCCGGCCGAACTTCCGCGCAGTTGGGCCCTCTACGCGGCCGCCGCCGGTTTCCTCGCCGCCCTGGGCCTCGCTTCCGTGGTGGCCACCGGCAACCTGGTGCCGCACGACCCGGCCCAGATCGACCTGGGCGGCCTCCACCGGACCCGGGACGGGGCACTGGCCCTGCTGGAGGTCAACGCGTTCCTCGTCACCGGCCTGTGCGCGGTCTCCCGGCGCCCCGCGACGCAGTTGTGGCCGCTCGCCGCGGTGGTCGTGGCCGAGGCGCTGCGCACGCACCCCGGGGCCGAGAGCACCCCGCGCCTCGGCTCCGCGCTGACCGTCGTGCACCTGGTCTGCGCCGCGCTGTGGGTGGGCGGTCTGCTGCACGTGCTGCGCACGCTGCGACTGTGGCGCGGGGCGGCCGCGGGTGCCGCTCTGCTGGGCCGCTACGCGCGCGTGGCGGCCGCCGCGCTCGCCGGGGTGACCGCGACGGGTGTGTGCAGCGCGCTGCGCCGGATGCCGGCGGACACGGTGCTGCACCAGTTGACGGCGACGGCCTACGGCCGCACCCTGCTCGCCAAGGTGATCCTCGTGGCCGGCGTCGCCCTGCTCGCCCTGTGGGCCCGGATCCGGCTGCGGCGGGCACCCGACCCGCTGACCGCGTGCGCCCCCGCGCGGGCCGAGGTCGCCGTCCTCGGCGCGGTCGTCACGGTGTCCGGACTGCTGACGGCGCTGCCGCTGCCGATCCGCTGGTGAACGGACTCGGCCGGCCCGGTGCGCGAAGGTGGGTCAGACCCCCACCGCACCCAGCAAGGTTCCCGCCACATAGGTCACCGCCATGGCCAGCGCCCCGCCGGCCACGTTCCGCAGCACCGCCCGGCCGGGCCTGGCCGCCCCCAGGCGAGCGCTGCTCCAGCCGGTGAGGACGAGGGCGGCCAGGACGGACGGCACGGTGACGCCCAACCGCCAGGCCGCCGGCGGCAGCACGATCGCCAGCAGGGGGAGCAGCGCGCCCACGGTGAACGCCAGGAAGCTCGCCCCGGCCGCGTGCCACGGGTTGGTCAGCTCGTCGGGGTTGATGCCGAGCTCCACGCTCGCGTGTGCCCGCAGCGCGTCCCGCTCGGTGAGCTGTTCCGCCGCTTCCCTGGCCACGTCAAGCGAGAGTCCGCGCGCCTGGAGCAGGTCGGTCAGCTCCCGCAGCTCCGCCTCGGGCTCCTCGCGCAGCTCCCGTCTCTCCATGGCGAGCGCGGCCATCTCCGAGTCCCGCTGGGTCGACACCGACACGTACTCCCCCGCCGCCATCGACATCGAACCGGCGAGCAGCCCGGCCAGTCCCGCGGTCAGCAGTGCCGAACGGGAGCCCGTCGCACCGGCCACGCCGACGACGAGTCCGGCGGTGGACACGATGCCGTCGTTGGCACCGAGGACGGCCGCCCGCAGCCAGTTGAGCCGCGCGCCGAGCGCGCCGCCGTGCGCCTCGTCATGCGTTGGTTCCGTCACAGGACGGAGGATCGCACGGTTCGTCCGCCCTGTCCCCGCACCGCTCGGCTCCGGTGGGCCCTGCCCGCTCGGGCTTCCGCCGCCGGGCGCACGGCCCTGATGTCCCGTCAGGCACGCCCCCGGTCCTGCCGGAGGCCGTTCACCGGCTCCGCGGGGCGACCGGTGGGCGAGGCTGTCAGTCGTGACCCGTATCCTCAGTGACCATGCTCGAAGACCGCACGCTCGCAGGGTTGTCCCCCACACCGTGGCCGGCCGCGTATCCGAAGGGATACGCGGTCGTTGACGTGGAGACCACCGGCCTGGCCCGGGACGACCGCATCATCTCCGCGGCGGTCTACCGGCTGGACGCGCGCGGCGAGGTCGAGGACCACTGGTACACGCTGGTCAACCCCGAGCGGGACCCGGGGCCGGTGTGGATCCACGGACTGACGAGCGAGGCCCTGGAGGGCGCCCCGCTGTTCGCGGACATCGCGGAGGAGTTCGCCGTGCGGCTGGCGGGCCGGGTGCTCGTCGCGCACAACGCGGTGTTCGACTGGCAGATGATCGCGCGGGAGTACGCGCGCGCGAAACGTGAGGCGCCGGTGCGGCAGCGGCTGTGCACCATCGCGCTCGCCAAGGAGCTGGACCTGCCGCTGCCCAACCACAAGCTGGAGTCGCTGGCGGCGCACTTCGGCGTCGTGCAGCAGCGGGCGCACCACGCGCTGGACGACGCGCGCGTGCTGGCCGAGGCGTTCCGGCCGAGCCTGCGGGCCGCGGCGGCGGGCGGGGTGCGGCTGCCGCTGCTGGAGTGCCGGCCGCTGACGGAGTGGTCGGACCGGCCGGTGCCCCGGCAGCAGTCGGGCGGCTACGGCGGCTACCGCTCGGGCAGTTGGCGCCCCTCACGCAAACGGCCCGCGTGCCCGTACCCCAACCCGGGCCGCTACGAGGAGGGCAAGCGCCTCAAGCAGGGCATGCGGGTGGCCTTCTCCGGCGACACCTCCACCGACCGGGAACTGCTGGAGGACCGGGCCACCGAGGCCGGGCTGCACGTGTCCACCAGCCTGTCCCGGCTCACCAGCCTGCTGGTGACCAACGACCCGGACTCGGGCACGTCGAAGGCGGTCAAGGCACGCCAGTACGGCACTCCGGTGGTGGACGAGGCGGCGTTCGGGCAGTTGCTCGGGGACGTGGAACCGGCGGAGAGCCGCTGACGGGCGTACGGGTGATTACCGGGCGACTCGCCCACGGTCCGCTCGCCCGCGCTGCGGCCACGGCTCACCCTGTGGCGCATGGCGAGATGTGAAGTATGCGGCAATGACTACGGAATGACCTTCGAGGTGCACGCCCAGGGATCGGTGCACGTCTTCGACTGCTTCGCCTGCGCGATCCACCGCATGGCACCGATCTGCGAGCACTGTCGTGTCCAGATCATCGGTCAGGGCGTCGAGGCCGAGGGCCACTGGTACTGCGGGGCGCACTGCGCCCGCGCCGAGGGGAGGGTCGGAATCGTCGACCGCGTTTGAGGACACCCCTGCCGAAAACACCCCACGGCCGCAGAGGTACCGTCGTGGGGTGTACCGCTTCCTGTTGACCCGCCAGTGGGTGATCCTCACCGTCGTCGCGATCGCGCTGGTCCCGACGATGATCCGGCTGGGTTTCTGGCAGTTGCACCGCCATGAGCACAAGGTCGCGCTGAACAAGGTGATCGCCGAGTCACTGGCCGCGCAGCCGGTGCCGGCCGAGTCGCTGACCTCGCCCGGCGCCACGGTCAAGCACGCCGACCTGTACCGCAGGGTCACCGCCAAGGGGCACTTCGACACCGCGGACGAGGAGGTCGTGCGCCGCCGCACCAACGCCGACGGCGATGTCGGCTACCACGTGCTGACCCCCTTCGTCCTGGACGACGGCAGGATCCTCCTGGTCAACCGGGGCTGGGTCCCCGCGGACGCCTCGCAGACGGCGTTCCCGAAGATCCCGGCGCCCCCGCGCGGAGAGATCACCGTCACCGGCCGGCTGATGCCCGACGAGACGACCGCGGAGAGCGGCATCAAGGACGTCAAGGGCCTGCCCGACCGCCAGGTGATGCTGATCAACAGCGCGCAGCAGGCCGAGCGGCTCGGGAAGCAGGTCCTCGGCGGATACGTCCAGCTCACCTCGCCCGCGTCCCAGGGCGGCAGCCCCCAGCTGCTGCCCGACCCCGAGCACGGCGACATCGGCCCGCACCTGGCGTACGCCATCCAGTGGTGGCTGTTCACGGCGGGCATCCCGGTCGGCTGGGTGGTCCTGCTGCGCCGCGAGGCGCGTGAGCGCGCGCAGGCGGCGGCGAAGGCAGCGGCGCCGGAGGCGGAACCCGCCGCGGTCGAGGTGTGCTGACCGGCCAGGTCGGTGACGCCCGGTCTGGCACACACATCCGCGGCGTTGTCGTCGGTCGCCGACTCCCCCAAGCTCTTGACGAGCAGGGCCCCCATCGCGTCGACTCCCTCCTGTGCCTTGCAGCCCCACGCACCGGAACCCCGCGCACCTGGGCTGACAGCCACCGCCGTTTTCTCCCGACTCGATCCGCCGGACAGGCCCAGGCGCTGGACGTCCCCTCCGGCCTCGCCCCGTGCCGGGACGACCGGGCAGGATAGGGGCCATGGATCTTGGACTGAAGGATCGGGTGTACGTCGTCACCGGCTCGACGCGCGGACTGGGCAACGCCACCGCGCGCGAGCTCGTCGCCGACGGCGCGAAGGTGGTCATCACCGGGCGGGACGGCGAGCGGGTCGCCGAGGCGGCGGCCGAGCTGGGCCCGAACGCCGTCGGGGTGGCCGTGGACAACGCGGACGCCGAGGCGCCTGCGCGGCTGATCGCGGCGGCGCGGGAGCACTTCGGCGGCTTCCACGGCGTGCTCGTGAGCGTCGGCGGGCCGCCGGCCGGTTTCGTCGCTGACAACACCGACGAGCAGTGGCAGGCCGCGTTCGAGTCGGTGTTCCTCGGCGCGGTGCGGCTCGCCCGCGCGGCGGCGGCCGAGCTGGAGCCGGGCGGGGTCGTCGGATTCGTGCTGTCCGGGTCCGTGTACGAGCCGATCCCGGGGCTGACCATCTCCAACGGGCTGCGGCCCGGTCTGGCCGGGTTCGCCAAGTCCCTCGCCGACGAGCTGGGACCGCGGGGCATCCGGGTCGTGGGTGTGCTGCCGGGCCGCATCGACACGGACCGCGTGCGCGAGCTGGACGCGCTGTCCGCGGATCCGGAGGCGACACGGGCGGCCGCCGAGTCGCGGGTGCCGCTGCGGCGGTACGGGGCGCCGGAGGAGTTCGGCCGGGCGGCCGCGTTCCTGCTGTCGCCCGCGGCGTCCTACATCACCGGTGTGATGCTGCCGGTGGACGGCGGGGCCCGGCACGGGTTCTGAGCGCGGCGCGGCCGGGACGCCGGGGCCGCGGGCGGGTCAGCTCACCCGTTCCGCACGGTGCCTGACCGCGCTCAGCCTCACCTCCGCCACAAGCGCCGTGAGGTTGGCGGAGTCCCGGGCGTGGGCGAGTGCCTGGCCGGTGAGGTGGTCCAGGGCCGCTCCCGGGTCCACGTGGGGTTCCAGGAGGAGCTGCACATGGGTCCTGGGGGCGCCGCGGCGGCCGGTCAGACGGACCTGGGCGCGGGCGACGCCGTCCGGCTGCTCGGCGTCCGCGGCCAGGACGCCCTCCAGGGCCCGGCCCCGCAGCAGGGCCGCCTCGCCGTCCCCGGTGTCGACGACCACCTCGGCGAGCCGCCGCCGGCGCACCACCACGACCAGCCACCACAGGGCCAGCAGCACCAGGACGGCCAGGGCGGCGAGAACGGCGGGCCACCACCAGCCGGCCTCCCGCCACCGCGTCCGCTCGGCGCTGCTCAGCAGTACGTCGTGCCGGCCGCCGTGGATCCACCACGAGGGCGGCCGTACGCCCAGCCCCACGGCGAGCACCGACCCGCCCACCACCAGCAGCACCAGCCCGACGAGCCCGGTCAGCACCCGGTTGACGATCCTGAGCACGTCCTCACCCCTTCCGCCCGGGCCGCGCGACGCACACCGACAGGGCGGGCGCCCGGGCCAGGCCCAGCCCCGCGACCGCCTCGGTGAGCACGGTGTCCAGGTCGGCGCGCACCTCCTCCAGCGCACGGAAGTGCGCGACCGCGCGGACGTCGGCCCTGCGGCGGCGCAGCCGTACGCGCACCGACCGCACTCCGGCGATCTCCATGGCCCGGTCGCGCAGCACCAGCGCGGCGGCGTCCCGGTGCAGCCCGGCCCGTACGTCGGGGTGGGTGCGCCGCATGGGCAGCAGGCGGCGCAGCCCCGGAGTGGCCGCCAGCACGATCAGCCACAGGCCGAGGACCGCGGTGACGCCCGCGCCGACGAGCACCCAGGTGTCGTCCAGCGGCCGCTGCGCCAGCTGCCGGGCCAGCTCCCGGCGCCAGCCCAGGCCGAGCCGGCCGGCGCGGACGGCCGCGATGTCGTACAGGAAGGCGCCCGCCACGATCAGGAGCAACAGCGCGACGATGCCCGCGGGCACCCGGCGTGCCGACCAGAAGCGGCCGCTGCGGCCGTCCGCGCCGTCCTGGACGGGCGGCGAGCCGTCGGTGTCCGGGGCGGCGGGCCGCCCGAGGGTGTCGTCCTTCTCGTTCTCGATGACCGGCAGGCGCTGCGTGGTGCCCTCGGAGCCCTGGGGCTCGCTCATCGCGTCCTCCCCTGTGCCGCGCCGTACGCGGGTGCCAGGTGCAGCCGTTCGACCCGGACTGCGACCTCCGGCACCTGCATTCCCACCAACGCGCCTACCCGCTCGACCACTTGGCGACGCACCGCACGGCAGCACGCGCCGATGTCGGCCGGGTAGGCGAGGTCGAGGACGATCCGGACGCGTGCGACGTCGTGGCGCACCACCACCGTGGCGTGCGGTGGCGCGGCGTCCGATGGCAGGGGGCCGAGCGCTTCGCGGGCCGCTCGCGCGGCGATCTTGGCGACGACACGGTCGGCGATCGTCGTCGCGCCGCGCTCGCCGGGCAGCAGGTCGGCCGGGGTGGTGCCCGGCTCGCTGTTCCCACCGCTCACCGCGGGTCACCTCCGGCGGTGGTCACGGGGGCGGAAGAAGTCGCCGAGTTCCAGGTCCCCCTCCAGGAACCGGCCGACGACGAAGCCGACGGCGCCCAGGGCCGCCACCAGCAGGAAGGCGCCGAAGCCGCCGAAGTACCCGGCGAAGCCCAGCGCCATACCGGCGATCATGCCGACCACGGCCATGCTCATTGCGCGCTCCTCAACTCCTCGGCCGTCGCCGGGCCGTCTTCCGGTCGCCCATCGTCATTGGTCCCTCAGTGGCGTGATTGGTCCCTCGGTGGCGTGGTGCCGACGGGTCACTGGATGCGCGGCTCGACCTCCTCTTCTTCTTCCTCCGGCAGCTGTACGTCGCTGACGGCGATGTTGACCTCGACGACCTCGAGACCTGTCATCCGCTCCACCGACGCGATCACGTTCTCCCGGACCGCCCGCGCCACCTCGATGATCGACACGCCGTAGTCGACGACGATCTCCAGGTCGAGCGCGGTCTGCACCTCGCCGACCTCGGCCTTCACCCCGCGGGTCACCGACTTCGTACCGCCCGGGACGCGGTCGCGCACGGCCCCGAAGGTCCGGGAGAACCCGCTGCCCATGGCGCTCACACCGACCACGTCGCGTGCGGCCATCCCGGCGATCTTCTCCACGACCCCGTCGGCGATGGTGGTCCGTCCCCGGGTGGCCGGCTCTCCCAGGCCGCGCCGGGTCGCCTGTGCTTTGCGGGTCGCGGTGGTCTCCGGTACCTCCCGCTCGCCCTCGGGGGTCCTCGTCCGGTCCTGTTCCGTGGTCATCGCCGTACGTCCTTTCGGTCGTCGTCCCGAACCACGGTAGGCGGACCGGCACGATCGCGCGCCCGGTGCGGCGTCGGTGTCAGTCGCCGGCGCCGGCGAGGTCCCGCAGGCGACGGGCCTGCGCCTCGCGTTCGGCGACACGCTGCTCCTCGTACGACCGTGCCTGGGCACCGCGCAGCAGCGCCTTGGTCTCGACCACGGCGTCACGGGGCGCGGCCAGGAGCGCCGCGGCCAGGTCCCGTACCGTCGCGTCGAGCTGGTCCGCGGGCACGGCGAGGTTCGCCAGCCCGGTGTTCACCGCCTCGGCGGCACCCACGTACCGACCGGTGAGGCAGATCTCCAGCGCGCGGGCATGGCCGATCAGCCCCACCAGCGGATGCGTGCCGGTGAGGTCCGGCACCAGCCCGAGGCTGGTCTCGCGCATGGCGAACTGCACGTCGTCCGCGACGACGCGCAGATCACAGGCCAGCGCCAGTTGGAAGCCCGCCCCGATGGCGTGCCCCTGGACCGCGGCGACGGACACGATGTCGTTGCGCCGCCACCAGGTGAACGCCTCCTGGTACTCGGCGATGGTCGCGTCCAGCTCGGCGTCGGAGCCACGCGCGAGGTCGATGAACGACGGCTCGCCGTCGAAGCCCTCGGGCGTGAACGCCTGCCGGTCGAGCCCCGCGGAGAAGGACTTGCCCTCGCCGCGCAGCAGCACGACGCGGACGGAGCCCGGCAGCAGCCGCCCGGCCTCGGTGAGCGCCCGCCACAGAGCCGGGCTCTGCGCGTTGCGCTTGGCCGGGTTGGTCAGCGTCACCGTGGCGATCGCGTCGTCGACGGTGAGCCGTACGCCGTCCTTGTCGAGTACCGGATCGAGGTCGTGCTCGGGCGAAGCCATGGTGCGCCTCCGACGGGTGCGGTCATCCTGGATGCCCTGCGGGCATCATAAGTGACTGCACAGTAACCATCCGGCCGATCGGAGAACCGACCGGGTGGTCACTCGAAAGCCGACGGGCCGCCCGCGGTTTCAGGCCGACGGGGCCTTCTTGCCCCGCGTCGCCCCGCCACGCCCACGGAGCGTGACACCCGACTCGCTGAGCATCCGATGGACGAAGCCATACGAGCGGCCGGTTTCCTCGGCCAACGCCCGAATGCTCGCACCGGCGTCGTACTTCTTCTTCAGGTCTGCCGCGAGCTTGTCGCGCGCGGCGCCGGTCACCCGGCTGCCCTTCTTCAGAGTCTCGGCCACCCGTGCCTCCTCATGGGAAGTGCGCTCTGGTCCCCTCATGATCACCCCTCCGGGGCCCGATGGCCACCCATTCGGCAAGGTCCGTGAGACCCACCCGTGACGACAGGAGCACATCCCCACAAGCGGAATCCGCTCTTCCGCGCCTCGGTGGCCGTACCGCCGATCGGGTTCTTCCGCGAAGTCCCTGGTCAGCGGCGTACGGCGGCCGAGCCCTTGGCACATAAGGGCTCGGCCGCGAAATCGATGGAGGACACACCTCGATACGAGGAGATCTCACACAGATGATGGATCACGGATGGGCCGAATGATCCATACGCCGTTGATCACTTGTTCGGTCAAGCGAGGGCGACGAGGTCCGCGTAGTCCGCGCCCCACAGGTCCTCGACGCCGTCGGGCAGCAGGATGATCCGCTCCGGTTGCAGCGCCTCGACCGCGCCCTCGTCGTGCGTGACGAGGACGACGGCGCCCTTGTACGTGCGCAGCGCGCCGAGGATCTCCTCGCGGCTGGCCGGGTCGAGGTTGTTGGTGGGCTCGTCGAGGAGCAGGACGTTGGCGGAGGAGACGACCAGGGTCGCCAGTGCCAGGCGGGTCTTCTCACCGCCGGAGAGGACCCCGGCCGGCTTGTCGACGTCGTCGCCGGAGAACAGGAACGAGCCCAGCACCTTGCGGACCTCGACGAGGTCCATGTCGGGAGCGGCCGAGCGCATGTTCTCCAGCACCGTGCGGTCCGCGTCCAGGGTCTCGTGCTCCTGGGCGTAGTAGCCGAGCTTGAGGCCGTGGCCCTCGACGACCCGGCCGGTGTCGGGCTTCTCCACCCCGCCCAGCAGGCGCAGCAGCGTGGTCTTGCCCGCGCCGTTCAGGCCGAGGATGACGACTCGGGAGCCCTTGTCGATGGCCAGGTCGACGTCGGTGAAGATCTCCAGGGAGCCGTACGACTTCGACAGGCCCTCGGCGGTCAGCGGCGTCCTGCCACAGGGCGCCGGCTCCGGGAAGCGGAGCTTGGCGACCTTGTCGGACTGGCGGACCGCTTCCAGGCCGCTGAGCAGCTTGTCCGCGCGGCGGGCCATGTTCTGCGCGGCGACCGTCTTGGTGGCCTTGGCGCGCATCTTGTCGGCCTGCGCGTTGAGCGCGGCGGCCTTCTTCTCGGCGTTGGCCCGCTCCCGCTTGCGGCGCTTCTCGTCGGCCTCGCGCTGCTGCTGGTAGAGCTTCCAGCCCATGTTGTAGACGTCGATCTGCGCGCGGTTGGCGTCCAGGTAGAACACCTTGTTGACGACCGTCTCGACCAGGTCGACGTCGTGGGAGATGACGATGAAGCCGCCGCGGTAGGTCTTCAGGTAGTCGCGCAGCCAGATGATCGAGTCGGCGTCGAGGTGGTTGGTGGGCTCGTCGAGGAGCAGGGTGTCGGCGTCGGAGAACAGGATCCGGGCCAGCTCGATCCGGCGGCGCTGACCGCCGGAGAGGGTGTGCAGGGGCTGGCCGAGCACCCGGTCGGGCAGGTTGAGCGCGGCGGCGATGGTGGCGGCCTCGGCCTCGGCGGCGTACCCGCCCTTGGTGAGGAACTCGGTCTCCTGCCGCTCGTACTGCTTGAGCGCCTTCTCACGGGTGGAGCCCTTGCCGGTCGCGATGCGCTGCTCGTTCTCGCGCATCCTGCGGATCAGCACGTCCAGGCCGCGCGCGGAGAGGACGCGGTCGCGGGCCAGCACGTCGAGGTCGCCGGTGCGGGGATCCTGCGGGAGGTAGCCGACCTCACCGGACCGGGTGACGGTGCCGGCGGCGGGGATGCCCTCGCCGGCCAGGACCTTGGTGAGGGTGGTCTTGCCGGCGCCGTTGCGGCCGACCAGGCCGATGCGGTCGCCCTTGGCGACGCGAAAGGTGGCGGACTCGATGAGGACGCGGGCACCGGCGCGCAGCTCGATGCCGGAAGCGGAGATCACGGACAGACTCCAGGGCTGGGGTGCCCCCTGCTGGAAGAGCTTGGGGGAGGGGTGGCGGGTGGGCGGCTGAGGACGTACCCGCCGTCTAATGCGCGAGGAGAATGGCCATGGGGGACAGTCTAACGGGGGTGGGCAAGCGCTTTTCCGGGTGTTCGCGCCAGGGCGTTGTCGGTGGCCGGTGCCAGACTGGGCGGCGCACCGGACTCCTCGGTGCGAACCGACTCACGAGGAAGTGATCGGCATGGCGGACACGGCCGGCGAACGCCCGAGCATCTACCCGACGCTGCTGTACGCGGACGCCAAGGCGGCCGTCAAGCAGCTGACGGAGGCCTTCGGCTTCACGGAACTCGTGGTGTACGAGGGGGAGGACGGCCTCGTGCACCACGCCGAACTGGTGCAGGGCAACGGCGCGGTGATGCTGGGCTCGAAGGGCCGCGGCGGCCGCTTCGACGAGGCGATGCGCGGCGCGGGCCCCACGGGGGTGTACGTCGTGGTGGACGACGTGGACGCCCACCACCGGCGCGCGGCGGACCACGGGGCGGAGATCCTGATGCCCCCGACGGACCAGGACTACGGCTCCCGGGACTACATGGCCCGGGACGTCGAGGGCAACATCTGGAGCTTCGGCACGTACGCCCCCCGCGTCGAGGGCTGACCGCCCCGGCGGCCCGGGAGACCAGTGCTCCGGCAGGCAACGCTCGCCCCGTCGCGACGCCCGGCACGCTCCCCCGAGCTCTTCGAGCAGAGGGGAAGGGGGGACCCCGCTCGCCGCACCGGGTGAAAGCCCAGGTACGTCCACTACGAGGACTTCCAGCCGGCACCCCCCAAGCTCTTCGAGCAGGGGGAACCCCCAGGGCACGCACCGGACGCCGCTCCTTGACGGGCGAACGTTGCCTGCCGCGGCACTAGCTGCCGCCGGTGTGGACCTGGAAGGCCGCCCGGCGGACGGCCTTGGCCAGCGCCGGGTCGGGGTGCGCGGCGGCGAGCGCGACCAGCACCTGCACGGTGCGGGGGTGGCCCACGGTGCGCACCTCGTCGAGCAGCATCGGGACGGTGGGCTGCACCGCGGCCTCCAGGTGCCGTACGAGCATCGAGGCCTCGCCGTGGTCGGTGACCGCGGCGGCGGTGTCCACCCACAGCCACGTGGCCTCCTCGCGGGTGAGCACCTCGTGGGCGTCCTCCGCGTCGACGCCGTCGTGCTCGGCGAGCCACAGCAGGGCGTACGGCCTGAGCGCCGGCTCGTCGAGCACGGCCCGTACGTCGGGCTCGGCGGGCGCGCCGACGACGCGCAGCGCCTCGAAGGCGAGCCCGCGCAGCAGGGCGTCCTCCCCGCGGGCGGCGCCGAGCAGCTCGGTGACGGCGCTGCCGACGGGCCGGGCGGCGAGCCAGGCGCGGTACTCGGCCCGGGCCGCGTTGGGCCGCAGCTGCGCGCAGCCGCGGAGCATGTCCTCGGCCGACTGCTCGATGTTCCCGGCGGGGCTCTGCGCGGCCACGCAGATCTGCTCCAGCTTCACCCACACCGCCCAGCTCCCGAGCGGGGTGAGTGTGGCCTGCCCGTCCCCGTCGGTCAGCGCCCCCACCGCCGCGAGGGCCCGCAGGGCCCAGTCGAGGAGGGGCGCCAGCGCGGTGCCCTCGGCGGCGGCATCGGCCAGTGGCCCCACGGCGCCCCCCGCCTCGCGAACGGCGGCAGCGGCACCGCCGGGCGCCGGGGCCCTCCCACCCTCGGCCCCGGAGACGGCCGCGGCCGGACCGCCCGGCACCTGGGCCTGCGCCCCGGACGCTGGAGCGGCGGCGCCGGCACCGTCGGGCGCCGGCGAGGCGGACTCGGGCCCGTGGATTGCCGAGGCCGACGCCCCGTCCTCCGGGCCGAGACCGGCACCGGGGCCAGGCGCGGAGGCGGCCGTGGCACCTTCCGGCGCCGGGGCCTTCGCACTGTCAGGGTCGGAGACGGCGGTGGGCCCGACGGCAGGGGCCGCCCGGAGGCCCGTCTGCCGCCCGGGGACGGCGCCCAGCACGGTGGCGGGCCCGGTAGCCGGGTCCGCGGAGGCGGAGGCCCCAGACGTGGCACCACCGTCGGAGTCGGAGACTGCGGTGGGCCGGGGGGCGGGGGCCGTGCGAAGGCCGGTCTCCGGGCCGGGGGCGGCACCCGGTGCGGCGGTGGGTCCCTCGGCCGCGGCCTGGGGCCCGGAGGCCGCGGTCGTGGCACCGTCCAGCGCCGGGCCGGCAAGGGCGGCGTCGGGGTCGTAGGGGACCTCGCAGCGGTCGGTGCGCAGTTCGGTGACGCGTTGCCTGAGGAGGTCGAGGAGCTGCTCGACGGGGACGGGGCCGGCGGAGAGCTGGAGGAAGGACAGGACCTGCGGCATGGCCGAGACGACCTCGGCGACGGCGGCCGCCTCGTGGCCCTCCGGTTCCGGGCAGGCGAGCGACCAGGCGTCGAAGAGGGCCACCCAGCCGCGCAGGACGGCGCTGTCGTCGCGGTTCCAGGCGCGCAGCCGCCAGCCGGGCCGGGCGATGTCGCCGTGCACCTCGATGAGGCCGGCGAGCCGGGCGGTGTCCCAGTCGGCGCGGACCTGAGCGGCGGTCAGGCCCAGATCGGCGGCCGCCCTTTCTGCGGTCGCGTCGGAGAGGGTGGCCTTGTCGTCGGTGGTCGGCCCCCCGCGGCCGGGCCCGAGGGCGGCGTCCGCCCACCGGGCGACGCGGGCCGCCCCGGCCAGACGGGAGCGCGCCATTCTGGCCAGCTCCGCGGGTGCCGGAGTGCCCTCCGGGGGGCGCGGGGCGGGGCGGCGCGAGTGCCGCTGGTTCACGGCTCGGGGGGCGGCGGCCAGGGGTCGTGGGCGGACGATGCGAAGCCTGGAGTCGCGCGGGATACGGGACGTCACGGGTGCAGTCTTCCGGTTGACGGTCGGAAAACCCAAACGGAATGTCACGGCGGGCGATCGAGAAGGCCAAGGCAGGGCCGGCAGGACGCCGACGGGGCACCATCCGGCCGGTTACGAATGGTCCCGGAGACCTGTCCCGACGCCGGTCCCGGGGCGAGTGACACGGGGCGAAACGGAACCGGCCCCCCTCACATCAGCGGTGTCAGGAAGCGTCGCAGGGCTTCCTCGTACCCCTCGGGGTCCGCGTTCCACATCGCGCCGTGCGGAGCGTTCGGCACCGTGTGCAGCGCGACCAGGTTGGGACGGCGTTCGGCGAGGCGGCGGGAGAGCTGCCAGGGAGCCACCTGGTCGCCCGGGCCGTGGAAGATCAGCGTCGGTACCGTGAGCCCCTCCGGGCCCGTCGTCTCGGCCAGGCGGTCGCCGTACAGACCGGTGCGCCCCTGCGCGGCGCGCACCGCGAGCGGCAGCAGCGGGCCCGGGGTGTGCCGCGCCCGGGCCAGGGCCCGCAGCGTCACCTCCCAGTTGAGCACCGGGGAGTCCAGCACCAGTCCGGCGATCCGGTCGCGCACCGCCGAGCGGGTGGCGGCGCGCAGCGCCATCGTGGCGCCGGTGGACCAGCCGTGCAGAACGATCCGCTCGGCCCCGTACCGCACGGCGTAGCGGATCGCCGCGTCCAGGTCCCGCCACTCGGTCTCGCCGAGGTGGTTCAGTCCGTCCGGCGGACGGGGCGCGCCGAGGTCGCCGCGGTACGCGAGGGCCAGCACCGGGAAGTGCCGGCGGTGGAGGAACCCCAGGATGTTCATGGGGAGTTCGCGGGTGCCGCCCAGGCCGTGCACCGCGATCAACCAGGTCTCGCGCACCCCGGGCACGAACCAGGCGGGCAGGGGGCCGAGTTCGCCCGGTACGTCGACGTCGGCGTGCTCGATGCCGAGGGCGGTGCGCGGGTTGCCGACGTGCAGGTTCGGGGTGAGCCACACCTTGTCGCCGCTGTGCAGGGTGCCGTGGGTGACGCGCTCCAGCCGGCGCACGACGGTGTCGGGCCGGTGCGGGGCGGTGGGCAGGACGGGGCCCACCACCGCGTGGGAACCGTTGCCGGCCAGGCCGTAGGTGCCCGGGCGCAGGGAGGCGAGGTCCCGGGTGAGGCTGATCTGGCCGGCGGCCGTGCCGTGCACGGTGAGCCGGGGTTCGGTGGGCAGGGGCCGGCCCGGGAGCGCCTTGAGCGCGGCGTCGCTGGCGAGCCGGCCCGCGGCGACGCTCGCCGCGCCGGCCGCCAGGGCTGCGGTGACGGCCGCGGCCGTCGCTTTGACAGTGGGCACGGCTCCAGTGTCCTGGCGCACCCGGTCACCGGCCAGTGGGACGGAGGGTCGGCGTGACATGTCCGCGCGGGTTCCATGAAGAGCGGCGTTCATTCCCGCGCGGCCCGCACACGGGGCTGCCGTCCCGCGCCGTCCCCGGTCCCTGCCCGGGGGCCCGCCCCTGCCCCCTGTCCCTGTCCCTGCCTATCCCTGTCCCTGTCCCTGTCCCATCCCCATCCCCATCCCCATCCCTGCCCCTGCCCCTGCCCTATCCCGATCCCTGCCCCGGCTGTCCGTACGCCCGCAGCCGCTCCCCCGCCTCCGCCAGTTGCTCCGGCGTCAGCAGAGCCGGTGTCAGGCCGGGGACGCAGGACGCCGCCAGCCACACACGGCACATCCACTCCAGTTGGGCCGTGCGGTCGTAGGCCTGGTCGAGGGTGGCGCCGTAGGTGACCGTGCCGTGGTTGCGCAGCAGGCAGCCGGTGCGGCCGGCGAGGGCGCGCAGCATGTTCCCGGCCAGCTCCTCGGTGCCGTACGCGGCGTACGGGGCCACGCGGACGGGCCCGCCGAGCGCGCCGGCCATGTAGTGGATCAGCGGGAGCTCGGTGACGAGGGTCGAGACGGCCGTCGCGTGCACGGCGTGGGTGTGGACGACGGCGCCCGCGTCGGTGCTGCGGTAGACCGCGAGGTGCATGGGCAGCTCGCTGGTCGGCACCAGGGTGCCGAGCACCTGCCGGCCGTCCAGGTCGACGCCGGTGACGTCGTCGTCCGTGAGCCGTTCGTAAGGGACGCCCGAGGGGGTGACGAGCACGGTGTCGCCCACGCGTACGGACACGTTGCCGGAGGTGCCGACGACCAGTCCGTCCGACACCGTGCGGCGGGCCGCCGCGACCAGCGCCCGCCAGGCGTGGGCCATGTCCTCCGACACGTCCGCTCGGGCCCCTCGTAGGTCCACCCGCTCCCCTTGTACGTCCGCTTGTACGTCCGCTCGGTCCCGCCGCTGTCCGGTCATGCGCCGATCCTGCCAGGACACCTCCCAGGACACCTCCCACGGGCGACCGCTCTCTCCCCGCCGGACCGCGAGAACGGACACCCCGATGACCGTCTCAGTTCATCTTCCGTTCACCCGGGTTACCTACGTTCAACGCGCCAATGACGCTCGAACGATTGCCTGGGTAAATGGAAAGCTTCTCGCTGATCCTCGCGATGGTGGTTATCACCGCACTCGCGTTCGATTTCACGAACGGTTTCCACGACACCGCCAACGCGATGGCCACGACCATCTCGACCGGTGCACTCAAGCCCAAGGTCGCGGTGGCCATGTCCGCCGTGCTGAACCTGGTGGGCGCCTTCCTCTCCGTGGAGGTCGCCAACACGATCTCCAAGGGTCTCGTCGACGAGGGCGGCATCCGTCCCGAGGTCATCTTCGCCGCCCTGGTGGGCGCGATCCTCTGGAACCTGCTGACCTGGCTGGTCGGACTCCCCTCCAGCTCCTCGCACGCCCTCATGGGCGGTCTGATCGGCGCCACCATCGCCTCGGCCGGCTTCAGCGCCGTGCACGGCGGTGTCCTGCTCACCAAGGTCCTCATCCCGGCGGTCGCCGCCCCTGTCGTCGCGGGTCTGGCCGCGCTGGTCTCGACCCGGCTGTCGTACGGCATCGGCAGCAAGTCGGACGGCAAGGCGGCCGAGAAGGGCCACCGCGCCGGACAGATCGCCTCCGCCGGCCTGGTCTCGCTGGCCCACGGCACCAACGACGCGCAGAAGACGATGGGCGTCATCACCCTCGCCCTGATCGCCGGCGGCGCCCTCGCCCCCGGCTCCAACCCTCCCACCTGGGTCATCCTCTCCGCCGGCGTGGCCATCGCGCTCGGCACCTACATCGGCGGCTGGCGCATCATCCGCACCATGGGCAAGGGCCTGACCGACCTCCAGCCGCAGCAGGGCTTCGCCGCCCAGACCAGCGCGGCCACCGCCATCCTGGCCTCCTCCCACCTCGGCTTCTCCCTGTCCACCACGCACGTCGTCTCCGGTTCGGTGATGGGCGCGGGTCTGGGCCGCAAGGGCGGCGTGGTCCGCTGGTCCACCGCGACCCGCATGGCCGTCGCCTGGGCGCTCACGCTGCCCGCCGCGGCCCTGGTCGGGGCCGGCGCGGAGGCCGTGACGCGCCTCGGCGACTGGGGCACCTGGCTCGTCGCCGTGTTCCTGGTGGCCTCCAGCGCCGCGATCTGGAAGATCTCCCGCCGCGAGGTCGTCGACCACACCAACGTCAACGACACCGAGGAGCCGGCCGGCGTGGTCACCCAGGCCATCGCCGCCGTCACCCCGCCCCCGGCCTCCCCGGTGACCGAGGAGCTCACGGCCACGATCCCCGCCCAGGCCTCCGCGTCCGCCGGTGACCCCGCGTCCGCGGCGACCCCGCCGGCCGCCGCCGTCTGAGCCCGCGCCACAGGCAGAAGGAAGAGAAGCAGATGAAGATCGACTGGGCGGCCCTCGGCTCCGTCTTCGGCGTCAGCCTCGGCGTCGCGGTGGGCCTCGTGGCCCTGTTCACCCTCGGCATCGCCGGTCTCTCCCACCGCGAGCGGGCCGTCGCCCAGGGCGACGGCGGCGGGGCCCTCGCGGTCACCGGCGCCTACGCCTGCTTCGCCGCGTGCGCCGCCGCCGTGGCCTACGGGATCTACCTGATCGTGGCCTAGTTGTAGTGCCCCGGCAGGCACCGCGCGACCAGGATCCGGGCAACCGGGTCCGAGCCGCGCCCCACCACGTCGCCCGCCCTTCCCGGACCGTCCCCACGACGGCCCGGGAAGGGCGGTTTCCCGTGTCCGGCGCGTCCCGCGGTGTGGGCCTCATCTCAGAACCCCTGCGCAGGTCAACGGCAGGTTGACGGGCGTTCGCGGTGCGTGGTGGACTGCCGGAGCCAAGTACGGCGGCAGAAGAGGAAGTCCGGTGCGAATCCGGCGCGGTCCCGCCACTGTGACCGGGGAAGAACCTCCCCGGGAGCCAGGAACTCTCACCGCCGGTCTCGTCGAACCAGGGCGTGGACACCCTGAGTGAGGACATATCGCCATGCGCGGCTGCCGACCGAGGTTCACCAGCGACTCACTGACCCACCCCACGACCGGCTGACCCGATGGGTGCCGATCGCGTCTTCGCGTACGGCGCCGCCGCCGGCCTCCTCGGTGACCTGCTCCTCGGCGATCCGCGCCGCGGGCACCCCGTCGCCGTGTTCGGACGGGCCGCGGGTGCCGTGGAACGCGCGCTGTGGCGGGACCACCGCGGCTGGGGCGCCCTGCACACCGCCGTGTGCGCGGGTGGTGTCGTGTCGTCGGCCGCGCTGGCCGCGTCCGCCGCACGTCCCTCCCGTGCCGCGTCCGTCGCGCTGACCGCCGCCGCCACCTGGACCGTCGTCGGCGGGACCTCCCTCGCCCGGGAGGCACGGGAGATCGGGCACGCGCTGCGGGCCGGGGACGTCGAGGGCGCCCGGGCGCGGCTGCCGCATCTGTGCGGGCGCGATCCGCAGGCGCTGGACACCGACGGGATCGCCCGGGCCGTCGTCGAGTCCGTCGCCGAGAACACCTCCGACGCGGTCGTGGGCGCGCTGGTGTGGGGCGCCGCCGCCGGTGTGCCGGGGCTCCTCGGCTTCCGCGCGGTCAACACCCTGGACGCCATGGTGGGGCACAAGTCCCCCCGGTACCGCCGCTACGGCTGGGCCTCGGCCCGGCTCGACGACCTCGCCGGATGGCCGGGGGCGCGACTGACCGCCGCTCTGGCGGCCGTTGCGGGCGACGACCCGCGCGGTGCCGTACGGGCCTGGCGCGCCGACGCCGGCAAGCACCCGAGCCCCAACGCCGGCCCGGTGGAGGCCGCGTTCGCGGGGGCGCTCGGGGTGCGGCTGGGCGGCACGCTCTCGTACGGCGGGCGCGTGGAGCACCGCCCGGTGCTCAACGGCGCCGGACGCGCCGTCCGGCCCGGTGACATCGAGCGCGCGGTACGGCTCTCCCGCCGCGTGGGCTGGCTCGCGCTCGGCGTGTGCGCGGGCGTACGGCTGCTGAAGAGAGGACGGACGTCATGAGCGGCGGTCTGCTCGTCGCCGGCACCACCTCCGACGCCGGGAAGAGCGTCGTCACGGCCGGGATCTGCCGGTGGCTGGTGCGCCAGGGCGTGAAGGTCGCCCCCTTCAAGGCGCAGAACATGTCCCTCAACTCCTTCGTCACCCGTGAGGGCGCCGAGATCGGACGGGCGCAGGCCATGCAGGCCCAGGCGTGCCGGATCGAGCCCACCGCGCTGATGAACCCGGTGCTGCTCAAGCCGGGCGGCGAGCAGAGCAGCCAGGTGGTGCTGCTGGGCAGGCCGGTGGGCGAGTTGAGCGCCCGCGGCTACCACGGCGGCCGGCAGCGAAAGCTCCTCGGCACCGTGCTGGACTGTCTCGCCGAGTTGCGGAGCACGTACGACGCGGTGATCTGCGAGGGGGCGGGCAGCCCGGCGGAGATCAACCTGCGCCGGACCGACATCGTCAACATGGGGATCGCGCGCGGCGCGCGGCTGCCCGTGCTCGTCGTCGGCGACATCGACCGCGGCGGCGTCTTCGCCTCCTTCTTCGGCACGCTCGCCCTGCTGTCGCCGGAGGATCAGGAGCTCGTCGCCGGGTTCCTCGTCAACAAGTTCCGCGGGGACGTCTCGCTGCTCGAACCCGGGCTCGACATGCTGCACCGGCTCACCGGACGGCGCACGTACGGCGTCCTGCCGTTCCGGCACGGGCTCGGCATCGACGAGGAGGACGGGCTCCGGGTCTCGCTACGGGGCGCTGTGCGGGAGTCCACCGTGGCGCCGCCGGTCGGCGAGGAGGTGCTGCGGGTCGCCGTCTGCGCCGTCCCGCTGATGTCCAACTTCACCGACGTGGACGCGCTCGCCGCCGAACCGGGCGTCGTCGTGCGGTTCGTGGACCGGCCCGAGGAACTGACCGACGCCGACCTCGTCGTCGTGCCCGGCACGCGGGGCACGGTCAGGGCGCTGGAATGGCTGCGGGAGCGGGGGCTCGCGCGCGCCCTGGCGAGCAGGGCGGCCCGGGGGCGGCCGGTGCTCGGCGTCTGCGGCGGCTTCCAGATCCTCGGCGAGCACATCGAGGACGACGTGGAGAGCCGGCGCGGACATGTCGACGGGCTGGGCCTGCTGCCCGTACGGGTCAGGTTCGCCCGCGAGAAGACCCTCACCCGCCCGCGGGGCGAAGCCCTCGGTGAACGGGTCGAGGGATACGAGATCCACCACGGGGTCGCCGAAGTCAGCGGCGGCGAAGCCTTCCTGGACGGCTGCCGGGTCGGGGCCGTCTGGGGCACGCACTGGCACGGCTCACTGGAGTCGGACGGGTTCCGGCGGGCCTTCCTGCGCGAGGTGGCGACCGCCGCCGGCCGCCGTTTCGTGCCGGCGCCCGACACCTCGTTCGCCGCGCTGCGCGAGGAGCAGCTCGACCGGCTCGGCGACCTGATCGAACAGCACGCGGACACGGACGCGCTCTGGCGGCTCATCGAGTCGGGCGCGCCGCAAGGACTGCCTTTCATTCCACCGGGAGCGCCCGCATGAGCACAGTGTTGTTGTTGTCGACCGCCGACACCGATCTGCTCGCCGCCCGAGCCTCGGCCGCCTCCTACCGGATCGGCAACCCGACTCGCGTGGACGTCGGTGAGGAGCTTCCGGGGCTGCTCGACGGCGCGGACATCGCCGTCGTACGGCTGCTCGGCGGCAAGCGCGCCTGGGAGGACGGGCTGGCCGCGCTGAAGGCCTCCGGGGTCCCGACCGTGCTGCTGGGTGGAGAGGCCGTACCGGACGCCGAGCTGATGGCGGAGTCGTCGGTGCCGGCCGGAGTGGTGGCGGAGGCGCTGAAGTACCTCGTCGAGGGCGGCCCGGAGAACCTGGCGGAACTCGCCCGTTTCCTCTCCGACACGGTGCTGCTGACCGGCGAGGGCTTCGAGGAGCCGCGGAGGATGCCCGAATACGGCGTCCACGGCGAACGTGCCCTCGTGGCCGGCCGCCCGACCGTCGGCGTGCTCTTCTACCGCGCCCACGAACTGAGCGGCAACAGCGCGTTCGTCGACACCCTGTGCGACGCGATCGAGGCGCACGGCGCCAACGCCCTTCCCGTCTACTGCGGTTCACTCCGTGGTGCGGACGCCGGGCTGTACGAGATCCTCGGGCGCGCCGACGCCCTGGTCGCCACCGTCCTCGCGGCCGGCGGCACGCACGCCTCGCAGGCCTCGGCGGGCGGCGAGGAGGAGGCCTGGGACATCGGGGCGCTCGCGGACCTGGACGTCCCGGTGCTGCAAGGGCTCTGCCTGACCTCCTCGCGCGCCGCGTGGGACGAGTCCGACGCCGCGCTGTCCCCCATGGACGCGGCCATGCAGGTCGCGATCCCGGAGTTCGACGGGCGGCTGATCACCGTCCCGTTCTCCTTCAAGGAGCGGGGCCCGGACGACGTGCCGGTGTACGCGGCCGACCCGGAGCGGGCCGCCCGGGTCGCCGGGATCGCCGTACGGCACGCGCGGTTGAGGCACAAGGCCGACGCGGAGAAGCGGATCGCCCTCGTCTTCACGGCCTACCCGACCAAGCACTCGCGGGTCGGCAACGCGGTGGGGCTCGACACTCCGGCATCGGCGGTACGGGTGCTGGACGCGCTGCGGGACGCGGGGTACGCGGTCGAGGGCCACCCCGACAACGGCGACGAGCTCATCCACCGCCTCATCGAGGCCGGCGGACACGACGTGGAGTGGCTGACGGAGGAGCAGCTGGCCGCCGCACCCGCGCGCGTGCCGCTGGCCGACTACCGGGCGTGGTTCGACCGGCTGGACCCGGAGCTGCGGGACGCGATGACGGAGGCGTGGGGCGAGCCGCCGGGCAGCCTGTACGTCGACGGCGACGACATCGTCCTGGCCTCCCTCCGGTTCGGGAACGTGGTCGTCATGATCCAGCCGCCGCGCGGCTTCGGCGAGAACCCGATCGCGATCTACCACGACCCCGACATGCCGCCGTCCCACCACTACATGGCGGCCTACCGGTGGCTGGAGAACTCGTTCGGCGCCGACGCGATCGTGCACATGGGCAAGCACGGCACGATGGAGTGGCTGCCCGGCAAGGGGCTGGGCCTGTCACGCGGATGCGCGCCGGACGCGGTGCTCGGTGACCTGCCGCTGGTGTACCCGTTCATCGTCAACGACCCCGGCGAGGGCACCCAGGCCAAGCGGCGCGGGCACGCCACGGTCGTCGACCACCTCGTCCCGCCGATGGCGCGCGCGGACACGTACGGCGACCTGGCCAAACTGGAGCAGCTCCTCGACGAGTACGCGCTCGTCTCCGACCTGGACCCGGTCAAGGCGCCCGCCGTACGGGCCCAGATCTGGACCCTGGTCAAGGCCGCCGAGCTGCACCACGACCTGCATGTGGACGAGCAGCCGGACGACGACGCGTTCGACGAGTTCGTCATGCACATCGACGGCTATCTGTGCGAGATCAAGGACGTGCAGATCAGGGACGGTCTGCACATCCTCGGCGGCGGCCCGGTCGGCGAGCCGCGGGTGAACCTGGTGCTGGCCGTGCTGCGCGCCTCGCAGGTGTGGGGCGGGCAGGCGAACGCGCTGCCGGGGCTGCGCGCCTGTATCGCGGAGCACTTCGGTCTGGTGGAGAAGGAGTTGCTGGCCGAGCCGGGCGCTCCGGTGAAGGTGCCGGTGGAGCTGACGGACCTGGTGGAGGGTCCCTCGCGCACGGCGGCGGACGCCATCGACCTGCTGGAGCAGCTGTGCCGACGGATCGCCGAGGGCATGGAGGAGCGCGGCTGGGCGGCCGACGCGGGTCCGGCGCTCGTACGGGAGGTGCTGGGCACCGAACTCCCGGACGCGGCGGCCGTGCTGGAGTTCGCCTGCACCGAGGTCGTGCCGCGGCTCGCCCGCACGACGGACGAGATCGGCCACATCCTGCGGGCGCTGGACGGCGGTTACGTCCCCGCGGGACCGTCCGGCTCCCCGACCCGGGGCCTGGTCAACGTGCTGCCGACCGGGCGCAACTTCTACTCGGTCGACCCAAAGGCGATCCCGTCGCGGCTGAGTTGGGAGGTCGGCCAGTCGCTAGCGGACTCGCTGGTGGCCCGCTATCTCCAGGACACGGGCGAGTACCCGGAGTCGGTCGGCCTGACGGTCTGGGGCACGTCCGCGATGCGCACCCAGGGCGACGACATCGCCGAGATCCTGGCGCTGCTGGGCTGCCGCCCGGTGTGGGACGAGGCCTCCCGCCGGGTGACCGGCTTCGAGGTGGTCTCCCTGGAGGAGCTGGGCCGGCCGCGCATCGACGTGACGGTCCGTATCTCGGGCTTCTTCCGGGACGCGTTCCCGCACGTCGTCGGGCTGATCGACGACGCGGTACGGGCGGTGGCGGAGCTGGACGAGCCCGCCGAGCGGAACTTCGTGAAGGCCCACGCCGACGAGGACACCGCCGGGCACGGCGACCGGCGCCGCGCCACGGCCCGCGTCTTCGGCTCCAAGCCGGGCGCGTACGGCGCCGGTCTGCTGCCGCTGATCGACGCGCGCAACTGGCGCTCCGACGCGGACCTCGCCGAGGTGTACGCGGTGTGGGGCGGTTACGCGTATGGGCGCGGGCTCGACGGGCGGGCGGCGCGCGGGGACATGGAGACGGCGTTCCGGCGGATCGCGGTGGCGGCGAAGAATGTCGACACGAGAGAACATGACATCGCGGACGCCGACGACTACTTCCAGTACCACGGCGGCATGGTGGCCATGGTGCGGCATCTGACGGGGGCGAGCCCCGAGGCGTACGTCGGAGACTCCGCCGTACCGGACCAGGTGAAGACGCGGACCCTCAGTGAGGAGACCCACCGGGTCTTCCGGGCACGTGTGGTCAACCCACGCTGGATGAGCGCGATGAGAAGGCACGGCTACAAGGGCGCCTTCGAGATGGCGGCGACCGTGGACTACCTCTTCGGGTACGACGCCACGGCCGGGGTCGTGGACGACTGGATGTACGAGAAGCTCAGCGCCGAGTACGTCTTCTCCCCGGAGAACCAGGACTTCATGCGCAAGTCCAACCCCTGGGCGCTGCGCGGCATCACCGAGCGGCTGCTGGAGGCGGCGGAGCGCGGGCTGTGGGCGGAGCCGGACCAGGAGACCCTGGACCGGCTCCGGGCGACCTACCTCGAACTTGAGGGAGATCTGGAGGGAGACGCGTGATCTCCCTGGGAACCCCCGCGCTGGCGGGGAGCAATCGACCAGTTCGTGATCGCGAGTGTCGACGTTCGGACCACCCCCGCGTCGGCGGGGAGCACATCCCCACTCTGACCAGCCTCGTGTCAGACCGCCGACCAACCGCCCCCGAGTCGCTCGGAGGAGTGATCATCGCGTGAGCGCGCCCTACCCGTTCACCGCCATCGTCGGTCAGGACGATCTGCGGTTGGCCTTGTTGCTCAACGCGGTTTCGCCGCGGGTGGGCGGCGTCCTCGTCCGCGGGGAGAAAGGGACCGCGAAGTCAACCGCGGTAAGAGCGCTGGCCGCGCTCCTACCGGACGTCGACGTCGTCTCCGGATGTCGGTTCTCGTGCGATCCCGGCTCCCCCGATCCCACCTGCCCCGACGGCCCGCATTCCGCAGGGGCCTTCGAGTCCCGGCCGACCCGTATGGTCGAACTGCCCGTCGGCGCCTCCGAGGATCGGCTGATCGGCGCCCTCGACATCGAGCGTGCGCTCTCGGAAGGCGTGAAGGCCTACGAACCCGGTCTGCTCGCCCACGCTCACCGCGGCATCCTCTACGTCGATGAGGTCAACCTCCTCTCCGACCACCTCGTCGACGGCATGCTGGATGCCGCCGCCATGGGTGCCTGCCACGTCGAGCGCGAGGGCGTCTCCGTACGGCACGCCGCCCGTTTCCTGCTGGTCGGGACCATGAACCCGGAGGAGGGCGAGCTGCGGCCCCAGCTCCTCGACAGGTTCGGGCTGACCGTGGAGGTCGCAGCCTCGCGGGAGCCCGAGGAGCGGGTGGAGGTCGTACGGCGCAGGCTGGCCCACGACGACGACCCGAAGGGGTTCGCCGCTCGCTGGGCCGCCGAGGAGGCCGCTGTGCGGCAGCGGATCGTCGCCGCGCGGGAGTTGCTGCCGTCGGTGCGGCTCGGGGACGGGGCGCTGCGGCAGATCGCGGCCACGTGCAGCGCTTTCGAGGTGGACGGGATGCGGGCCGACATCGTGATGGCGCGGACCGCGACCGCGCTGGCGGCCTGGGCCGGGCGCACCGATGTGCTCGCCGAGGACGTACGGCAGGCCGCTCTGCTGGCCCTCCCGCACCGGCGGCGGCGCAACCCCTTCGACGCGCCGGGGCTCGACGAGGACAAGCTCGACGAGACGCTGGAGCAGTTCGGGGACCCGGAGGACGACGATCCCGACCCCGACTCCGATCCGGACGGCGGCCCCGGCGGTGGCGGCGGGCAGCCGGCGCCCGACGACGGCGGCCCGCAGGACGGCGGCTCGGCCGCGCAGCCCGAGGCCGGCGACGGCGGCGAGCCGCAGCCCTCCGGTGCCGGCGCGGGTGAGCAGTCCGCCGTACGAGCCTCCGAGCCGTTCCGCACCAAGGTGCTGAGCGTGCCCGGCCTCGGCGAGGGCTCCGCCGGGCGGCGTTCGCGGGCGCGGACCGAGCACGGGCGCACGATCGGGGCGCGGCGGCCCCGAGGCGCCCTGACCAGGCTGCACCTGGCGGCCACCGTGCAGGCCGCCGCCCCGCACCAGCGGACACGTGGGCGCTCCGGGCCGGGGCTGGTGGTCCGCCGGGACGATCTGCGGCAGGCGACCCGCGAGGGGCGTGAGGGGAACCTCGTGCTGTTCGTCGTCGACGCCTCCGGCTCGATGGCCGCGCGGCAGCGGATGAGCGCCGTGAAGGGCGCGGTGCTGTCGCTGCTCCTCGACGCCTATCAGCGGCGGGACAAGGTGGGGCTGGTGACCTTCCGGGGCAAGGACGCCCAGGTCGCGCTGCCGCCGACGTCGTCCGTCGACGCCGCCGCGGTCCGGCTGGAGTCACTGCCGACGGGCGGGCGCACTCCGCTGGCGGCCGGGCTGCTGCGCGCCCACGAGGTGCTGCGGGTCGAGCGGCTGCGTGATCCCGCGCGGCGGGCGCTGGTCGTGGTGGTGACCGACGGGCGGGCCACCGACACAGGGGCGGCGCGAAGCGCCTCCGGCCGGGGTGGTGGTCGGACGGGTGGGACGGAGCCGGTGGCCCTGGCCGGGCGCGCGGCGCGGCTGTTCGCGGCCGAGGGGATCGCCTCCGTGGTCGTGGACTGCGAGTCGGGGCCGGTGCGGCTGGGACTCGCCGGGCAGCTCGCGGGTGAACTGGGCGGTACGGCCGTGACGTTGGACGAGCTGCGGGCGGACAGCATCGCCGGACTTGTCAGGGACGTCCAGGGGACTTCGAGGAGGGCCGCGTAATGCCTCAGGGGCAGCCGAGCGTCGTACCGGAGGACGGGCTGACGACCCGTCAGCGGCGCAACCGTCCGCTGGTCGTCGTGCACACCGGGGTCGGCAAGGGCAAGTCCACCGCCGCCTTCGGGCTGGCGCTGCGCGCCTGGAACCAGGGCTGGCCGATCGGAGTGTTCCAGTTCGTCAAGTCGGCGAAGTGGCGGGTCGGCGAGGAGCGCGCGCTGCGGGTGCTCGGCGACTCGGGCGAGGGCGGGTCCGTCGCGTGGCACAAGATGGGCGAGGGCTGGTCCTGGGTGCAGCGGGACGCACAGATGGACAACGAGCAGAAGGCTCGTGAGGGCTGGGAGCAGGTCAGGCGGGACCTGGCCGCCGAGACGTACCGGCTTTACGTGCTCGACGAGTTCGCGTATCCGATGCACTGGGGCTGGGTCGACACCGACGAGGTCGTGGACGTGCTGCGGAACCGGCCCGGGACCCAGCACGTGGTGATCACCGGGCGGAACGCGCCGCAGAAGCTGGTGGACTTCGCCGACCTCGTCACCGACATGTCCAAGGTCAAGCATCCGATGGACGCCGGGCAGAAGGGCCAGAGGGGCATCGAGTGGTGACGTGCCTGTCCGTGCCCCGGCTGGTCGTCGCCGCGCCCTCGTCGGGCAGCGGCAAGACCACCGTCGCCACGGGGCTGATGGCCGCGCTGACCCGGCGGGGCCTTTCGGTGTCCCCGCACAAGGTCGGCCCGGACTACATCGATCCCGGGTATCACGGGCTCGCCACCGGGCGTGCGGGGCGGAACCTGGACGCGTACCTGTGCGGGCCGGAGCTGATCGGGCCGTTGTTCCTGCACGGGGCACGCGGGTGTGACATCGCCGTCGTCGAGGGCGTGATGGGGCTGTACGACGGGGCCGCCGGGGAGGGAGAACTGGCGTCCACCGCGCAGGTGGCGAAGCTGTTGCGGGCGCCGGTGGTGCTGGTCGTCGACGCGTCGTCGCAGTCCCGGTCGGTGGCGGCGCTGGTGCACGGGTTCGTGACGTGGGATCCCGAGGTGCGGGTCGGAGGCGTGATCCTCAACAAGGTGGCCTCCGACCGGCACGAGGTGCTGCTGCGCGAGGCACTGGACTCGGTCGGGGTGCCCGTGCTGGGAGTTCTTCGGCGGGTCGAGCAGGTCGACACGCCCTCTCGCCATCTCGGCCTGGTGCCGGTCGCCGAGCGGCGGGCGGCGGCCGTGGACGCGGTGGCGGCGATGGCGGCGCAGGTCTCCGACGGGTGCGACCTGGAGGCGCTGGCCGCGGTGGCGCGCACTGCGGGGGCGTTGTCCTGTGCGGCTTGGGACGCGGCCGAGGTCCTGCCCCCCTCGAGCGGGGAGTGCCCCCGGGACAGGCCGAGAGTCGCCCTGGCCGGAGGGGCGGCCTTCACCTTCTCCTACGCCGAGCACGCCGAGTTGCTCGGTGCCGCCGGGGCCGAGGTCGTGCCCTTCGACCCGCTGCGGGACGAGCGACTGCCCGAGGGGACCCGCGGGCTGGTCGTCGGGGGCGGGTTTCCCGAGGTGTACGCGGCGGAGCTGTCCGCCAACGAGCCGTTGCGCGGAGCCGTCGCCGAGCTCGCGCTCGGCGGTGCTCCCGTCGCCGCCGAGTGTGCCGGGCTGCTGTATCTGTGCCGGCAGCTGGACGGGCAGCCCATGTGCGGGGTGCTGGACGCCTCGGCGCGGATGACCGGGCGGCTCACGCTCGGCTACCGGGACGCCGTGGCCGTCAGCGACAGCGTGCTCGCCGGGGCCGGGGAGCGGATGCGGGGGCACGAGTTCCACCGGACCGTCGTCGAGCCCGGCTGGGGGACGGGAGCGGCGGCCCCCGCCTGGGGCGTGCGCGTTCCGGAGCGGCGGGTCGAAGGCTTCGTACGGAAGAACGTGCACGCGAGTTATCTGCACACGCACTGGGCCGCCGCGCCCGGTGTCGCCCGTCGGTTCGTCGAGAGGTGCCGGACGTCATGAGCAGCAGGCTGATCGGAGTCGGGGTGGGGCCCGGCGATCCGGAGCTGGTGACCGTCAAGGGCGTCAACGCCCTGCGTGCCGCGGACGTCGTCGTCGTGCCCGTCATGGGCGCGTCCGACGGAACGGACGGCGGGGAACGGGGGCGTGCCGAGGCGACCGTGCTGCACTACGTGCCCGCGGAGAAGGTCGTCCGGGTGGTGTTCGCGCTGAACGAGCGGTCGGACCGGGCGCGGCGGGAGGCCGCGTGGGACGCGGCCGGGGAGCGGGTCGCCGGGCTGCTCGAAGCCCGCGGCACGGTCGCCTTCGCCACCATCGGCGATCCCAACGTCTATTCGACCTTCACGTATCTCGCGCAGACCGTCGTGGGGCTGGTGCCGGGGACCGTGGTGGAGACCGTGCCCGGGATCACCGCGATGCAGGATCTGGCGGCGCGTTCGGGGGCCGTGCTGACCGAGGGCACCGAGCCGCTGACGCTCGTGCCGGTCACCGCGGGGGCCGCCGTGCTCAAGGAGGCGCTGAGCGGGCCCGGGACCGTCGTGGCGTACAAGTTCGGGCGGCAGGCGCGGGAGGTGGCCGAGGCGCTGCGGGAGAGCGGGCGGATCGACGACGCGGTGTGGGGGTCGGCGCTGGGGCTGCCGGAGGAGTCGATCCGGCCGGCCTCGGGGCTCGACGGGGCCCCGCTGCCGTACCTCTCGACGCTCCTCGCGCCCGCGCGGCGCGAGGGCGGGCGGGGCGGCAAGCTGTGAGCCGTACCCGTGCGTGGGGGGACCGGTCACGCCGCCAGGCCGACCACCACCCAGATGAAGGCCACGCCCGCGACCGTGCACAGCAGGGTCGAGCGGGCGGGGTGCTCGTGGTGGGCCTCGGGGAGGATCTCGGCCGCGGCGAGGTAGAGCAGTGCCCCGCCGAAGAGGCCGAGATAGCCGCCGAGGAACCACTCCGGGATGCTGACGAGCGTGGTCGCGGCGGCGCCCGCCATGGGGGCCAGGGCGTCCGCGACGAGCATGGCGACGGCTTTGCGGCGCGCGTTGCCGTACAGGCTGGTGATGGTGAACGTGTTGAAGCCGTCGGCGAAGTCGTGGGCGATGACGGCGAGCGCGACCGCGGCGCCCATGCCGTCGTTCACCTGGAAGGCGGCACCTATGGCCACGCCGTCCATGGCGCTGTGACCGACCATGGCGGCCGCCGCCGTCAGGCCCACCTCGGGGGCGCGGTGGTTGTGCCGCTCGTCGCCGCCGTGCGCGGCCTGCCGCGCGGCCAGCAGGCGTTCCACCAAGTGGGCCACCAGGAACCCGGCCACGAACAGCAGCAGGGCCGCCGGTACGCCGAACACCTCCCGGCCGGCCGCGTGCAGCGCCTCGGGCAGCAGGTCAAGGCCGACCACGCCCAGCATCAGGCCGCCCGCCAGTCCCAGGACCAGGTGGCGGCGGTCGGTCACCCGCTGTGCCGTCCAGCCGCCGGCCAGCGTCATCAGGAACGCGCCGAGCGCGACGAAGACCGCCATGTGCCCTTGCTATCCGATCAGGCCCTGATCGCGCACGTCCGGCCACCGCTGCACCCCCGCACACCATGACATTTCGTACGAGAGGACCCGAACCCATGGCCGATGCCCCGACCGGCAAGGTGACCTTCGTCGGTGCCGGCCCCGGCGCCGCCGACCTGCTGACGTTCCGCGCCGCCCGCGCGATCGCCGAGGCCGACGTGGTGATCTGGGCGGCCAGCCTGGTGCAGGCCGAGGTGCTCCGGCACGCGCGGGAGGACGCGGAGATCCTGGACTCGGCGGCCATGTCCCTGGAGGACGTCGTCGCCGTGTACGAGCGGGCCCGCGCCGAGGGCCTGAAGGTGGCCCGCATCCACTCCGGCGACCCGGCGCTGTGGGGCGGCACCCAGGAGCAGCTCGACCGGTGCGCGGACATCGGGATCGCGACGGAGGTCGTGCCCGGCGTCTCGTCCTTCTCCGCCGTGGCCGCGCTGGCCCGGCGCGAGCTGACGATCCCGGAGGTCGCGCAGTCGGTCGTGCTGACCCGGCTCGGTGGCGGGAAGACGCCCATGCCGCCCGGCGAGGAGGTGCGCGAGTTCGCCCGGCACGGCACCACCATGGCGGTGTTCCTGTCGGCGGCCCGCAGCGGCCAGCTGGTCCGGGAACTGCTGGAGGGCGGCTACCCGACGTCCACGCCGGTCGTGGTCGCGTACCAGGCGACCTGGCCGGAGGAGCTGGTCGTCAAGTGCACGGTCGGCACGCTGGAGGAGACGGTCAAGGAGCACAAGCTCTGGAAGCACACGCTGTTCCTGGTCGGCCCGGCCCTCGACGCGCACGGCACCCGCTCGCACCTGTACCACCCAGGTCACTTCCACGGCCACCGCAAGGCCGACCCCGAGGCCCGCAAGGCCCTGCGCGCGCGGGGTGCGAGCACGTGATCACGGTCGTCGGTACGGGCACCGGGGCGGTGTACGGCACTCGGGTGCCTCCCGGCGCCGGGCTCGTCGTGGGCGCCCGGCGGCACCTGGACGCCGCACGGCTGCCGGAGGGCGCCGAACGGGTCGTCCTGGGTCCGCTGGCGCCCGCCCTCGACACCATCGGGGAGTACGTCGGCAAGGAGCGGCCCGTGCTCGTGCTGGCCTCCGGGGATCCCGGTTTCTTCGGGATCGTACGGGCGCTCGCCGAGCGGTTCGGGCCCGAGCTGCTGGACGTCCACCCCGGTGTCTCCTCCGTCGCCGCCGCCTTCGCGCGGATCGGGCTGCCCTGGGACGACGCGGTGGTGGTCAGCGCGCACGGGCGGGATCTGCGTACGGCGGTGAACGTGTGCCGGGCGCGTGCGAAGGTCGCCGTGCTGACCGGGCCGGGGGCGGGGCCCGCCGAGCTGGGCGCCGCGCTGGCCGGCACCTGCGGCGACCGGGTCCTGGTCGTCGCCTCCGCGCTGGGCGACCCGCAGGGCGAGCGCGTGGAACGGCTCACGCCGGCCGAGGCCGCCGCCCGCGACTGGGGTGCGGCGGTGAACGTGGTGCTGTGCCTGGCCGGGGCGCGGGCGCCGGGGCCGGCGCGTACGGTCGCGGGGCCGCCGGCCGCGCCGTCCCGATGGGCCCTGGAGGAGAGTGAGTTCGCCCACCGCGACTCGATGATCACCAAGTTCGAGGTGCGCGCCCTGGCGCTGGCCCGGCTCGGGCCGCGCCTCGGCGACCTGGTCTGGGACGTGGGCGCGGGCTCCGGGTCGGTCGCCGTCGAGTGCGCCCGGCTGGGCGCCGCCGTCACCGCAGTGGAGAAGACGGCCGACGGCGTGGAGCGGATCCGCGCCAACGCGGCGGCGCACGCGGTGGACGTGTCGGTGGTGCACGGGGCCGCGCCGGAGGCGCTGGACGGACTCACCGCCCCCGACGCGGTGTTCGTCGGCGGCGGCGGGCGCGCGTTGCCCGCCGTCGTGACCGCGTGCGCGCGGCGGGCCCGGCGGACCGTCGTGGTCGCCGTGGCGGCGCTCGACCGGGTGCCGCCCGTGCGCGAGGCGCTGGTCGACGCCGGATTCGCCTGCGACGGCGTGCTGCTCCAGTCCTCGCGGCTCGCGCCGCTGCCGGGCGACGTGACCCGGCTCGCGGCCACCAACCCTGTTTTTCTGCTGTGGGGCACGCGGCCCCCGGTGCGACATGAAGGAGGCGCTGAGTGATCGGCCTCATTTCCGCAACGGCGGCGGGCGCGGCTGCGCGGGACCGGCTGGCCGCGGCCTGGCCGGACCGTACCCGGGTGTACGACGGGCCCGTCGGGGACGCCGTGCGGACCGCCTTCGCCGAGTGCGGGCGGTTGGTGTGCTTCCTGGCGACGGGGGCGGTCGTACGGCTGGTCGCGCCGCTGCTGGGCGAGAAGGCCTCCGATCCGGGTGTGGTGTGCGTCGACGAGGGCGGCCGGTTCGCGGTGTCCCTGGTGGGCGGGCACGCGGGCGGGGCGAACGAACTGGCCCGCGCGGTGGGCGAGGTGCTGGGCGCGGAGCCGGTCGTGACGACCGCGACGGACGCCGTGGGGCTGCCCGGCCTCGACACGCTCGGGCTTCCGGTGGAGGGCGATGTAGCCGGGGTCTCGCGGGTGCTGCTCGACGGGGAGCCGGTCGTGCTGGACACGGAGGTGCGCTGGCCGCTGCCGCCGCTGCCGGTCGCCGCCGAGGGCGCGTACACGATCCGGGTCACCGACCGTGCCGCCGCCCCCGCCGAACGGGAGGTGGTCCTGCGGCCGCCGACCCTGGTCGTGGGCGTCGGCGCGTCCAGGGGTGCACCCGTCGAGGAGGTGATGGGCCTGGTCGGGGGCGCGCTCGCGGAGGCCGGGCTGTCCGCGGCGTCGCTCGCCGAACTGGCCACGGTCGACGCCAAGGCGGACGAGCCCGGCGTCGTCGAGGCGGCCCGGCGGCTCGGGGTGCCCCTGGTGACCCACTCGGCCGAGGAGCTGGCGGCGGTCGACGTGCCCAACCCGTCGCGGGCGCCCCTCGCCGCCGTCGGCACCCCGTCGGTCGCGGAGGCCGCCGCGCTCGTGCGCGGGGGTGAACTCCTTGTGCCCAAGCGGAAGTCGGAGCGCTCCGACGGGACGCCCGCGATGGCCACCTGCGCGGTCGTACGGCGGCCGGGCCGCGGGCGGCTCGCGATCGTCGGGCTGGGGCCGGGCGCGCGGGACCTGGTCACACCGCGCGCGAAGGCGGAGTTGTGGCGCGCTTCCGTGCTCGTGGGACTCGACCAGTACGTCGACCAGATCCGCGACCTGCTGCGGCCCGGCACCCGGATCCTCCAGTCGGGGCTGGGCGCGGAGGAGGAGCGGGCGCGCACAGCGGTCGCCGAGGCCCGGCGCGGGCACGCCGTCGCGCTGATCGGCAGCGGGGACGCCGGGGTGTACGCCATGGCCTCCCCCGCGCTCGCCGAGGCGTCCGACGACATCGACGTGGTCGGCGTTCCGGGGGTCACGGCGGCGCTGGCGGCCGGGGCGGTCCTCGGCGCGCCGCTCGGGCACGACCATGTGTCGATCAGCCTCTCCGACCTGCACACGCCGTGGGAGGTCATCGAGCGGCGGGTGCGGGCTGCGGCCGATGCGGATCTCGTCGTGACGTTCTACAACCCCCGCTCCCGGGGCCGGGACTGGCAGTTGCCGAAGGCGCTGGCGATTCTGGCCGCGCACCGGGAGCCGACGACGCCGGTCGGTGTCGTACGCAACGCCTCGCGGCCCGGCGAGTCCAGCCGGGTCACCACGCTGGCCGGTCTCGACCCGGAGACGGTCGACATGATGACGGTCGTGACCGTGGGCAACACCGCGACCCGCGAGATCGCGGGGCGCATGGTCACGCCGCGCGGCTACCGCTGGCAGGCACCCCGGGAGGAGCCCGAGTGAACCGCGTCGTACACCCGATCGAGCAGGAGTCGTTCCGGCGGCTGCGCGCCCGCCTGGACACCTCGCACTTCGCGCCGCTGACGCGGGCGGTGGTGGAGCGGGTCGTCCACTCCTCCGCCGACCTGGAGTACGCCTCCGACCTCGTCATGGACGAGGACGAGCTGGTGCGGGCGCACGCCGCGCTGCACGCGGGGGCTCCGGTGGTCGTGGACGTGGAGATGGTGGCCGCCGGGATCACCCGGCGCGACACCTTCTGCCGGTTGAAGGACGCCAGGTCCGGTCCCGGGATGACCCGTTCCGCGCACGCGATCCGGCTGGCGTACGAGGACGTCGGCCCCGGCGCCCTCTGGGTGATCGGCTGCGCCCCGACCGCCCTGGAGGAGCTGCTGAAGCTGGACGCCTCCCCCGCGCTCGTCGTCGGTCTGCCCGTCGGTTTCGTCGGGGCGGCCGAGTCCAAGGCAGCGTTGCGCGAGAGCGGGCTGCCCGCCGTGAGCAACGTGTCCGAGAAGGGCGGTTCGGCGGTCGCCGCGGCCGCGCTCAACGCCCTGCTGTACCACCCCACTTCGCTTGAGGAGACCCTGTGACCACCCCGCCGCCGCCCGCCCTGCTCATCGCCGGTCACGGCACCCGGGACGACGCCGGAGCCGAGGCCTTCCGCGACTTCGTACGGCAGTTGGGGCGTCGCCGGCCCGAACTGCCCGTCGCGGGCGGCTTCATCGAACTGTCCCCGCCGCCGCTGGGCGAGGCCGTGGCCGAGCTGGTGGAGCGGGGCGTGCGGCGGTTCGCCGCCGTACCGCTGATGCTGGTGTCCGCCGGGCATGCCAAGGGCGACATCCCGGCGGCGCTGGCCCGTGAGAAGGAACGGCACCCGGGGATCTCGTACGCCTACGGCCGGCCGCTGGGTCCGCACCCCGCGCTGCTGAGCGTGCTGGAGCGGCGGCTGGACGAGGTGGTCGATCCCTCCTGGGACCGCTCCGAGGTGACGGTGCTGCTGGTCGGGCGCGGCTCGACCGACCCGGACGCCAACGCCGAGGTGCACAAGGCCGCGCGGCTGCTGTGGGAGGGACGCGGATACGCGAGCGTGGAGACGGCGTTCGTGTCGCTCGCCGCACCCGACGTGCCGAGCGGCCTTGACCGGTGCGCGAAGCTGGGCGCGCGGCGGATCGTGGTCCTCCCCTACTTCCTGTTCACGGGCGTCCTGCCGGACCGGGTGCGGCGGCAGACGGCGGACTGGGCGGCGGCGCACCCGGAGGTCGACGTGCGCTCGGCGGACGTGATCGGGCCGGAGCCGGAGCTGCTGGACCTGGTGATGGAGCGGTACGAGGAGGCAGTGAAGGGCGATCTGCGGATGAACTGCGACTCGTGCGTGTACCGGATCGCGCTGCCGGGTTTCGAGGACAAGGTGGGCCTGCCGCAGCAGCCGCACTTCCACCCGGACGACGACGGGCACGGACACGGCCACCACCATGGAGGGCACGCTCACTCCCATGCGCACTGAGGATGCGGCCGGGCACGATCTGCGGCACCACGGGGACGCCGAGGTGCGCGACGGCGGGGCGGCACTGGTCGATCTGGCCGTGAACGTACGGGCGGACACACCGCCGGCGTGGCTGCGGGAGCGGATCGCCGCCTCCCTGACCGGTCTCGCCGCCTACCCGGACGGGCGGGCCGCGCGGGCGGCGGTGGCCGCGCGGCACGGACTGCCGGTGGAGCGGGTGCTGCTGACGGCGGGGGCCGCGGAGGCGTTCGTGCTGCTGGCGCGGGCGTTGAAGGTTCGGCGGCCGGTCGTCGTGCACCCGCAGTTCACCGAGCCCGAGGCGGCGCTGCGGGACGCGGGGCACACGGTGGACCGGGTGCTGCTGCGGGCGGAGGACGGCTTCCGGCTCGATCCGGCGGCCGTCCCCGAGGACGCGGACCTGGTGGTGGTCGGCAACCCGACGAATCCGACGTCGGTACTGCACCCGACCGCGTCCGTCGCCCAACTGGCCCGTCCGGGACGGGTGCTGGTGGTCGACGAGGCCTTCATCGACGCGGTGCCGGGCGAGCGGGAGGCGCTGGCGGGGCGGACGGACGTGCCCGGCCTCGTGGTGCTGCGCAGCCTGACCAAGACATGGGGGCTGGCGGGGCTGCGGATCGGCTACGTGCTGTCGTCACCCGAGGTGATCGCCGAGTTGGAACGGGCCCAGCCGCTGTGGCCCGTGTCCACTCCGGCGCTGGCGGCGGCGGTCGCGTGCGTGGAGCCGCGGGCGCTGGCGGAGGCGGAGGGCGCGGCCCGCCGCGTCGCCGCGGACCGGGCCCACCTGATGGCGGGCCTGGACTCCTTCGCGGGGCTCGGGGTGCGGGTGGTGCGGCCCGCCGAGGGCCCCTTCGTGCTGGTGCGCATGCCGGGGGCGGCGGACGTACGGCGACGGCTGCGCGCCCTGGGATACGCGGTGCGGCGCGGGGACACGTTCCCCGGGCTGGGCGAGGACTGGCTGCGGCTGGCGGTGCGGGACGGGGGGACGGTGGACGGTTTCGTCCGCGCCCTGGGCTCGGCGCTGTCTCCGCCCACCGGCCCCCGGCTCACCGGTCCGGGAAGTCCTGCCGGTCCAGGACTTCCCGGCTGAGCCACGAGGTCCCGGCCGTCAGCCCCGGCGCCGCCGTGCCACCGCCAGCGCGCCTCCCCCGGCCGCCAGCAGGACGGCGGAGCCCGCCGCCAGGTAGGGCGTGAGGGAGCTGCCGCCCGTCTCCGCCAGGTCGACGGCCTTCTTCTCGGGTGCGGCCTGCGGCTTCACGCCGGCGCCCTGGGGCTTCACGTCGCCGCCCTCGGGCTTGTCGTCGCCGCCCTGCTCGGCGGGCGGGGCCGACTCCTTCTCCGGCGCCGCCGGGGACTCGCACGTCGCCTTGGCGAGGGTGACCGTGCCCTCCACCTCGGCGACGTTCAGCTTGAGCGGGTTGACGGAGACCTTGAGTTCGAGGGCCGTCGCCGCGGCCGTGCGGGAGGTCGTCTCCCGCTTCGACAGGTCGAGGCGGACCTCGCCGACGCCGGGGACCCGGACGTGGGTCGTGCCGCCGGCGGTGAGCGTCACCCTCTTGCCGAGCACCGTCACGGAGCCCAGGACGTTGCTGCTCGCGACCGGGGACTCGCCGGCCTCGCAGGTCGCCTTGGAGGTCACCTGGTCGACCTCGATCAGGGACAGCAGGGGCAGGCCGGGGACGTGGATGCGGGCGTGGGCCAGTTGGACCACGCCCTCCGCCTTGTCCGCGGAGACGGTCGCGTCGGTCTTCGCCACGTCCGCGCGGATCACGCTGAAGGGCTTCCCGCCGTCGACGCCGTCGAGACGGGCGGTCAGCGCGGTCCGCTGCTTGCTCTGCGGTGCCTCGACCTCGTTGAGGGAGACGGCGAGCGGGACGTTCACCGTCTTGTTGAGCAGGGACACGTCCAGCCCGGTGCGCAGGACGGAGGCGCTCGCGTGACCCTCCTGCCCACCGGTCGCGTGCGCGGAGCCCGCGCCGGCCAGCGTCACCGGACCGGCGGCCAGGACGGTGGCCGCTGCTGCGGTGGCGCAACGGCGAGCGGACATACGGAAGTTGTTGCCGTTCAAGGTGTGGGACCCCCAGAAAGGAATGCTTGGGACCCCGAAAGGATTACGCACTGAGAGTGAATGGTCAGCGATCCTGCGTGACTTCACCCCTTCGTGGGGTTTCCGTGCATCCTTTCGATTCCTCCGGCACGGACGGTCCCACCGGCCCGTCGCACGTCCCCCTCCGTGCGAGCGCACTGGTCACCACACGGGCGCCCGCACCGGCGCGCACGCCCGCCATCGGCGACGTCAGACGTCGAGGCACGGTTCTCAGCCGGTCACGCGGCCGTTCAGGACCACCCGCCGCGGTGCCGCCAGTGCGCGGACGTCCGCGCGCGGGTCCTCGTCGTAGACGACGAGGTCGGCGGGGGCGCCCTCGTCCAGGCCGGGGCGGCCCAGCCAGCTCCGGGCGGCCCAGGTCGTCGCCGAGAGGGCTTCCAGGGGCGGGATGCCGGCCTTGACCAGTTCGGCGACCTCGGCCGCCGCCAGGCCGTGGGGCAGACTGCCGCCGGCGTCGGTGCCGACGTAGACCGGGATGCCGGCGTCGTAGGCGGCCCGGACGGTGTCGTAGCGGCGTTCGTACAGGCGCCGCATGTGGGCCGACCAGCGCGGGAACTTGGCCTCGCCGCCGGCGGCGAGGCGGGGGAAGGTGGCGATGTTGACGAGGGTGGGGACGATCGCGACGCCGCGTTCGGCGAACAGCGGGATCAGGTCCTCGGTCAGGCCCGTGGCGTGCTCGATGCAGTCGATGCCCGCCTCGACCAGGTCGCGCAGGGAGTCCTTTGCGAAGCAGTGGGCCGTCACGCGCGCGCCCAGGCGGTGGGCCTCCGCTATCCCCGCCTCGACCGCCTCGCGCGGCCAGCAGGCCGACAGATCGCCGAGGTCGCGGTCGATCCAGTCGCCGACCAGCTTGACCCAGCCGTCGCCTCGCCGGGCCTCCTGAGCGACGTAGGCGACCAGGTCCTCCGGCTCGATCTCCCAGGCGTAGTTGCGAATGTAGCGGCGGGTGCGGGCGATGTGACGGCCCGCACGGATGATCTTCGGCAGGTCCTCACGCTCGTCGATCCAGCGGGTGTCCGAGGGCGAGCCCGCGTCCCTCAGGAGGAGCGTGCCGGCCTCGCGGTCGGTGAGCGCCTGCTTCTCCGAGACGTCGTCGGGCACCGGTCCGTGCTCGTCGAGACCGACGTGGCAGTGCGCGTCGACCAGACCGGGCAGCACCCAGCCCTCGACGGTCGTCACTTCGGTCGCGCCGGCTGGACGGTCGTAGGAGATCCTGCCGCCGACCACCCACAACTCGTCCCGGACCCGGTCCTCGTCCGGGCCGACGAGCACCCGACCCTTCACGTGCAGCACCGCCTGATCGCTCATGCACCGCACCTTAGTGAGCCGGCGCCCGCGGCGGACCACCCGGTCCGAGGTCACCGGGTGAAAGCGGGGCAGACCCGCCGACTACGCTCGATGCGTTCACCCTCGCCCCTACGAAGAGAGCACCGCCGTGACGAACCCGTTCCTGGACCTCGCTCCGCTGAGCGCCGACCGCTTCGCCTCGATCGAGGAGCGGGTGGCACGGCTGCTGGACACCGAGCAGGATGTCGTGATCACGCAGGGCGAGGCGCTGCTGCCGCTGGAGGGCGCGATCAGGGGCACGGCCGGTCCCGGCACGACCGCGCTGAACGTGATCACGGGGCCGTACGGGCAGACGTTCGGCAACTGGCTGCGCGACTGCGGTGCGACGGTGTACGACCTGTCCGTGCCGTACCACACGGCGGTCACGGCGGACCAGGTCAGGGAGGCTTTCGCCGAGCACCCGGAGATCGACTTCGTGTCGCTGGTACACGCGGAGGCGGCGACCGGCAACACCAATCCGGTCGCGGAGATCGGCAAGGCCGTGTCGGAGCAGGGTGCCCTGTTCTACCTGGACGCCGTGGCCTCAGTCGGCGCTGAGCAGGTGCTGCCGGACGCGTGGGGTGTGGACCTGTGCGTGATCGGGGCGCAGAAGGCGATGGGCGGGCCGGCCGGGGTGTCGGCGGTGTCGGTCAGCGAGCGCGCCTGGGCCCGGATGGCGGCGAACCCGCAGGCGCCGCGCCGCTCCTACCTGTCCCTGCTGGACTGGAAGGAGCGCTGGATCGACGGCGGCCGCAAGGCGCTGCTGCACGCGCCCGCGCAGTTGGAGATGCTGGCGCTCGAGGCCTGCCTGGAGCGCATCGAGACGGTCGGCCTGGACGCGGTGATGGACCGGCACCGCCGCGCCGCCGCGGCGACCCGCACGGGTGCGCTCGCCCTGGGCGGAGGCCTGGAGCCGTACGTGCACGACGCGTCCGAGGCGGCCCCGGTCGCCACCACCCTGCGGGCCCCGTCGGACATCGACGCCTCCGAGCTGGTGGCCCGCGCCCTGGAGACCGACCCCGCCCTCCCGCTGGCCGCGGGCGGCGGCCCGCTCGCCAAGGAGATGATCCGCGTCAACCACTACGGGACGGACGCCACCCGGGACGTGGTCGAGGCCGCCCTGACGGCTCTGGCCGCCACCCTGACCGGCCATGGCGCGACCGTGGACGTTCCGGCCGCCCGGAACGCGGTCACGGAGGCCTGGCAGCGGTAGGCACGCGGGCGGCGGGCCGAACGGAGGCCGGGATGCGGGGTGTTCGTGACCGTGATGGAACATGACTGTGAAGTGCGCCCGGCACAACGGGCGGAACGGCATTCTTCAGAAGTGGATCGACGGGTTTACCGGGGTTTGTTGGCGAGATAATTCGGCAATTTAATTCGGGCAGCTTCCCGTATTCTCCTGCCCCGTTTCCTCAGGCCTAAACGCAGAGATTCCATGAACGCTCGGGGGAACAATTCGAAGGCCCCCGGGAGCGTTACGCGACTGTGATGCACTCCACAAACGCGACCCTTTTGCCCGGTAATTAACGGACAAATTGGGCCATACAGCCGCCCTCTCGCGCGATCACGCGCCCGCGCGATAACACATGTGCCTGGTTCACGTAAGGCTCCAGGGCGATGCATTTTTGAATGCTGCTCGGTAAGTTCATTCCACATGACTGCCGCCCAAGCAGACCTGCATTCCCCCCACACAGAATTGCCCGAGGCGCCCCGCATCGAGCGTCCCTCCCCCGCCGACGGCGCCGCACTCTGGCGACTCGCGAAGGAATCCGGGACGCTGGATGTGAACTCCTCGTACAGCTATCTCCTCTGGTGCCGCGACTTCGCCGCCACGTCCGCGGTGGCGCGCGGCGCCGACGGCGAGCCGGTCGGTTTCGTCACCGGATACGTGCGGCCCGACCGTCCGCACACCCTGCTCGTGTGGCAGGTGGCCGTGGACGCCGGCCACCGCGGCCGGGGTCTGGCGGCCCAGCTGCTGGACGCGCTCACCGCCCGGGTCGCCGCCGAGCGCGGGCTCACCTCCGTGGAGACCACGATCACCCCGGGCAACACCGCCTCCGAGCGGCTCTTCACCTCCTACGCCGCCCGGCACGGCGCCAAGGTCGAGCGCGAGGTCCTGTTCGGGGCCGAGCAGTTCCCGGACGGACCGCACGACCCGGAGGTCCTTCACCGGATCGGTCCGCTCTCCTTCTGACCGCGGCCTCTCCGGCTCCCCCCTCCGGCCAACCTCCGGTCCCAGCCACCTCTCCCCCCGCCTCCCTCTCACTCCCCACACCGAGGAGCGATTCGTCGTGACCATCACCCAGCCGGACCTGAGCGTCTTCGAGACCCTGGAGTCCGAGGTGCGCAGCTACTGCCGCGGCTGGCCGACCGTCTTCGACCACGCGCGCGGCAGCCGCATGTACGACGAGGACGGCCACGAGTACCTCGACTTCTTCGCGGGCGCAGGCTCGCTCAACTACGGCCACAACAACCCCGTACTGAAACGGGCGTTGATCGACTACCTGGAGCGCGACGGGGTCACCCACGGCCTCGACATGTCGACCACCGCCAAGCGCACGTTCCTCCAGACCTTCCAGAACCTGGTCCTGCGCCCCCGCGACCTGCCGTACAAGGTGATGTTCCCGGGCCCGACCGGCACCAACGCCGTGGAGTCGGCGCTGAAGCTGGCCCGCAAGGTCAAGGGGCGCGAGGCGATCGTGTCGTTCACCAACGCCTTCCACGGCATGTCGCTGGGCTCCCTGGCCGTCACCGGGAACGCCTTCAAACGGGCCGGCGCCGGCATCCCGCTCGTGCACGGCACGCCCATGCCGTTCGACAACTACTTCGACGGCCAGGTCCCGGACTTCCTGTGGTTCGAGCGGCTGCTGGAGGACCAGGGCTCCGGTCTCGACAAGCCGGCCGCCGTGATCGTCGAGACGGTGCAGGGTGAGGGCGGCATCAACGTCGCCCGGCCCGAGTGGCTGCGCGCGCTCAAGGAGCTGTGCGAGCGGCAGGACATGCTGCTGATCGTCGACGACATCCAGATGGGGTGCGGGCGCACCGGGGCCTTCTTCTCCTTCGAGGAGGCCGGGATCGTGCCCGACATCGTCACCGTCTCGAAGTCCATCAGCGGCTACGGCCTGCCGATGTCGCTGTGTCTGTTCCGGCCGGAGCTGGACGTGTGGGAGCCGGGCGAGCACAACGGCACCTTCCGCGGCAACAACCCGGCCTTCGTCACGGCCACGGCCACCCTGGAGGCCTACTGGACGGACGGCTCGGCGATGGAGAAGCAGACCCGCGCCCGCGGTGAGCTCCTCGAGAAGTGGCTGATCTCGATCACCGAGGAGAACCTCGCGGACGTCAGGGAGTACCGGGGCCGGGGCCTGGTGTGGGGCATGGAGTTCCACGACCCGGAGCGGGCCGGGCGGATCGCGCGGCGCGCCTTCGACCTCGGACTGCTCGTCGAGACGTCCGGCCCGCAGGGCGAGGTCGTCAAGCTGCTGCCGGCCCTGACCATCACCCCCGAGGAGCTGGACGAGGGCATGAGCATCCTCGCCCGCGCGGTCCGCGAGACCGCCTGACCACACAGCGACAGAGCGACAGAGCACCTACGACACAAGGAGGCACGCACCACCGTGATCGTCCGTTCGTTCAAGGACATCGAAGGCACCGACCGGCATGTGAAGGCCGCGTCCGGCACCTGGGAGAGCAAGCGCATCGTCCTCGCCAAGGAGAAGGTCGGCTTCTCCGTGCACGAGACGATCCTGTACGCCGGCACGGAGACGTCGATGTGGTACGCCAACCACATCGAGGCCGTCGTCTGCGTCGAGGGCGAGGCCGAGCTGACCGACCGCGAGACCGGGAAGACGTACACGATCACGCCCGGGACCATGTACCTCCTCGACGGCCACGAGCGGCACACGCTCCGCGTCAAGGAGGACTTCCGCTGCATCTGCGTGTTCAACCCGCCCGTCACCGGGCGGGAGGACCACGACGAGAACGGCGTCTACCCCCTGCTCACCGAGCCCGAGGAGGTGTGAAGACCCCATGACCGACGTCACCGACCTGTACCCCACCCGCGGCACCACCGAGGTGACCACTCCCCGCCAGGACCCGGTCGTCTGGGGCTCCCCCGACACGCCCGGCCCGATCGACACCGCCGGCCTCCAGGCGTTCGAGCGTGACGGCTTCCTCGCCGTCGACCAGCTGATCACCGAGGACGAGGTCGCCGTCTACCGGCGGGAGCTGGACCGGCTGGTGAGCGATCCGGCGATCCGGGCCGACGAACGCTCCATCGTGGAGCCGAAGTCCAAGGAGATCCGCTCGGTCTTCGAGGTGCACCGGATCAGCGAGGTGTTCGCCGGGCTGGTGCGCGACGAGCGCGTCGTCGGGCGGGCCCGGCAGATCCTCGGCTCGGACGTGTACGTCCACCAGTCGCGGATCAACGTCAAGCCGGGCTTCGGGGCCAGCGGCTTCTACTGGCACTCGGACTTCGAGACCTGGCACGCCGAGGACGGCCTGCCGAACATGCGGACGGTGTCCGTGTCGATCGCGCTGACCGAGAACCACGACACCAACGGCGGCCTCATGATCATGCCGGGGTCGCACCGCACGTTCCTCGGTTGTGCGGGGGCCACGCCGAAGGACAACTACAAGAAGTCGCTGCAGATGCAGGACGCGGGCACGCCGTCCGACGAGGCGCTGACCGCCCTGGCCGGGCAGTACGGCATCAAGCTGTTCACGGGCAGGGCCGGCTCGGCGACCTGGTTCGACTGCAACTGCATGCACGGCTCCGGTGACAACATCACGCCGTTCCCGCGCAGCAACGTGTTCATCGTGTTCAACAGCGTGGAGAACACGGCGGTCGAGCCGTTCGCGGCGCCGGTGCGGCGTCCGGAGTTCATCGGCGCGCGGGACTTCACCCCGGTGCGGTGAGACGAACCGGCCGGGGGTCCGGGGGTTGACCCCCGCAAGACACGGCATCGGCGCGCGGGACTTCACCCCGGTGCGGTGACCCCTGGGTGGTACGGGCCGGGGCCTCCTCGTGTGGGACGGGAGGCCCCGGCCCGTGTCCGTATCCCGGCGGCGGTCTCAGCCGGCCAGTGCGTCCAGCAGGCGGTCGACGTCGGCGGGCGTGTTGTAGAGGTGGAACGCGGCCCGCAGATTCCCCGCGCGCTGGGAGACCTCGATGCCCTTGGCACTCAACTCGCCCTGGCGGGAGCCGAGTCCGGGCACGGCGACGATCGGGGAGCCCGGCGCGCCGACGGGTTCGTGGCCGAGGGAGCGCAGCCCGGTGCGGAAGCGGTCGGCGAGGGCGACGTCGTGGGCGCGTACGGCGGACACGCCGAGTTCCTCGATGAGTTCGAGCGAGCGGCGGGCGCCGGCGTAGCAGAGGAGTGCGGGGCTCTCGTCGAACCGCCGTGCGGAGTGGGCGAGTTCCTCGACGGGGCCGTAGCAGCTGTCCCAGGGCCGCTCCCCGGCCACCCAGCCCGCGAACAGCGGGTTCAGGCCGCCGAGGTCGTCGGGGACGACCAGGAAGGCCACGCCCCGCGGGCACAGGAGCCACTTGAAGGCGACGGCGCTGACGTAGTCGTAGGCGTCCGCGTCGAGGTCCAGCCAGCCGGCGGCCTGGGAGGCGTCGACGTACGTGCGCGCGCCGTGCTCGCGCGCGGCCGCGCGGATGGCGGGCAGGTCGGCGATCCGGCCGTCGGCCGACTGTGCGGCGCTCACCGCGACCAGTGCCGTGCCGGGCCGTACCGCCTCGGCGATCCGCTCCAGCGGTGCGCTGCGCACCTTGAGGTCCCGGCGAACGTGGAAGGGGTGCACCAGGGAGCTGAAGTCGCCCTCCGCGGTGAGGACTTCGGCGCCCTCGGGCAGTGCGGCGGCGATCAGCCCGGTGTAGACGGCGACCGAGGCGCCGGCCGCCACACGCCGGTCCGGAACCCTGACCAGCCGGGCGAAGGAGGCGCGCGCGGCCTCGACGTCGGCGAACATGTCGGTCGGCTGCCCCGCGGCGGCCGCCGCCACGGCGGTGCCCAGGGCCTCCACCGTACGGACGGGCGGGAGACCGAGGGACGCGCTGTTCAGATAGGTGGTCTTCGGGGCGAACTCGGCGCGGACGAGGGTCTCGAAGGTTTCCATGGGTCCACTGTGCGGCCCGGCGCGGTCCCCGTCCATCGCGCGTTCACCGCGGAGTGCTCCGAAGGTTCCCTTATGCATCCGCCCCGACCTGCGGCTCGTCCTCGCCGCTCAGCTACGCGGCACCGCGCATCCGTCCGGGCCGCAGGCGTCCCCGTCCGCGTCGCCGCCCTGGAGGAGGGTCAGCGGGGAGCGCTCGCCCCATGCCTGGGTGAGGGCCTGGGCGAAGACCTCGGCGGGCTGGGCGCCGGAGACGCCGTACTTCCGGTCGAGCACGAAGAACGGCACACCGGAGGCGCCGAGTTGCGCGGCCTCCCGCTCGTCGGCGCGGACCTCGGCGGCGTAGGCGTCGGGGTCGGCGAGCACCTTGCGGGCGGCGTCGGCGTCGAGCCCGGCGGCGACGGCCAGCTCCACGAGCCGCTCGTCGCCCTCGGTGAAGACGGACCGCTCCTCGGCGAAGTTCGCCCGGTACAGCGCGTCCAGCAGCTCGCTCTGCCTGCCGTGCTCCTTGGCGAGGTGCAGCAGGCGGTGCATGTCGAAGGTGTTGCCGTGGTCCCGGTCCCGGGTGCGGTACGCGAGCCCCTCGGCGGCGGCCTGCCGTCCCAGGTTCTCCTCACCGTCGCGCGCCTGGGCCGCGCTCATCCCGTACTTCTTGGTGAGCATGGTGATCACCGGCTGGACGTCGTCCTTGGCCCGCCCCGGGTCCAGCTCGAACGACCGGTGCACCACCTCGACCTGCTCCCGGTGCGGGAAGGCCGCGAGTGCCCTCTCGAAGCGCGCCTTCCCGACGTAGCACCACGGACAGGCGATGTCCGACCAGATCTCGACGCGCATGCTCTCGGCTCTCTCCCGCTCGTACGGAAGCGGAGGTGGACGACCTCCGCCGGGTCCGTGAACGTTCAAGCAGCGGGTTTCATTCCCCGCTCACCGCGTAGCGCAGCCATGGACGATGCCCGCCCTCGGCGGGCACGGCCGCACGGATCGCCGGGCGTCGGCGCACGCTGTTCGCCGATCAGGCGGGGGAGGGCGCGGACGCCCGGCGATCCGGTCGCGTGCGGCTGCTCAGCGCTCCAGGCGGCCGTTGAAGCGGCGGGGCAGCCCGAGCGGGTTGTCGTCGCGCAGCTCGGGCGGCAGCAGTGCTTCCGGGGCGTTCTGGTACGCCACCGGACGCATCCACCGCTCGATCGCCGTACCGCCCACGGAGGTGGACGTCGAGGTCGTCGCGGGGTAGGGGCCGCCGTGGTGCTGGGCGGGAGCCACCGCGACACCGGTCGGCCAGCCGTTGACGAGCACGCGTCCGGCGAGCGGGGTCAGCCGGGCGAGCAGTTCGGCGCCGCGTCCCTCGCCGGCCGCCTCCTCGGCGGACAGGTGCACCGTCGCGCTGAGGTTGCCGGGCAGCCGCGACAGGACGGCCTCGACCTCGGTCTCGTCCTCGTAGCGGGCCACCACGGTGACCGGCCCGAAGCACTCCTCCAGGAGCAGGTCGTGCTCCCCCTCCTCGGTGAGCTTGTCGGCCGGGACGGTCAGGAAGCCCGCGCTGACCGTGTGCGCGCCGCCCGCGCCCGGGGTGACCGGCGACTCGACGCCGGGCAGTGCGGAGCGCTCGGCGATGCCGGTGAGGAAGTTGTCGCGCATCCGGTGGTCGAGCAGGACGCCCGGGTCGGTGTCGCTGACGGCGTCGGTGAGCGACTTGACCAGGCCGTCGCCCGCGGCTCCGGACGGCACGAGGACCAGTCCGGGCTTCACGCAGAACTGCCCGACGCCCATCGTCATCGACCCGGCCAGCCCGGCCCCGATGGTCTCGGCCCGCTCGGCGGCCGCCGCCTCGGTGACGAGGACCGGGTTGAGCGACCCCAGCTCGCCGTGGAACGGGATCGGCGCCGGCCGCGCGGCCGCCGCGTCGAACAGCGCCCGGCCGCCGCGCACGGAACCGGTGAAGCCGGCGGCCGCGACCAGCGGGTGCCGGACGAGTTCGATGCCCGCCTCGAAGCCGTGGACGAGACCGATCACGGCCTCGGGCACACCGTGGTGGGCGGCCGCCCCGCGGAGCGCCCTGGCGACCAGTTCGGACAGGGCCGGGTGGTCGGGGTGGGCCTTGACGACGACGGGGCAGCCCGCGGCGAGCGCGCTCGCGGTGTCGCCGCCGGCGACCGAGAAGGCGAAGGGGAAGTTGGAGGCGCAGTAGACGGCGACGACCCCGAGCGGCACCTTGTAGCGGCGCAGGTCCGGGATCGGCGGGGCCGCCGTGGCGTCGGGGTGGTTGATGATCACGTCGAGGAAGGCGCCCTCGTCGACGATGTCCGCGAAGGCCCGCAACTGGTAGCAGGTCCGCGCCAGTTCGCCGGTGAGCCGGACGGGTCCGAGCGCGGTCTCGGCGTCGGCGGCCTCGACGAGCCGGTCCCGGGCCCCTTCCAGCCGGTCGGCGGCGGAGCGCAGGAAGGCCGCGCGGACGGCGCGGTCGGCGAGCGCCCCGCGCGCCTCGTGCGCGGCCCGCACGGCGGCGTCCACCTCCTGCGCTGTGGCCTCCACCGCAACCTGTTCCCGCTGCTTCCCGGTACGGGGGTCGACACTCCAGACTGGTGCTGCCACCGCGGATCCCTCCACATGTCTTGCCGCAGTATCCGGCCGGTCCCTACGGTCGGCCGCATTCGGGTCACCACCAGGGCGTTCGACATGTTCGATATACTGAACGCCGTCTCTGATGGTGAATACACCGTCGGAGACTATATCTCCGGCTTCTCGTCGAACGAAGGGGTCCAGGGCGATGTCGGCAGGCGACGCGAGCGGCGGGGCGCAGGTCAAGTCGGCGGTACGGACCGTGGAGCTGCTCGAGTTCTTCGCCGGCCGGCCCGGTATGCACTCGCTGGCCGCGGTCCAGGAGGCCGTCGGCTATCCCAAGTCCAGCCTGTACATGCTGCTCCGCACGCTCGTCGAGCTGGGCTGGGTGGAGACCGACGCCACCGGCACCCGCTACGGCATCGGTGTGCGGGCGCTGCTCGTCGGCACCTCCTACATCGACGGCGACGAGGTGGTCGCGGCGGCCCGTCCCACGCTGGACCGGCTGTCCGACGACACCACCGAGACGATCCACCTCGCCCGACTGGACGGCACGAACGTCGTCTACCTGGCGACCCGCCAGTCGCAGCACTACCTGCGCCCCTTCACCCGGGTCGGCCGCCGTCTGCCCGCCCACTCCACCTCGCTGGGCAAGGCGCTGCTGAGCACGTACACGGACGAGCAGGTGCGCAAGATGCTCCCCGAGACCCTGCCCGCGCTGACCGAGCACACCATCACCGACCGCGAGCGGCTCATCGAGGAGCTGCATCAGATCCGCGAGCAGGGGTACGCCGTCGACCGCGAGGAGAACACCCTGGGCCTGCGCTGCTTCGGTGTGGCGATCCCGTACCGCACCCCGGCCCGGGACGCGGTCAGCTGCTCGGTGCCGGTGGCGCGCCTGACGCCGGCGCACGAGCAGACGGTGAAGGATGCTCTCTTCGACGCCCGTGACCAACTGACGCTCGCCACCCGGAGGCTGTGACATGGAGGTCGTGCTCCGCGAGGTCCACGACAGCGATCTGCCGGTGTTCTTCCGGCAGATGAACGACCCGGAGGCGGTGCGGATGGCCGCCTTCACCCCGAAGGACCCGGCCGACCACGAGGCCTTCGCGGCGCACTGGCGAAGGCTGCGCGCCTCGTCCGTCGTGCTGCGCACCGTCCTGCTGGACGGTGACGTGGTCGGCAGCGCCGGCGTCTACGGCGAGCCGGGCGAGCGCGAGGTCACCTACTGGGTGGACCGCGCCTACTGGGGCCGGGGCGTCGCCACGGCCGCGCTGCGCGCCCTGCTGGCCGAGGTCCCCGAACGCCCGCTGTACGCGCGGGCGGCGGCGGACAACGCCGGCTCGCTGCGGGTGCTCGCCAAGTGCGGCTTCCTGGAGTCCGCGCGGGCCCGGGGGTTCGCCGAGGCCCGGGGCGAGGAGATCGACGAGGTGGTGCTGACGCTGCGGGCCGACGCCGGCTGAACGCGAGCGCGTACGTGACGTGCCCCGCCCGGCCTCGTGGAGCGGAAGGGGCACGGGCCTGGGGCCAGGGCCTCTCGTTCGGATCATGCCGGGCTCGCGGGCCCTGGCACCGCGCCTCGCCGCGTTCCGGCGGGGCCGGCAATTCGCCTGCGCCACGCGCCGTTCACCTCGGCCGGTCACGCGCCGTCAGCGGCCCTGCCTCGGCGCCCAGTCGCCGAGGTACGCCTCCCGGGTCGCCGTCCCTGCCTCGGCGCTGTGAGCTGGGCGATCGAGACCCCGCGCCGCCCGGACACCTTCTACGGCCTGTCCAAGTCCTTCGGCGAGGACCTCGGCCAGCTCTACTGGGACAAGCATGGCCTGGAGACCGTCTCGGTGCGCATCGGCTCCTGCTTCCCCGAACCGACCAGCGTGCGGATGCTCTCCCTGTGGATGAGTCCCGCCGGCGGCGCCCGCCTCTTCCACGCGGCCCTGACCGCCGGGAACGTGGGCCACACCGTCGTCCACGGGGCCTCCGCCAACACCCGCCTGTGGCTGGATCTGACCAGCGCGCGGGCGCTCGGCTACGAACCGCAGGACGACTCCGAGCGGTACGCCGAGAAGCTGATCGCCGAGCAGGGCGAGCTCGCACCGGACGACGAGGCCCATGTCCACGTCGGCGGCCCCTTCGTGACGGACCCGCCCATCCGGCCGTACTGACCCGGCGGAAAATCGACGCACGCGAGGGCGGGCGGGCACCGAACGGGCCCGCCCGCCCCGCTGTTCGGGCATCCGGGCCGCCCGGTCCCACGCCGCTCCGCGCGCCCCCGCAGGTCCGAGACGGGCACCCGCCGACGTGATCGGGCACAACCGGGCAGCATCGGACCCGCAACAGGCCTGGTCAGCCCCGCGTACCCGCTGTAGAACTTCCCCCAAGGGCCCCACCGGGCCCGAACGGGCAGCGCGCAGGAAAGCGGGTGTCGGCCATGAGAGCGAGGACGACGGAGGAGCGTCGGCGGGAGATCGTACGGGTGGCCCGTGCCACCGGCGCGGTCGACGTCACCGCGCTCGCCGCCGAACTCGGCGTGGCCAAGGAGACCGTCCGCAGGGACCTGCGCGCCCTGGAGGACCACGGTCTGGTGCGCCGCACCCACGGCGGGGCCTACCCGGTGGAGAGCGCCGGATTCGAGACCACGCTCTCCTTCCGGGCCACCAGCCACGTCCCCGACAAGCGCCGTATCGCGGCCGCCGCGGCCGATCTGCTCGGGGACGCCGAGTCCGTCTTCGTCGACGAGGGCTTCACTCCGCAGCTCATCGCCGAACGACTGCCCCTGGACCGGCAGCTGACCGTCGTCACCGCGTCCCTGCCGGTCGCCGGCGCCCTGGCCCGGGCCGACAACGTCTCCCTGCTGCTGCTCGGCGGCCGGGTCCGCGCCGGCACCCTGGCCACCGTCGACCACTGGACGACGAAGATGCTGGCCGGCTTCGTCGTCGACCTCGCCTACATCGGCGCCAACGGCATCTCCCGCGAGCACGGCCTCACCACCCCCGACCCCGCGGTCAGCGAGGTCAAGGCACAGGCCATGCGGGCCGCGCGGCGCACGATATTCGCCGGGGTGCACACCAAGTTCGGCGCGGTCAGCTTCTGCCGGTTCGCGGAAGTGGGCGCGCTGGAGGCGATCGTGACCAGCACCCTGCTCCCGGCCACCGAGGCACACCGGTACGCCCTGCTGGGGCCCCAGGTCATCCGGGTCTGAACAACCCCCCAACTGCTTCCACCGAAGGTCCTCCACACCGAGGAACACCCCTTATCTCCGCATACGTCCAGGAGCGATCCATGCGAACCCAGAGCCGACGGCAGCCGCGAGCGACACTCGCCCTGGCCGCCGCAGGGACGCTGCTCGCCCCGCTGCTCTCCGGCTGCTGGGTCGGAGCGGGCGGGGCCGGTTCCGGCGGCGACTCGATCAACGTACTGATGGTCAACAACCCGCAGATGGTGCAGTTGCAGAAGCTCACCGCCGCCCACTTCACCCGGCAGACCGGCATCAAGGTGAACTTCACCGTCCTGCCGGAGAACGACGTCCGCGACAAGATCAGCCAGGACTTCGCCAACCAGGCCGGCCAGTACGACGTGGCCACCCTGTCCAACTACGAGATCCCCATCTACGCCCGCAACGGCTGGCTGCACGAGATGGACAGCTACGTCACCCGCGACACCGCCTTCGACCAGCAGGACGTGCTCGAACCGATGCGGCAGTCGCTGACCGGCGACGACGGCAGGCTCTACGGCGAGCCCTTCTACGGCGAGTCCTCCTTCCTCATGTACCGCACGGACGTGTTCGCCGAGAAGGGCCTGACGATGCCCGCCCACCCCACATGGCAGCAGGTCGCCGACCTCGCCGCGAAGGCGGACGGCGCCAAGCCGGGCATGCGCGGCATCTGCCTGCGCGGACTGCCCGGCTGGGGCGAGGTGATGGCGCCGCTGACCACGGTCGTGAACACCTTCGGCGGCACCTGGTTCGACAAGGACTGGAAGGCACACCTGGACTCCCCCGAGTTCCAGAACGCGACGAAGTTCTATGTGGACCTGGTCAGGGCCCACGGCGAGTCCGGCGCCGCCCAGTCCGGCTTCGCCGAGTGCCTGAACAACATGACCCAGGGCAAGGTCGCCATGTGGTACGACGCCACTTCCGCGGCCGGCTCCCTGGAGGCCAAGGGCTCCCCCGTCAAGGGCAGCATCGGCTACGCCCCGGCGCCGGTGGAGAAGACCGGCTCCTCCGGCTGGCTCTACACGTGGGCCTGGGGCATCCAGCAGGCCTCCCGCAACCCCGACAAGGCATGGAAGTTCGTCTCCTGGGCCTCGAGCAAGGAGTACGAGCAACTCGTCGGTGACACGGTCGGCTGGTCCGACGTCCCGGCCGGCAAGCGCGCCTCCACGTACACCAACCCCGCGTACCGCGAGGATGCCGCCGCCTTCCAGGACATGACGAAGGACGCCATCGCCGGCGCCGAACCCGATGACCCCGGTGTGCAGCCGCGGCCCGCGCCCGGCATCCAGTTCGTCGGCATCCCGGAGTTCACCGACCTGGGCACCAAGGTCTCCCAGGAGATCAGCGCGGCCATCGCCGGACGCCAGTCCGTCGAGTCGGCCCTGACCAAGTCCCAGCGGCTCGCCGAGCGGATCTCCAAGGAGTACGAGGGACGATGACCGCCACGACCACGGCCCCGGTGGCCGCCACTCCCGTCCGCGCGACCCGCCGGCCCTCACCCCGGCTGCGCGCCTGGGCCACCCGGGCCCCGCTGCTGCCCGCGCTCGTCTTCATGATCGTCGTGACCCAACTCCCGTTCGTGGCCACGCTGGTGATCTCCTTCTTCGACTGGAACGCGCTCTATCCCAAGGCCCGCCGCTTCGCCGGCATCGACAACTACCGCCAGGTGCTCACCGACGACGCACTGCGCCACTCGGTGTGGACGACCGCGCTGCTGACGGCGGCGGTGGTACTGGCCAGCCTGGTCCTGGGGCTGGCGCTCGCCCTGCTGCTGAACCGCCGCTTCCCCGGCCGCGGCGTGGTGCGCACCCTGCTCATCGCCCCGTTCCTGGTGGTCCCGGTGGCGGCGGCCCTGTTGTGGAAGCACGTCCTGTACAACCCCGAATACGGCCTGTTCAACGGCCTGTTGCACTACGTCGGCGGTCCGCAGCCGGACTGGGTCTCCAACACGCCGCTGCTGGCGGTCGAGGCCGCGCTGGTGTGGCAGTGGACGCCCTTCATGATGCTGATCCTGCTGGCCGGGCTGCAGAGCCGGGACCGGCAGCAGATCGAGGCCGCCCGGGTGGACGGGGCGAGCGACTGGCAGATCTTCCGCCACCTCACGCTCCCCCACCTGCGCCGCTATCTCGAACTGGGCGCGCTGCTGGGCTCGATCCACATCGTGCAGAACTTCGACGCGGTCTTCACCATCACCTCCGGCGGGCTGGGCACCGCGAACCTGCCGTACACCGTCTACCAGACCTTCTACCAGGCCCACGAGAACGGCCTCGCCTCCGCCGCGGGCGTCCTGGTGGTCATCGGCTCCCTGATCATCGCCACCTTCGCCCTGCGCGTGGTGTCGTCCCTGTTCCGCGAGGAGGTGTCCCGGGCATGAGTGCCACGGCCCTGAGAATCCGCCGGAAGGGCACAGGTCTTGGCCTGGTGGCCTGGCTGGCCGGTGTCGTCTTCTTCCTGCCGCTGGCGTGGATGGCGCTGACGTCCTTCCACTCGGAGGCGGACGCGGCGGCCAACCCGCCGTCCTTCGCCGCCTCGCTGACCCTGGACGGCTACCGCGAGTTCTTCGGCACCGGCGGCGGGGCGAGCCCCTGGCCGGCGCTGATCAACTCCACGGTGGCGTCGGTCCTCTCCACGGCGTGCGTCCTGCTGCTGGCCCTCCCGGCGGCGTACGCGCTGTCGATCCGCCGGGTGCGCAAGTGGACCGACGTGCTCTTCTTCTTCCTGTCCACCAAGATGCTGCCGGTGGTGGCCGGTCTGCTGCCGGTCTATCTGTTCGCCAAGAACGCCGGACTGCTCGACAACATCTGGCTCCTTATCGTCCTCTACACCTCGATGAACCTGCCGATCGCGGTGTGGATGATGCAGTCCTTCCTGGCCGAGGTGCCCGTCGCCGTGATCGAGGCGGCCCGGGTCGACGGCGCGCGCCTGCCGACGGTCCTGGCCCGGGTGGTGGCCCCCATCGCCCTGCCGGGCATCGCCGCCACGGCCCTGATCTGCTTCATCTTCAGCTGGAACGAGCTGCTGTTCGCCCGGGTGCTCACCGGTGTGGTCGCCGAGACCGCCCCGGTCTTCCTGACCGGCTTCATCACCAGCCAGGGCCTGTTCCTGGCCAAGGTGTGCGCCGCGTCGCTCGTCATCTCCCTGCCGGTGCTCGCCGCGGGGTTCGCCGCCCAGGACAAACTGGTCCAGGGCCTGTCGTTGGGAGCCGTGAAATGAAGGCCGCCGTCATCGAGTCCGTGGGCCGCGCCGCCGTCACCGAGGTCCCCGACCCGACGCCGGGGCCCCGCGAGGTCGTCGTCGAGGTGGCGGCCTGCGGGCTGTGCGGCACCGATCTGCACATCCTCCAGGGCGAGTTCGCGCCCGAGCTGCCGATCGTGCCCGGGCACGAGTTCGCCGGCCAGGTGGCCGCGGTCGGCACGCAGGTCACGGAGGTGTCGGTCGGCGACCGGGTGGCGGTCGACCCGTCGCTGTACTGCTACGAGTGCCGCTACTGCCGCAACGGGCACAACAACCTGTGCGAGCGGTGGGCCGCGATCGGCGTGACCACCGCGGGCGGCGCCGCCCGGTACGCCGTGGCCCCGGTCGCGAACTGCGTCCGGCTGCCCGAACACGTCCGCACCGAGGACGCGGCCCTGATCGAGCCGCTGTCGTGCGCGGTCCGCGGCTACGACGTGCTGCGCTCGCGCCTGGGCGCGCACGTGCTGATCTACGGATCCGGGACCATGGGCCTGATGATGCTGGAACTGGCCAAGCGGACCGGCGCGGCCAGTGTGGACGTGGTCGACGTGAACCCGGCCCGGCTGGAGACGGCCCGGCGACTGGGAGTGTCGGCGTCCGCGGCGAACGCGGACGAACTGGACCGGCCGCAGGGCTGGGACGTGGTGGTCGACGCGACCGGCAACGCGGCGGCGATCCAGGACGGCCTGGACCGGGTGGCGAAGGCGGGAACGTTCCTTCAGTTCGGGGTGGCCGACTACGCGACCCGGGTGATGATCGACCCGTACCGGATCTACAACCAGGAGATCACCATCACCGGCTCGATGGCGGTGCTGCACAGCTTCGAACGGGCCGCGGAGCTGTTCGCGGGCGGGGTGCTGGATCCCGAGGTCTTCATCAGCGACCGGATCCCGCTGGAGCGGTACCCGGAGGCGCTGGAGCAGTTCGCGTCCGGGGTGGGGCGGAAGATCGTGGTGGTGCCTTGACGTGCTCCCCGGGCTGAAGCCCGGGGATTCCGGCCTTCCACTCCGGTGCCTGTGCCGCTACGCGGCGCGGGCTCCGCCGCACGACCCGGACGCACCGCCGGCACCGGCCGCTGACAGTCCGGGACGGATCAGCCGAATCCAGCTCCGCTGGAACGATCCGGCGACGCTCCGCGTCGCACCCACCGGCTGCCGGTGATTCCCGGTAGTGGCCCCGGCCCACGAGGGCGCTTCACCCGTTTGCCAGGTAAGGGAACGGTAAAGCGCCCTCGATCGTTACCTCCCACATGACAGCTATGACCCCCGGCTCGAACATCCCTCTGGCCGCCGCGCGTGTGACGGTGGACGTCGCCGCTCCGGTGCGGCTGGACGTATCGGGCCTGCTGCTCACCGCCGACGGCAAGGTGCGCTCGGACGACGACTTCATCTTCTACAACCAGCCGTCCGGGCCGGGCGTGACCTACCGTTCGGGCGGCGGCAGCGCGCCCGACGCGATCACCGTGGACACCGTCGCGGTGCCGCCGGGCATCGAGAAGATCGTGGTCACCGCCAGCCCGGACGCCGCCGGGCAGACCTTCCAGGGCATCGAGCCCACCGCCACCATCCGCGACGCGGACGACGGTTCGGTACTGGCCACGTTCACCCCGCCGCGGCTCGGCACCGAGACGGCGCTGGTGGTCGTGGAGATCTATCTGCGGGGCGGCAAGTGGAAGGCGCGGGCCGTCGGCCAGGGGTACGCCGACGGACTCGCGGGCATCGCCACCGACTTCGGCGTGACGGTGGAGGAACCGGCCCCCGCCCCGGTGGCCCCGCCGCAGCCGGCCGTCCCGCCCCAGCCGCTCACCCCACCGCCCCCGGCGCCCGCCGCGCAGTCGCCTGCCGCCCCTCCGCCGCCCCCGGCTCCACCGGCCGCCGTCCCCGCTCCCGGCGCCGGGAAGGTCAACCTGGACAAGGGCCGGGTCAGCCTCCAGAAGAACCAGACCGTGTCCCTGGTCAAGGGCGGCCGTCCGCTGCTCGCCCGGGTCAAGATGGGCCTCGGCTGGGAACCGGCGTATCGCGGCGCCGACATCGACCTGGACGCCTCGGTCATCGCCTACGGCCCGCAGCGCAACCACATCGACAGCTGCTACTTCGGCAGGCTCACCATCCTGAACGGCGCCGTGAAGCACTCCGGCGACAACCTCACCGGCGAGGGCGCGGGCGACGACGAGGTGATCGTGGTCGACCTCGGGCGTCTGCCCCAGGAGGTGACCGGCCTGGTGTTCACCGTGAACTCCTTCTCGGGCCAGAAGTTCACCGAGGTCGCCAAGGCCTACTGCCGTCTGGTGGACGCCACCACCGAGGAGGAGCTGGCCCGCTTCGACCTCACCCACGCCCAGCCGCAGACCGGTGTGATGATGGCCAAGCTCATCCGTCAGTTCACCGGCGAGTGGGAGATGACGGCCATGGGCGACTTCGTCAAGGCCCGCACCGTACGGAACATGGTGAAGCCCGCGGCACAGGCGCTGTAGGACAGAATTCGCCTGTCGCAGTCACTTCACCAGAGGATGAACCACACATGATCACGCTGACGAAAGAAGACGGCCCGGCGGACCTGGACGGGGTGACCCACATGTCCATCGGCGTGTCCTGGGACCCCACCGGGGGCACCGCCGGCGGGGTGATGGGCGTGCTCCGCCGCAAGATGGGCACCGACCTCGACCTGATCGCCGTCGCGATGCAGGGTGTGGAGCCGGTACGCCTGGCGGGCCTGGACTCGCTGGACCCCATGGGCAACGGCTCGCTGCTGCACAGCGGCGACAACCAGACCGGCCGGGGGGACGGCGACGACGAGACGGTGACGGTCGAGTTCGCCCGGATACCGCAGAACATCACCTCGATCGTGTTCATCGCCGCGGCGTTCAAGAAGGGAAGCTCCTTCCAGAAGGCGCGCAACATCAGCTTCAAGGTCTACGACGCGACCGGGGGCACCTCCCAGCAGGTGGCCGACATCTGGCCGAGCCTGCTCACCCAGGACAACGGCTGCGCCGTGGCCAAGGCCGTCCGGGTCGGCGGCTCCTGGAAGCTCGAGGTGATCAATGAGACGGGGAAGGTCAAGCAGGGCGACGAGCACGCCCTGATGCGCTTCGCCGTCAGCAAGTGACGAAACGCGGCACGTGACCGACCGGCCGCGGCCCGCACGATGGGCGCGGGTCGCGGCCGGTCCATGACCGCGGCACCCGCACCCACGCGGCGGGGAGACGGTCGCCGCCCCGACCGGGGCCCGCGGCCGCGCGGGCGTACGCTCCGCCGCGCGCGGCCGCCGAACGCGCCGCGTTCCCCCGCCTCCGGCGCCCCTAGGGCCTTTCGTTTGGATCACGCCGGGCTCGCGGGCCCTGGCACCGCTCCCCCAGCACCAGACCCCACTCCCCGATCCGGCCCGGTCCAAACGAAAGGCATGAGTGCCGCGTGCCCGGATCCGCCGCTCAACCGCCGTGCGCGGAGCGGGCCTTGAAAGCCGCCTTGCGCGCTTCCTTGGCGGTCTTCTTGTCCGGGTGCAGCCGTCCCATCGCCTCCAGCACGTCCGCCGTCTGCGGGTGGTCCACCCGCCAGGCCGCCGCGAAGAAGCCGCTGTGCTGCTCGGCGAGCCCCTCGACGAGGGCGTGCAGTTCCTCGGAGTCGCCCTCGGCCGCCAGTTGCGCCGCCACCGTGTCGACGGTCAGCCAGAAGACCATCTCCTGGGACGGCGCCGGCACGTCGGCCAGGCCGCGCTCGGTCAGCCAGACCCGGGCCAGCCCGCCCAGTTCGGCGTCGTCGAGCACCTCCCGCAGCGCCGGTTCGGCCTCCGCGCCGACCAGGGACAGCGCCTGCTGGCAGCGCAGCCGCCGCAGCGGCGCACCCGCGTCCGTGCCGCGTGCCGCGGCGAGCAACTCCCGTGCGGCGGACAGCGGTTCACGGCTCGCCAGCCACTGCTCCGTCTCCGCGTGCGTGGCCGCTGGGGGAAACCCGGCGGTGCCGTCGAGCAGCGCATCGGCGCCCTTGTCCGCGAACTCGCCGATCACCGGCGCCCGGCAGCCGGCCTCCAGCAGCCGGGTCCGCAGCCCGTGCAGTCCGAGCGGGGTCAGCCGCACCATCCCGTAGCGAGCGACGTCCACCTCCTCGACCGGCGTCGACGGCTCGTTCTCGGCCTCCGCCATCAACTCCTCGTCCACCGGCCGGTACTCGACCAGTCCCGTCGGTTGCAGCAGCCGGAACCGTTCGTCCAGCCGCATCATCGCCTCGGAGACCTGCTCCAGTATGTCGTTGGTGGGCTCCCCCATGTCGCTGGGCACGATCATGGAGGCGGCGAGCACGGGCAGCGGCACCGGACCGCCGCCGGACCCGTCCGCGCCGGCCGTCAGCCGGTAGAGGTTGGCGAGCACCCCGTCGAGGAACTCCGCCTCCGCCTCGGGGTCCCAGTCCAGTCCGGAGAGGTCGATCGCGCCGCCCCGGCCCTCCGCTTCGGCCGGCGCGTCCAGGTCGGGCACGCTCGCGTCGGCCAGCACGAGCTCGAGGGCGTTCGACCACACCATGAGCACGTCGTGCGGCGAGCCGCCGGTCAGCCGGCCCAGGTCCGGGCCGGGCGCGACGGCACCCTCGTCCTCGTCGACGATCCGGACGAGCCCGGTGTCCAGGGCGACCCGCCAGGCCTCGCTCGCCCCGGCCGCCGCGTCGTCCCCGCTCAGGCCGAGCACCTCGGCCGCGGCGGGCAGTTGCTCCTCTGCCAGCCCGCCGTCGGCGTCGACCCGTGTCCCGTCTCCGGCCCAGCGCGCGAGCCGCGCGGCGCGGGACAGCAGCGGTGTGGCGAGCGCGTCCCGGGCCAACTCCGGTTCGGAGGCGAGCCGCACCGGTGGGAACGAGGACCTGTCTGACATCGGCTGGTTTCTCCTAGCGGACCTGGGGCCCGGAGGGTGGGTAGCCCACGGGCCGGTAAGCCTGACGACTCAAACGCTCAGCCTAGACGGATTTCGCCCCGTCCCGCCCGGTTCACCTTTCCGTCATCCTCCGTACATGGCCGAAACCTTGACAACCGGCCGGGCCGCACAGGAGATTGACGCGCGTAGAAATGCGGAGGCAGGCATTCCCGTCACGCTCTTTTGCGCGTGGACCCGTGCGCCTCCGGTCGCGTCCGCGTTTTGCGTCGCATCCCGTCGCCGCGCTCCGTCGTGCCCGAAGGGATCCACCTTGCCCAGCAAGTCCTCCGCGCGTCTCGCCGCGCTGACCATCGCCGCCGTCCGCTCCGCGGCGTCCGCCGTCGTCCTCACCTCTCCCGCGCACGCGGACGTGCACGTCAACGCGGAGTTCCACGACCAGACCAGCGACCACGACCCGCAGGTGCTGCGGTTCCACCCGTAACACCCGCGCGTCCTGAGGACGGGGTCGGCGGCCGTCAGGCGCAGACCCCGTCCAGCCATTCCCGCCAGGCCAGTTCGTTGGCCTTGGCGTCGGCGTCCGGCGCGAAGTCGTGCACGCTGACGCCGACCGGGGCGCCCCAGTGGTTGCGGCCGAAGAGGCGGATGAGGGCGTCGTCGGTGCGCAGCCCGATGAAGTACGGGGTGCGGTAGTCGAGTACGGCCTCGAACGTCCGGGGCCCTTGGACGGACACGCGTGCGCCCGTGGCCGTGTCGTCGGTGAGCCCGAGGGCCCGGCCCACGGCCGTGAAGGCGCCGGGGGCGGTGGACGCCTCCGGGCCGTCCAGGGTCGCGAAGGCCACCGGGCGCGGCGCGAAGTGCGTCAGGTACTCGCGCAGGGTGTGCATATAGAAGTCGGTGTGCTTGTTCGCGCCGTCGTACTGGTTGTCCCAGTCGTCGGTGAAGACGCCGCTGTGCACGTACCGCACCCAGGCGCGGCGGCCGCCGTCGCGCGGTTCGATGGTGTGGTCGAGCTGGTTGAGCGACTGGACCGGGATCCCGACGTTCTCGCTGCGGTTGGTGTAGCGGTGCGGCGGGTCCCAGGCGGTGACCGTGGACCCGAAGGGTCCGGCGCCGCCCACCCGGGGCTCCGGCGGCTCCATCGGCCACAGGTATCCACCGGTACCGGTCGTGATCGCCTCCCACACCTCCTGGGGGGTGGCGTCGACCTCGAACTCACGGACGATCTCGAATTCCTTGGACATGACGGGCTCCTGCTCGGTGACAGTCTGGATCGGGGGGTTACTGGGCGTCGGGTTCCACGGCGGGCGCGGCCTGCTCCTTGACCGCCGGGTGAAAGGCGACGACGATCCGGTGGTCGCGTCCGCCCTCCACATCCGGGGCGTCGTACTTGCGGATCAGGGCGGTGACGCCGGCCGTCAGCTCCTCGACGAACGCGGCCCGGTCGGCGGCCGAGGCGAAGCGGACCTCGCCGTCCAGCGCGTACGTCGCCAGCCGCTTGCGGGCCTTGGCCGCGCCGGTGATCAGCGAGCCGACGTCACGCACCAGCCGGGCGCCGAGGGCGAGCAGCCAACGCGCGGAGAGCTGGTCGCGGAAGCGGTCCGGATCGGGCTGCACGGAGGCCAGGGCCAGCGGGGAGATGACGTACGAGGCGGCGGTCGCGCGCATCAACCGCTCGGTGACATTGCCCTTGCGGCGCTCGCCGGCCAGCTCGACCAGTCCGTGCCGCTCCAGCGCCTTGAGGTGGTAGTTCACCTTCTGCCGGGGCAGGCCGACCGCGCCGGCCAGCATGGCTGCCGAGGCCGGGCCGGCCGCGAGCTCGGCGAGCAGCCTGGCCCTTATGGGGTCCAGGGAGACGGCTGCGGCCTCGGGGTCCTCGATCACGGTGACGTCCAGCATGGGCTCACCCTCTCACCGAAAAGTTTTTTTGTCCAGACGATCTGAATGTTCGGTGAGCCGGTGCGTCGGTGTGTCGGCACACGGAAAGACCGCCCCCACCTCTCGGGTGGGGGCGGCCTTCAGGAAGCCGGTGGTCCCGGTGGCCGTGTTCCCGGTTTCGCGTTCCGGACCGGACGGCCTCAGCGGCGGCGGCTGCGCCGGATCAGCAGTGCCGCCGCGACCAGCGCCGCGCCCGCCGCGAGCGCGATGACCAGCGGGCGGGGATTGCGGCGGTACGCCTCGACCACGTTGCTCACTGGGGGCGAGTGCCCGGCCCGGGACGCCTGCTCCTGGACCGTGTGCCCGGCGCGTACGGCCCGTTCCTGAACCGTGTGCCCCGCCCGCGAGGCCCGCTCCTGGACGGTGTGCCGGGTCCGGCTCGCCCCCTCCTGGGTCCGGTGGCCGGCGTGGGTGGCCTTCTCCTGGACGAGATGGCCGGCGTGCGTGGCCGAGCTGCGCAGCTGCACCGTCAGGGCGCCCGCCTTGTCCATCAGGTCGGCCGCGCGGGCCCTCGCCCTGCCCTTCACATCTGCCTTGGCAGCCAACTCCTCGACAGTTTCGCCAAGTTGACTCCTCGTCTGTTCGATCTGCCGCCTCAGCTCATCGGGGCCCTTCGCGCCCGCCGGTGGAGTGGCGCCGCCGTCCCCCTGTGCCCTGTCCGTCATCGGTGGTGTGCCCTTTCCTTGATCGTCTCGATGTCCGCCTTGACGCTGCCGAGCGCCTCCTGCGGCCTGGGCGGTGCGGCACGGCGCAGTTGGGCGCGGCCGACGAGGGCCAGCACGCCCGCGACCGCGAACAGCACGGCCGTCACGATGAGCGCCGCGGCCCACACGGGCAGCGCCAGCGAGAGGGCGGCGGTGGCCGTGCCGGCGAGCGCGATCAGCCCGACATAGCCGACTGCGCCCGCCGCGCCGAGCAGTCTGCCGCCGCGTCCCATGCGGCGTCCCTTCTCGGTCAGCTCCAGCTTGGCCAGGGCCATTTCCTGCCGTGCGAGCTGGGAGAGCTGCTCGGTGGCGCGGTGGACGAGTTCACCCACCGAGTGCTCGCCCGCCGAAGGCACAGCCGGTGAACGGTCGTCCACCGAGGGTTCGGCCGGCAGTCGTTCGGCCACCGGACGTTCAGCCGGTGAACGGTCGCCCGCCGAGCGGTCGCGCACTGGGCGGCGCTGGTCGGGCGCGGGCCTCACATCGATCGTCCCGGTCACGGTGTCCGCCTCCTCTCGGTCCGGACCATCCGGGTACCCCGGGACCTCTCCGACTACCCATGGCCCCGACCACCGGGCCCGCCCTCGCCGAGCCGGGCCAGCTGGGTCTGGAACCAGTCAAGGCGCGCCTGCAACAGGGCGGCCTCCGCGACGAGTTCGGGCACCCCCAGCCCATCGTGCCCGGCGAGCGGCCCGGATGCGGCGACCGCCGCGGCGACCGGTGCCGGCCCGCCGCCGCCCGCCACGACCCGCAGTCCCTCCCCGGCCAGCCGGGCGAAGCCGGCGAACGTCACGGAGGCACGGCCGCGCAGGCAGCCCGCGCAGACGGCGGTCAGCCCCTGCCACCCGGGCCTGCCCCAGCCCGCGTCGGCCAGGGCGGAGGCGGGCGCGCCGCACGCGCACGGGCCAGCCGTCGCCGTGCGCACCCGCTGGCGGGCGTAGCGGAAACCGCGCTCGTAGCGGACGTAGGCGCCGAGAACGGAGACCTCCAGCAGGACGGCTCCGCGATGCTCGGCCGTGCACAGCAGGGCCTCGGCGGCGGCACGTTCGTGCACACAGTGGAAGCCGCAGTCGCACAGGCGGGCCGGTGGCCGGTGCCGGCGGCCGTAGACGCAGGCCGCGTCCGCGACGACGCCGTATGGCAGCGCGCCGCCGAGCGACACACCGGTGAAGCGGGCCCGGGTGCCGTCGTGCGACAGCACCGGGTGGGCGATCTTGTATCCGGTCGGCGGCTCCGTCGGGCGTTCCGCGGGCAGCCGCAGCCTCATCGGGCGGCCGGAGCCTCTTCGGGCCTGGCGGCGGCCTGCGGTTCCTGGTTCTGCCGGATCTCCTGGACCGCCTCGGGGAGTTCAGCCTCCTCCTCGCGGACCGGCGACCGTTCCTCCGCGACTCCGGTGGCCAGTGCCTTGCCGAGCTTCATGGCGCCTCCCGTGCCTGCGCGTCGGTGACCTCCTGCCCATGGTGACGCATGACGGCCGACTTGGACACAGGGCACCGTCGGTCCAGCATCGCTTATCGATACCTGGTAGAAGAATTAAGTGGAGCTTCACGGTCGGCCTGTCGACACTGCTTCCATGACGACGACCACCACCACTCCCGCCCCTCCCTTCGGCCGCGCCCTGTGCGCCATGATCACGCCCTTCACCGCCTCGGGCGCGCTCGACCTCGACGGCGCGCAGCGGCTCGCCGACCGCCTGGTGACCGAGGGGTGTGACGGTCTCGTGCTCAGCGGTACGACGGGCGAGTCGCCGACCACGACGGACGCGGAGAAGTCGGCGCTGGTCCGGGCCGTGCGCGAGGCGGTCGGAAAGCGCGCCTCGATCGTCGCGGGCGTGGGCACCGCCGACACCCGGCACACCGTCGAACTGGCGCTGGCGGCCGAGAAGGCGGGCGCTGACGGGGTGCTGGTGGTGACGCCGTACTACAGCAGGCCGCCGCAGGACGCCGTGGAGGAGCACTTCCGCACGGTGGCGGACGCCTCCGGGCTGCCGGTGATGCTCTACGACATCCCCGGCCGCACCGGCACGCGCATCGAGCCGGACACCATGCTGCGGCTGGCCACGCACCCCCGCATCGTGGCGGTCAAGGACTGCTCCTACGACTTCCTCGGCGCCCAGAAGGTGCTGGCCCGCACCGAGTTGGCGTACTACGCGGGCTGCGACGAGCACATCCTCGCGCTGTACGCGGTGGGCGGTGCCGGATACGTCAGCACGGTCGCCAACCTCGTCCCGCGCCAACTGCGCTCGATCCTGGACGCGTTCGACGCGGGCGACACCGCCCGGGCCGCCCGGCTCCAGCAGCGGGCCACCGAGCTGATCGAGTCGACGATGTCCGCCGGCCTGCCCGGCACGGTCACCGTCAAGGCCCTGCTGAACGACCTGGACCTGCCCGCGGGCCCGGTCCGCGCACCCCTGCGGCCGGCCGGCCTGGAGACGACCGACGGGCTGCGGGCGGCTTACGAACACCTGCGGGCGGGGTGATCCCCACGCACGCGCCGCACCGTGACGTGACATCACGCCCTGGCCTCGGGCAGCTGACGCGGCGCCTCCTTCAGGCGGCCGGGCGCGCATCCCCCGCCCGCAGCCTGCGCGCCAGCAGGCCGAGCAGCACAGCGTTGAACAGCCCGGACAGGGCCGCGCCGACGGAGAAGACCAACGGGCTCAGCCAGTCGGGCGAGGAGGCCCACTCGGCGGGCGACGCCGCCAGAAGGGCGACGATGCTGAGCGGCGCCGTCGTCATGAGCGGCCAGATCCCCGCGAACCCCGGGTCCGGCAGCAGGTACGCGGCATACAGGAAGAACCCCAGCGACGCCGCGGCCACGGCCAGATACCCGCGCGCGAGCCAGTTGTCCACCGCGGGCGCCAGCAAGGCCCGAGTCCTTTGCGAGCGCCGGCTCGCAGGACGCGCCATATCCTTTCCCTCCCGCTCGGAAGGGGCCGCAACACGTGGGACGGACTCCCGCACGCCGGTTGGTGCGACGGTCGCGGATCTCGTGAGGAGGGCGCCGAGCACGGCGGCGTTCACGAAGACGCACAGGAGGAGCCATACGACCCAGGAGCCGATGGCCAGCGCCTCGACCACCCCGCCGCCCCCAGTGCCCGGACCCAAGGGGAGGACCATGGCCAGGAGGGAGAGGGGTGCCGTGAGCAGCAGGGGGCTCGAAGCGACGCCGCTCTCCGGGAAGAGGAACATGGCCAGGACGGATACGGCGAAGACAGCCAGATAGCCCCTGGCGAGCCAATTGCCCGTGGCGAGCGCGAGGAGTTGGCGCAGGCGGCGCGGGCGGGAGGCATTCGACATCACGGGTTCCTTCGGATCGGTCCGGGTTGGGTGGGGTCAACAATGAACCGGGGAACCCGCTCAGGGATGAGTACGAGTACTCATCCCTGCATGGGGGTTGCAGAAGACGGCAGAGCTTCGGCATCAACGTCGCCGGACGACGGCGGATCGAGGCGGTCGGAGGAGGTCCGGGACGCGCCCGTCGCAGCGGTGTGACGGCAGGCGGCCGCCCACCGCGATCGAACTCCTGAAGCGGTGCTCACGCATGAGCGCCCTCCCGGGCCGCCTGGGGCCGCGGAAGGGCGCTCGATGGTGACCAACGTCGACAACTGCCGACAGCTCAGCAGCAGGTCAGAGCTTTGATCGATGAGGTGGCCGCAGGTCACGGCCGCCGATGGTCAGTTGTGGCTGTGCAGGATCTCGTTCAGGCCGCCCCAGACCGCGTTGTTCGGGCGGGCCTCGACGGCTCCGGTGACCGAGTTGCGGCGGAAGAGGATGTTGGAGGCGCCGGACAGCTCGCGCGCCTTGACGATCTGTCCGTCGGGCATCGTCACGCGGGTGCCGGCGGTGACGTACAGACCGGCCTCGACCACGCACTCGTCGCCGAGCGCGATGCCCACGCCCGCCTCGGCGCCGACCAGGCAGCGCTCGCCGATGGCGATGATCACGTTGCCGCCGCCGGAGAGCGTGCCCATGGTGGAGGCGCCGCCGCCGATGTCGGAGCCGTCGCCGACCACGACGCCCGCGGAGATACGGCCCTCGACCATGGAGGTGCCGAGGGTGCCCGCGTTGAAGTTCACGAAGCCCTCGTGCATCACGGTGGTGCCCTCGGCGAGGTGCGCGCCGAGCCGCACCCGGTCGGCGTCGGCGATGCGGACGCCCTTCGGGACGACGTAGTCGGTCATGCGCGGGAACTTGTCGATCGAGGTCACCTGGAGGTACAGGCCCTCCGCGCGGGCGTTGAGCCGCACCTTCTCGATCGTGTCGACGGCGACCGGGCCGAGCGAGGTCCAGGCGACGTTGGCGAGGAAGCCGAAGGTGCCGTCCAGGTTCAGCCCGTGCGGCTTGACCAGCCGGTGCGAGAGCAGGTGCAGGCGCAGGTAGACGTCGTGCGCGTCGATCGGCTTCTCGTCGAGCGAGGCGATGACCGTGCGGACCGCGACCACCTCGACGCCCCGGCGCGCGTCCACGCCGATCGCCGCGGTGGCGCCGTCGCCGAGCAGCTCCGCGGCCCGCTCGGCGGACAGCCGCTCACTGCCGGCCGGGCCGGGCTGGTCCGTCAGCTCGGGGACGGGGAACCAGGTGTCGAGAACGGTGCCGTCGGCGGCGATCGTGGCGAGTCCGGCGGCCATGGCGCCGGTGGTGCGGGGAGCAGTCGTGTCGGTCATGGAAGGAAACCTAACGCGAGGCGGCGCGCACCGGCGAACCGGTGCGGTGGACGTCTCATGTGCCGGTCAGGGGCCCGCGCGGGAGGCGGCGTGGCGGGTGCGCCGCGGGGTCAGGCGTCCGCGGACGGCGGGATCATCCGCGTCAGCATCTCGCGCGCGTAGTTCTCGTCGTACGGGGTTCCGGTCAGCAGCACTTGGAGGCAGATGCCGTCCATCAAAGCCACCAGTGCGCGGGCGGTGGTCGGGTCGGTGCGGCGGGAGAGCAGGGCTGCGACGTCCGCGGCCCACTCGGCGGCGACGGGACGGAGCGCGGGGCGGCGCAGGGCGGCGAGGTACAGCTCGTACTCCAGCTCGACACCGGTGCGGTCACCGGACAGCCACTCCCCCATCCAGCCCGCGAGCGCCTCCGCGAGGCCGGTACGCGGGTCGTCAAGACCGCCGCGCGCGGCGATCACCTTGGCGAAGCCGTCGCCGGCCTGCCCGAGGGCCGCGACCATCAGCTCGTCCAGCGTACGGAAGTGGTACGTGGTGGAGCCCAGCGGTACGTCCGCCTCCGCGGCCACCGTGCGGTGGCTCAGCCCGGCCAGGCCCTTGGCGCCCACCACGCGGAGCGCCGCGTCGATGATCCGCTGCCGCCGCTCGGGGTCGTGCCGCCGGGGCATCAGTGGGCCCCGCCCAGGCTGAGGACGACCACGCCGCCGATGATCATTACGATCCCGGCGACCTTGGCGAGGCTCAGCCCCTCCCCGAACAGCACCAGACCGAGCGCGGCGACGGCCGCGGTGCCGATGCCGGACCAGATCGCGTAGGCCGTGCCGATGCCCACGGTCCGCAGGGTCTGGGCGAGCAGCACGAAGGAGAGGACGTACCCGACGACGGTCACCAGCGAGGGTCCGAACCTGCTGAAGCCGTCGCTGTACTTCATGGCCGTCGTGGCCGCGACTTCCGCGGCGATGGCGCCGACGAGCATCACGTATCCCATGGGGGCGAGCGTATCCGCCGATGTGTACGACCGTACACATCGAAGGGACGCGGCGTCGTCATGGCGAGCGGAACGCCGAACGGCGAGGTCCCGGAGGACCTCGCCGTTCGGCGTTCCGCTCGTGGATCTCAGACGTTGAAGCCGAGCGCCCGCAGCTGCTCGCGGCCGTCGTCAGTGATCTTGTCGGGGCCCCACGGCGGCATCCAGACCCAGTTGATGCGCAGCTCGTTGACGAGGCCGTCCGTGGCGGACTTGGCCTGGTCCTCGATGACGTCGGTGAGCGGGCAGGCCGCGGACGTCAGGGTCATGTCGACGGTCGCGATGTTCGACTCGTCGACGTGGATGCCGTAGATCAGGCCGAGGTTGACGACGTCGATGCCCAGCTCGGGGTCGACGACGTCCATCAGGGCCTCACGGAGCTCCTCCTCCGAGGCCGGCTTCATCTCCACGGTCTCGCTCATGCGGTCTTCCTTTCGGCGTCGGCGCCGCCCAGCGCCTGGGCCGTCGCGTCCTTCCAGGCCATCCAGCTCAACAGGGCGCACTTGACCCGGGCCGGGTACTTGGACACCCCGGCGAACGCCACCGCGTCCTCCAGAACGTCCTCCATCGCGTCGTCGGGCTCGATCCGGCCCTTGGACTGCATCAGCTCCAGGAAGGTCTCCTGGATCTTCTGCGCCTCGGCCAGCTCCCTGCCGACGAGCAGTTCGTTCAGCACGGAGGCCGAGGCCTGGCTGATCGAGCAGCCCTGGCCCTCGTACGAGACGTCCTTGATCGTCGTGCCGTCGTACTTCACGCGGAGGGTGATCTCGTCGCCGCAGGTCGGGTTCACATGGTGCACCTCGGCGTCGCCATCCCTCAGACCACGCCCGTGCGGGTTCTTGTAGTGGTCCAGGATGACTTCCTGGTACATCGAGTCCAGCTTCATCCGATCGCTCGTCCCGTCAGCCGAAGAAGTTCCGTACGTGCTCCAGGCCGTCGACCAGAGCGTCGATCTCGGCCGGCGTGGAGTACAGATAGAACGACGCTCGCGTGGTCGCAGGAATTCCGTACCGCAGGCACACCGGCCGCGCGCAGTGGTGGCCCACGCGCACCGCGATGCCCTGCTCGTCGAGGACCTGGCCCACGTCGTGCGGGTGTATGTCACCGAGCGTGAAGGAGATCGCCGCGCCCCGGTCCTCGGCCGTGGTCGGGCCGATGATCCTCAGATCGGGGACCTCCGTCAGCCGCCGCACCGCGTACTCGGTGAGCGCGTGCTCGTGGGCGAGGACCTTGTCCATCCCGATCGTGTTCAGGTAGTCGATCGCCGCGCCCAGACCGACCGCCTGGGCGATCGGCGGCGTGCCCGCCTCGAACTTGTGCGGGGCGGGGGCGTACGTCGACGAGTGCATCGACACCGTCTCGATCATCTCGCCGCCGCCGAGGAACGGAGGCAGGTCCTCCAGCAGCTCCTGGCGGCCCCAGAGCACGCCGATGCCGGTCGGGCCGCACATCTTGTGGCCGGTGAAGGCCACGAAGTCGGCCTGGAGGGCCTGTACGTCCAGCGGCATGTGCGGCGCCGCCTGCGAGGCGTCGACGCACACCAGCGCGCCGACCTCCTGCGCGCGGCGCACTATCGCCTCGACCGGGTTCACGGTGCCGAGGATGTTGGACACCAGCACGAAGGAGACGATCTTCGTCTTCTCGGTGATGATCTCGTCGATGTTCGACAGGTCGAGGCGGCCGTCGTCGGTGAGGCCGAACCACTTCAGCTTCGCGCCCGTGCGCTGCGCCAGCAGCTGCCAGGGAACGATGTTGGAGTGGTGCTCCATCTCCGTGATGACGATCTCGGTCTCGTGGTCCACCCGGTAGGGCTCCTCGGCCCAGCCGAGCATGTTGGCCACGAGGTTGAGCGACTCGGAGGCGTTCTTGGTGAAGATCACCTCGTCGCGGCTCGGCGCGTTGATGAACGCGGCGACCTTGTCGCGCGCACCCTCGTACAGCGCCGTGGCCTCCTCGGCGAGCACATGCACACCGCGGTGGACGTTGGCGTTGTAGCGCTCGTAGTACTCGCTCAGGGCGTCCAGCACCTGGCGCGGTTTCTGCGAGGTCGCCGCGTTGTCCAGGTAGACGAGCTTCCTGCCGTCGTGGACCAGCCGGTCCAGGACGGGGAAGTCCTTGCGGATCGCCTCTGTGTCGAGGAGGCCCGGCAGCTGTGTCACGCGGATGCGCCACCCTTCACGTATGCCTCGTAGCCCTCGTTCTCCAGCTTGTCCGCGAGCGCGGCGCCGCCGGACTCGACGATCCGGCCGCCGGCGAACACGTGGACGTGGTCGGGCTTGATGTAGCGCAGGATGCGCGTGTAGTGGGTGATCAGCAGGGTGCCGACCTGACCGCTCTCGCGCACCCTGTTCACGCCCTCCGACACGATGCGCAGGGCGTCGACGTCGAGGCCGGAGTCGGTCTCGTCGAGGATCGCGATCTTCGGCTTGAGCAGCTCCAGCTGGAGGATCTCGTGCCGCTTCTTCTCACCGCCGGAGAAGCCCTCGTTCACGTTGCGCTCGGCGAAGGACGGGTCCATGGAGAGACGCTCCATGGCCTCCTTGACCTCCTTCACCCAGGTGCGCAGCTTCGGCGCCTCGCCGCGGATGGCGCTGGCGGAGGAGCGGAGGAAGTTGGAGACCGAGACACCGGGGACCTCGACCGGGTACTGCATCGCCAGGAACAGGCCCGCGCGGGCGCGCTCGTCGACGGACATCTCCAGGACGTCCTCACCGTCGAGGGTGACGGAGCCGCCGGACACGGTGTACTTGGGGTGGCCCGCCAGAGCGTAGGCGAGGGTCGACTTGCCCGAGCCGTTGGGGCCCATGATGGCGTGCGTCTCGCCCTGCTTCACGGTGAGGTCGACGCCCTTGAGGATCTCCTTCGTGGCGTTGTCGGCCTCGACGGTGACGTGCAGGTCTCGGATTTCAAGCGTTGCCATGGGTGCCTCAGGACTCCTGGGTGAGGGAGACGAGCACGTCGTCCCCTTCGATCTTTACGGGGTATACGGGGACAGGGCGCGTCGCGGGAAGGCCGGACGGCTTGCCGGTGCGGAGGTCGAAGCTGGAGCCGTGCAGCCAGCACTCGATCTGGCAGTCCTCCACCTCGCCCTCGGAGAGCGAGACGTTCGCGTGCGAGCAGATGTCGTAGATGGCGAACACCTCCCCCTCGGTCTTCACGACCGAGACCGGCGTGCCGTCGAGTTCCACCCGCTTCGGGGTGTCCTCCTCCAGCTCGCTCAGCCCACAGACGCGTACGAATGCGCCGCTCATGCGACCGCCGCCTCCAGTTCCTCCTCGATCTTGGCGATGAGGCGCTCCTCGATGTCCGTGACACCGATCTGCTGGACCAGCTCGGCGAAGAAGCCGCGGACCACCAGACGGCGGGCCTCCTGCTCCGGGATGCCGCGGGCCATCAGGTAGAAGAGCTGCTCGTCGTCGAAGCGGCCGGTCGCGGAGGCGTGGCCGGCGCCGACGATCTCGCCGGTCTCGATCTCCAGGTTCGGCACGGAGTCGACGCGGGCGCCGTCGGTCAGCACCAGGTTGCGGTTCATCTCGTAGGTGTCCGTGCCCTCGGCCTTGGCCTCGATCAGCACGTCGCCGATCCACACCGCGTGCGCGTCTTCGCCCTGGAGGGCGCCCTTGTAGGCGACGTTCGACTTGCAGTGCGGGGTGTTGTGGGTGACCAGGAGGCGGTGCTCCTGGTGCTGGCCGGCGTCGGTGAAGTACAGGCCGTACAGCTCGGCCTCGCCGCCGGGGCCGGCGTAGGTCACGCGCGGGTTCAGGCGGACGAGGTCACCGCCGAAGGTGACGACGACCGACTTGAAGGAGGCGTCCCGGCCGATCAGCGTGTTGTGCTGGGCGACGTGCACGGCCTTGTCGTCCCAGTCCTGGATGGAGACGACGGTCAGCTTGGCGCCGTCGCCGAGCAGGTAGTCGACGTTGGCGGCGAGCACCGCGTCACCGGTGTGGTCGATGACGACGACGGCCTCGGCGAAGGCCCCGAGCTCGATGACCTGGTGGCCATAGGCGACCCCGCCCTGGCCGTGCACCGCGATGCGGATCGGCTCGGTCAGGACGGCCTCCTTGGGGACGCTCACGACCGAGGCCTTCTCGAAGGCGGAGTAGGCCTGGGCGGCGACGCGGTCCACCGGGGTACCCGCCTTGCCGAGCCGCGCGTCGTCGCGGCCGACGGTCTCGACGGTGACGCCCTCGGGGGCCTGGACGTCCACCTTCACGCCCTCGCCGGTGGCGGTCGCGGTGCCGTCGTGCAGACCGCGCAGCCGCTCCAGCGGGGTGAAGCGCCACTCCTCCTCGCGGCCGTGCGGGACCGGGAAGTCCGCCACGTCGAAGGAGGGCGGCGCGCTCATGCGCGTGGCGACGGTCGACTCGGCGGCGACCGCGATCTGGCCGGCGGTCGTCGAACCCACCGATGGGGGTCCCCCCGCCCGAGTGGATCCGAGGGTGGGGGAGTTCTGGGCCTCAGCCATGGCTGTCGTAATGCTCGCTTTCTTGCGTATGGGCTTGACGGGGGACTGCGGGCCGGCGACTCGCCGGCCCGGGTCGGTGCTTAGCCGACCGCGCCCTCCATCTGCAGCTCGATCAGCCGGTTGAGCTCCAGCGCGTACTCCATGGGCAGCTCCTTGGCGATCGGCTCGACGAAGCCGCGCACGATCATCGCCATCGCCTCGAACTCGGAGAGGCCACGGCTCATCAGGTAGAAGAGCTGGTCCTCGGAGACCTTGGAGACGGTCGCCTCGTGGCCCATGGACACGTCGTCCTCGCGGACGTCCACGTAGGGGTACGTGTCGGAGCGGGAGATGGTGTCCACGAGCAGCGCGTCGCAGAGCACGTTGGACTTGGAGCCCGCGGCGCCCTCGCCGATCTCGACCAGGCCGCGGTACGACGTACGGCCGCCGCCGCGCGCCACCGACTTGGAGACGATGTTGGACGAGGTGTTCGGCGCCATGTGGACCATCTTGGAACCGGCGTCCTGGTGCTGGCCCTCACCCGCGAAGGCGATGGACAGGGTCTCGCCCTTGGCGTGCTCGCCCATCAGGTAGACGGCCGGGTACTTCATCGTCACCTTGGAGCCGATGTTGCCGTCGATCCACTCCATGGTCGCGCCCTCGTAGGCCACGGCGCGCTTGGTGACCAGGTTGTAGACGTTGTTCGACCAGTTCTGGATGGTCGTGTAGCGGCAGCGGGCGTTCTTCTTGACGATGATCTCGACGACCGCGCTGTGCAGGGAGTCGCTCTTGTAGATCGGGGCGGTGCAGCCCTCGACGTAGTGCACGTAGGCACCCTCGTCGACGATGATCAGGGTTCGCTCGAACTGGCCCATGTTCTCCGTGTTGATGCGGAAGTAGGCCTGGAGCGGGATCTCCACGTGGACGCCCGGCGGGACGTAGATGAAGGAGCCGCCGGACCACACGGCGGTGTTCAGCGAGGCGAACTTGTTGTCACCGACGGGGATGACCGTGCCGAAGTACTCCTTGAAGAGCTCCGGGTGCTCCTTCAGCGCGGTGTCGGTGTCGAGGAAGATGACGCCCTGCTCCTCCAGGTCCTCGCGGATCTGGTGGTAGACGACCTCCGACTCGTACTGGGCCGCGACACCGGCGACGAGGCGCTGCTTCTCCGCCTCGGGGATGCCGAGCTTGTCGTACGTGTTCTTGATGTCCTCGGGCAGGTCCTCCCAGGACTCCGCCTGCTTCTCCGTGGAGCGCACGAAGTACTTGATGTTGTCGAAGTCGATCCCCGACAGGTCCGAGCCCCAGTTCGGCATGGGCTTCTTCTCGAAGAGCCTCAGGCCCTTCAGGCGCAGCTTGGTCATCCACTCCGGCTCCGACTTCTTGCCGGAGATGTCGCGGACGACCTCCTCGTTCAGACCACGCCTGGCAGAGGCACCGGCCTCGTCGGAGTCGGCCCAGCCGTATTCGTACTTGCCCAGGCCCTCGAGTTCGGGGTGGGCAGTCTCCGTGGGGAGAGTCATGCGGGGTTCCTCCCGGCCGTGCTTGCGGATGCGTTGTGGCTTTGGTGATCGGTCTGGGAAATCTTGGGGATGAACGTCGTGCAGACGCCGTCACCGTGCGCGATGGTCGCCAGTCGCTGGACGTGAGTACCCAGCAGCTCCGCGAAGATCTCCGTCTCCGCCTCGCACAGCTGCGGGAACTGCTCCGCGACGTGGGCGACCGGGCAGTGGTGCTGGCAGAGCTGCTCACCCCGCTGCGGGAGGGGCGCGCTGCGCGCCGTAGCAGCGTACCCGTCCACGCTCAGGGCCTTGGCCAGCGCTTCGGTGCGGTGGTCGGGGGTGACCGCCTCGATCGCCTTGCGGTAGGCGCTCGCCTGCGCGGCGATCCGGGCCCGGGCGAAGGCGGCGACCGCCTCCGGCCCGCCCTCCCGCTCGGCGATCCAGCGGAGCGCGTCCGCGGCGAGCTTGTCGTACGACTGGTCGAAGGCGTCCCGCCCGCAGTCGGTGAGCGCGAAGACCTTGGCGGGCCGGCCGCGCGTCCGCGCTCCGTACACCCGCTGCTCCCGCGCCGCCACCACGTCGTCGGCGACCAGGGCGTCCAGGTGGCGCCGTACGGCTGCCTGGGTGAGCCCCAGCCGGCCGGCCAGCTCGGCGACGGTCGACGGGCCGTGGTCCAGGATGGACCGCGCGACCCGGTTGCGCGTGGAGCGCTCCCCGGTCGCGAACTCCTCCTGCGGGGCCCCCGTGGGGGCCTCTCGAGCCTCGCCGACGTTTTTCACAACGCCATTGTTGCGTAATTCCTCGCGGACTGACAAGCGGCCTTGATCCGGACGAGCGGTGCCCTGCGTCACTTAGGCAAACCTAATCCGACCTGCGGAAACGATCTCTGATCGATCAAACGGGTGGCGCCCGCCGGGGCCGCGCGCCAGACTGCCCGACCATGCCCACACCCCCGCCGACCGGCCCACTCGTCACCCGGGACACGCTCGCCGAAGGACTGCGCGACCTCGGCGTACGCCCCGGCGAGACCCTCCTCGTCCACTCCTCCGTCAGATCGCTCGGCTGGGTCTGCGGCGGCCCGGTCGCGGTCGTCCGGGGACTGCTCGACGCGCTCGGTCCCGACGGCACGCTCGTGGTCCCCACCCACTCTGGCGACCTGTCCGACCCGGCACGGTGGAGCAGACCGCCGGTGCCCGAGGAGTGGTGGGACACCGTCCGGGCCACGATGCCCGCCTACGACCCCCGCGTCACCCCCTCCTTCGGGGTCGGAGTGATCCCGGAGACCGTGCGCACCTGGCCGGGCGCCCTGCGCAGCGCGCACCCGCACACTTCGTTCGCGGCGATCGGCCCGGGCGCCGCCGGGATCGTCGAGGGGCACGCCACCGACTGCCGGTTGGGCGAGCAGAGCCCGCTCGCCCGGCTGGAGGCCGCCGGCGCCCGGGTGCTGCTGCTGGGCGCCGGATACGACTCCTGCACCTGCTTCCACCTGGCCGAGTACCGGATCCCCGCGCCGCTCGTCCAGGAGGGGCGTCCTGGACCGCGTGGCTGGGAGGTCGTCACCGAGGTCGCCGTCACCTCCGAGCGGTTCGACGAGCTCGGGCACGACTTCGAGCGTGACCGGCCGGTGGTCCGCGGGACGGTGGGCGCCGCCCGGTCGCGGCTGTTCCCCCTGGCGGACGCGGTGGCGTACGCGGAGCGGTGGCTCGCGGTGCACCGGCCCCGGGAGGATGACTTCCCTCACCCGGCCGCCTGAGCCGTCCGGCGCGTACCTAGACTTTGGCCTCATGCGAAGTGAGCCCGTGGTCCAGGTCCAGGCCTTGGTGAAGCGGTACGGCACGAAGACCGCGGTGGACGGCCTCGACCTGGTGGCCCGGGCGGGAGTGACCGCCGTGCTCGGCCCCAACGGGGCGGGCAAGACGACGACGGTCGAGGCCTGCGAGGGGTACCGGCGGCCGGATTCCGGCACGGTGCGCGTCCTGGGCCTCGACCCCGCGGGACAGTCCGCGCAGCTCAGGCCCCGTATCGGCGTGATGCTCCAGTCCGGCGGCGTGTACTCCGGCGCCCGGGCCGACGAGATGCTGCGGCACGTCGCCAAGCTGCACGCCCACCCGCTGGACGTGGACGCCCTCGTGGAACGGCTCGGGCTCGGCAGCTGCGGGCGGACCTCCTACCGCCGGCTCTCCGGCGGCCAGCAGCAGCGGCTCGCGCTCGCCATGGCCGTCGTCGGCCGGCCCGAACTGGTCTTCCTCGACGAACCGACCGCCGGACTCGACCCGCAGGCCCGCCGGGCCACCTGGGACCTCGTGCGCGACCTGCGCGCCGACGGTGTCTCGGTGATCCTCACCACGCACTACATGGACGAGGCCGAGCAGCTCGCCGACGACGTCGCGATCATCGACGCCGGCCGGGTCATCGCCCAGGGCTCCCCGGAAGAGCTGTGCCGCGGCGGCGCCGAGAACACCCTGCGCTTCACCGGCCGCCCGGGACTCGACGTCGCCTCCCTCCTCAAGGCACTGCCCGCCGACGCCTCGGCCGCCGAGCTGACCCCGGGCTCCTACCGCGTCGTCGGCAAGGTCGACCCACAGCTGCTCGCGACCGTGACGTCCTGGTGCGCCCAGCACGGCGTGATGCCGGACCGCATCTCCGTCGAGCGGCACACCCTGGAGGACGTCTTCTTGGAGCTGACCGGCAAGGAGCTGCGCTCGTGACCACCGCCACCGGTACGTACACGCCGAAGCCCGGCGCCGCTCCGCTGACCCGCATGATCGCGGCGCAGGCGGCGCTGGAGACCAGGATGCTGCTGCGCAACGGGGAGCAGCTGCTGCTCACCGTCGTCATCCCCACGCTGCTGCTGGTGCTGTTCAGCTCCGTGGACATCGTCGACACCGGCGCGGGCCGGGCCGTGGACTTCCTCACCCCCGGCGTCCTCGCCCTCGCCGTGATGTCGACCGCGTTCACCGGGCAGGCCATCGCGACCGGCTTCGAGCGGCGCTACGGCGTGCTGAAGCGGCTGGCCGCCTCGCCGCTGCCGCGCTGGGGACTGATGACCGCCAAGACGGCGTCGGTGCTGGTCACCGAGGTGCTTCAGGTCGTGCTGCTGACCGTGATCGCCTTCGCGCTCGGCTGGTCGCCGCACGGCAACCCGTTCGTCGTGCTCCTGCTGATGGTCGTCGGCACGGCCGCCTTCTCCGGGCTGGGCCTGCTGATGGCGGGGACCCTGAAGGCCGAGGCGACCCTGGCCGCCGCCAACCTGGTCTTCCTGCTGCTGCTCGTCGGCGGCGGGGTGGTCGTACCGCTGGACAAGTTCCCGCCCGTCGCCCAGGACGCGCTCGGCCTGCTGCCCGTCTCGGCGCTCTCCGGCGGGCTGCGGGACGTGCTCCAGCACGGCGCCGGGATGCCGTGGGGCGACCTCGCGATCCTCGCCGTCTGGGCGGTGGCGGCTCTCGCGGCCGCCGGGAAGTTCTTCCGTTGGGAGTAGGGCGCGATGGACCCTCGTGAAACCGTGCACAAGCGGACGCCTACGATGGAACGCGTGCCGAACCTGACCCGCGCCGACGCCGTGGCCGCCGTGCGCAACCCGCTCGCCTTCATCGCCGAACGCTGGACCCCGCATCCGAGGACCGTCCAGCGGGCGGCGCTCTCCGCGCTCGTGATGGCGTTGATCATCGTCGTCACCGGCGGTGCCGTCCGCCTGACCGGCTCGGGCCTCGGCTGCCCGACCTGGCCCACGTGCACGGACGACTCGCTGACCACCACCCGCGAGATGGGTGTGCACGGCGTGATCGAGTTCGGCAACCGGATGCTGACGTACGTGCTGTGCGCCGCCGTGGGCTGGGCGATCGTCGCCGCGCGCGCCCAGAAGCCGTGGCGGCGCAGCCTCACCCGGCTGGGGTGGGCGCAGTTCTGGCTGGTCATGGGCAACGCGGTGCTCGGCGGCATCGTCGTCCTCGTCGGCCTGAACCCGTACACCGTCGCGGCGCACTTCCTCCTCTCCTCGGCGCTGATCGCGGTCGCCACGGTGATGTGGCAGCGCACCCGTGAGGGCGACGCCGAGCCGCGCCCGCTGGTCGGCAGGCCGATCCGGCAGCTGGTGGGGTTCCTGGTCCTCGCGAGCGTGCTGCTGATCGCGGTGGGCACGGTGGTCACCGGTGCCGGGCCGCACGCGGGCGACTCCCAGGAGGTCTCCCGTATCCCGATCGACTGGCAGACGGTCGCCAAGCTGCACGCCGTGCTGGCGTGGATCGTGATCACGCTGACGTTCGCCCTGTGGTTCATCCTCAAGGCCGTCGACGCGCCGCGGGGCCCGCTGGCGCGGACCCGCGAACTGTTCCTGATCCTGCTGGCCCAGGGCGCCATCGGCTATGTCCAGTCCTTCACGCACCTGCCCGAGGTCCTGGTCGGCCTGCACATGCTGGGCTCGTGCGTCATGTGGATCTGGGTGCTGCGCGTACTGCTGTCACTGCGCGAGCGGCCGGAGGCCGTGGTCGACCTGCCGGGCCCCGCCACCGAGGCGACGCTGGCGAAGGCCTGAGGCCGGCCGGGGTTCAGGCGGGGGTTTGCCCCCGGGCCGTACCCCCGCATCGCGTTCTACACCCCCGAGCACCCGTTTCAGGGCCTCCCTGAACAGGCGTGCGCCCGCGACACGCAGCTCGGGCAGCCCGTCGTTCCTATCAGCCGGTTCACCCGTTAGGGCCTCTGCATTCCAGAGGCCCTAACGGGTGAACCGGCCGTCAGGTGTCGGTGACCCGGGCGTCCGGACCCGGTCAGCCGTTGGACGGGCCGCCCAGCTGGAGGCCCGCCATGCGGCTCCACTCGTACGGGCCCGTCCGCACCTTGGCCGCGAGCCCGCCGTCGAACGCCTCGTGGACGGTGATCCCGGACTTCTCCACCGCCTTCTCGGCGATGGCGTACGTCGGGGTCACGAGGTCGCCCCAGGTGCCGTCCCCGCCGACCAGGACGATCCTGGCGCCGCGCTCCCCGAGGTACGCGACCTGTCCCTCGGCGCCTCCGTGGGCCTTGGAGAAGGAGCCGATCCGCCGGGCGAGGCGGGCGGCCCTGCGCTCGGCCTTGGGGTCAACCTGCTGCGTGTCTGCCATGGCCAGGATGCTACCCGCGAGTAGATCAAACGGCGACGGGCGGGGTGCGTGGCCTTGACCACGTACCCCGCCCGTGGGAAATCCCTACGAGAGGTCAGCGCAGGAAGGGATCCACCGCCACCGCCACGAACAGCAGCGACACATAGGTGATGGACCAGTGGAACAGGCGCATCTCCTTGAGCTTCGCGCCGGTCGCCTCGGCCTTGGCCCGGTTCTGCAGCGCGTGCGCCTCCCACAGCCACCAGCCGCCCGCGGCCAGCGCCACCACCGTGTAGAACCAGCCGGTGTAGCCGAGCGGGGTCAGCAGCAGCGAGACCGCCACCATCACCCAGCTGTAGATCACGATCTGCCGGGCGACCACCTTGTTCGAGGCGATGACCGGCAGCATCGGCACGCCCACGCGCGCGTAGTCCTCCCTCACCTTCATGGACAGCGGCCAGTAGTGCGGCGGCGTCCAGAAGAACATCACGAGGAAGAGGATGACGGGCGCCCAGGACATCGAGTTGGTGACCGAGGACCAGCCGATCAGCACCGGCATGCAGCCGGCGATGCCGCCCCACACGATGTTCTGCGACGTACGGCGCTTGAGGATCATCGTGTAGACGACGACGTAGAAGAGAAGCGCTCCGAGCGACAGCCACGCGGACAGCCAGTTGACGGTGAGGCCGAACAGCAGCGTGGAGACGACCGCCAGCGTGATGCCGAAGGCCAGGCACTCGCGCGGGCTGACCATGCCGGTGACCAGCGGGCGCTGGGAGGTGCGGTCCATCAGCGCGTCGATGTCGCGGTCGATGTACATGTTCAGCGCGTTGGCGCCGCCCGCGGACAGGTAGCCGCCGACGCAGGTGAGCAGGACCAGCCCCAGGTCGGGCACGCCCCGCTGCGCCAGGAACATCACCGGAACGGTGGTGATCAGCAGCAGTTCGATGATCCGCGGCTTGGTCAGTGCCACAAACGCCTTGACACGGGCCCCGAACGGCCGGTGGCTCGGGCTCTGGCTCGCACCGAGTTCCCCCACAGCCTTGAAGGCGTGGGAGGTGCCCCCACCCGCTGGACGGGATTCGACGGCCGTCACGCACACCCCTGACAGAGACATCCCAGCGAGCCGCCCGTGTGAACCGACGGTAAGGACTCGCGCGTACCACGCCACTGTAGACGTTGCCCAGACCCGGACATTCGCGGGGGTGGGGTCGTGTTGGCGGGGCCCTACGGACGGGCACGAACCGGCTCGATCGAGCGATCGGATGAGCAGCCCCGTATTCATGTGCCGAATGCGATTCCGACCAGCGGGGAGGCGGATCTCCGAGAGTCCCGGCACTCTGGAACGACGCGGAAAAACGCACGTTCTGACGGGATAGGCTCGACAAGGCCGGCCGACGCCGAGAACGCCGGCAACCGGTGCGCGGTCCCCCCGTACGCCGGCATCCGACATGTGGAGAGGAGCCCTGACCCAGGGTGAGCACCAAGCCGACCACCACAGACCTCGAGTGGACCGAGTTGGACCAGCGTGCCGTGGACACCGCGCGCGTCCTGGCCGCCGATGCCGTACAGAAGGTCGGCAACGGCCATCCCGGCACGGCGATGAGTCTGGCTCCCGCCGCCTACACCCTCTTCCAGAAGGTGATGCGGCACGACCCGGCCGATCCGCAGTGGGTGGGGCGCGACCGCTTCGTGCTGTCCGCCGGCCACTCCTCCCTGACCCTCTACACCCAGCTGTACCTGGCCGGTTTCGGGCTGGAGCTGGACGACCTGAAGTCCTTCCGCACCTGGGGCTCGAAGACGCCCGGCCACCCGGAGTACGGGCACACGGCGGGCGTGGAGACCACGACCGGCCCGCTCGGCCAGGGTGTCGCCAACGCGGTGGGCATGGCGATGGCCGCCCGCTACGAGCGCGGCCTGTTCGATCCGGAGGCCCCCGCCGGCGCGTCCCCGTTCGACCACTTCGTCTTCTGCATCGCCGGTGACGGCTGCCTCCAGGAGGGCATCTCCGCCGAGGCGTCCTCGCTGGCCGGCCACCAGAAGCTCGGCAACCTGATCCTGCTGTGGGACGACAACCACATCTCGATCGAGGGCGACACCGAGACGGCCGTCTCCGAGGACACCGTCAAGCGGTACGAGGCCTACGGCTGGCACGTGCAGCGCGTGGAGCCCAAGGAGGACGGCGACCTCGACCCGCATGCGATCCACGCGGCCGTCGAGGCGGCCAAGGCCGTCACCGACCGGCCGTCCTTCATCGCGATGCGCTCGATCATCGCCTGGCCCGCCCCGCACGCGCAGAACACCGAGGCCGCGCACGGCTCGGCGCTGGGCGAGGAGGAGGTCGCGGCCACCAAGCGCGTCCTCGGCTTCGACCCCGAGCAGCACTTCGAGGTCTCCGACGAGGTGCTGAACCACACCCGCGCCGCCGTCGAGCGGGGCCGCCGGGCCAAGGCCGAGTGGGAGAAGTCGCTCCAGGTCTGGCGCGAGGCCAACCCCGAGCGGGCCGCCGAGTTCGACCGGATCACCGCGGGCGAACTGCCCGCCGGCTGGGACGAGAAGATCCCGGTGTTCGAGGCGGGCAAGAGCCTGGCCACGCGCGCCGCGTCCGGCAAGGTGCTCCAGGCGCTCGGCGACGTGATCCCGGAGCTGTGGGGCGGCTCGGCGGACCTGGCCGGCTCGAACAACACCACCATCGACAAGACCTCGTCCTTCCTGCCCGAGGGCAACCCGCTGCCGGAGGCGAACCCGTACGGGCGCACCATCCACTTCGGCATCCGTGAGCACGCCATGGCCGCGGCGATGAACGGCATCACGCTGCACGGCAACACCCGTGTCTACGGCGGCACCTTCCTGGTCTTCTCCGACTACATGCGCAACGCGGTGCGCCTGTCGTCCCTGATGCACCTGCCGGTGACGTACGTCTGGACGCACGACTCCATCGGCCTGGGCGAGGACGGCCCCACCCACCAGCCGGTCGAGCACCTGGCCTCGCTGCGCGCCATCCCGGGCCTGAACATCGTCCGCCCGGCCGACGCCAACGAGACCGCGATCGCCTGGCGCGAGATCCTGCGCCGCTGGACCAAGGAGTTCGGCAAGGGCACGCCGCACGGTCTGGCGCTGACCCGCCAGGGCGTGCCGACGTACGAGCCCGACGACGACGCCGCGCGCGGCGGTTACGTCATGTTCGAGGCCGAGGGGCCCGACGGGCAGAACGCTGAGGCGCAGGTCGTCCTGATCGCCACCGGTTCCGAGGTGCACGTGGCCGTGGAGGCCCGTGAGCGGCTCCAGGCCGAGGGCATCCCCACGCGGGTGGTGTCCATGCCGTCCGTGGAGTGGTTCGAGGAGCAGGACCAGGGGTACCGGGACAGCGTGCTGCCGCCGGCCGTGCGGGCACGCGTGGCGGTCGAGGCAGGTGTCGGTCTGACCTGGCACAAGTACGTGGGAGACGTCGGCCGCATCGTTTCCCTCGAGCACTTCGGTGCTTCGGCCGACGCCAAGGTGCTCTTCCGAGAGTTCGGCTTCACCGCCGAGAACGTGGCCGCCAAGGCCCGGGAATCCATCGCCGCCGCCCAGCGCTGACGCTCATATACGACCCGTAGGAGATGCATTTTCCATGACAGACGCACTGAAGCGCCTTTCCGACGAAGGCGTCGCGATCTGGCTGGACGACCTGTCGCGCAAGCGGATCACGTCCGGCAACCTCGCCGAGCTGATCGACCAGCAGCACGTAGTGGGCGTCACCACCAACCCGACGATCTTCCAGAAGGCGATCTCGCACGGCGACGGCTACGAACAGCAGGTCTCCGACCTGGCCGCCCGCCGGGTCACGGTGGAAGAGGCCATCCGCATGATCACCACGGCGGACGTCCGGGACGCCGCCGACATCCTGCGCCCGGTCTTCGACGCCACCGGCGGCAAGGACGGCCGGGTCTCCATCGAGGTGGACCCGCGCCTGGCGCACAACACCAGGGCGACGGTCGCCGAGGCCCGCCAGCTGGCCTGGCTGGTCGACCGGCCCAACACGCTCATCAAGATCCCGGCCACCAAGGCGGGCCTGCCGGCGATCACCGAGACCATCGGCAACGGCATCAGCGTCAACGTCACCCTGATCTTCTCTCTGGAGCGCTACCGCGCGGTGATGGACGCGTACCTGAGCGGCCTGGAGAAGGCCAGGGAGCGCGGCCTGGACCTGTCGAAGATCCACTCGGTGGCGTCCTTCTTCGTGTCCCGCGTGGACACCGAGATCGACCGGCGGATCGACGAGCTCGGCACCGACGAGGCCAAGGCGCTGCGCGGCAAGGCGGGTGTGGCCAACGCGCGTCTGGCCTACCAGGCGTACGAGGAGGTCTTCGCCTCCGACCGGTGGAGCGCGCTGGAGCGGCAGGGCGCCAACAAACAGCGTCCGCTGTGGGCGTCCACCGGGGTGAAGGACAAGGCGTACAAGGACACCATGTACGTCGAGGAGCTGGTGGCGCCGAACACGGTGAACACCATGCCCGAGGCCACGCTGGAGGCCACCGAGGACCACGGCGCGATCCGCGGCGACGCGGTCACCGGCACCTACGAGCAGGCCCGCGCGCACATCGACGCGCTGGAGAAGATCGGGATCTCGTACGACGACGTGGTCCAGGTCCTGGAGGACGAGGGCGTCGAGAAGTTCGAGGCGTCCTGGAACGACCTGCTGAAGTCCACCGAGGCGGAGTTGGAGCGCCTCGCTCCCGCGGAGGGCTGAGAACGTTGGCGCCCCTTTCCGTCACCGGAGCGAACCCGCTCCGTGACCCCGCCGACCGACGGCTCCCGCGTATCGCGGGGCCGTCGGGCCTGGTCATCTTCGGTGTGACGGGCGACCTGTCGCGCAAGAAGCTCATGCCCGCGGTGTACGACCTCGCCAACCGGGGTCTGCTGCCGCCGGGCTTCTCGCTCGTCGGCTTCGCCCGCCGCGACTGGGAGCACGAGGACTTCGCCCAGGTCGTGCACGACGCCGTCAAGGAGCACGCGCGCACGCCGTTCCGGGAGGAGGTCTGGCAGCAGCTCATCCAGGGCATGCGCTTCGTGCAGGGCACCTTCGACGACGACGACGCGTTCGAGCGGCTGCGCGGCACGATCGAGGAGCTGGACAAGGCGCAGGGCACGGGCGGCAACTTCGCCTTCTACCTGTCGGTGCCGCCGAAGTCGTTCCCGGTGGTCATCCAGCAGCTGAAGAAACACCAGCTGGCCGACCAGAGCCACGGCTCGTGGCGGCGCGCGGTCATCGAGAAGCCCTTCGGCCACGACCTGAAGTCGGCCGAGGAGCTCAACGCGATCGTGCACGAGGTCTTCGCCCCGGACCAGGTCTTCCGCATCGACCACTACCTGGGCAAGGAGACCGTCCAGAACATCCTGGCCCTGCGCTTCGCCAACACGATGTTCGAGCCGATCTGGAACCGGTCCTTCGTGGACCACGTGCAGATCACCATGGCCGAGGACATCGGCATCGGCGGCCGGGCAGGCTACTACGACGGCATCGGCGCCGCCCGCGACGTCATTCAGAACCACCTGCTGCAACTCCTGGCGCTGACCGCGATGGAGGAGCCCGCATCCTTCGGCGCGGACGCGCTGGCCGCGGAGAAGACCAAGGTGCTCGGCGCGGTGAAGCTGCCCAAGGACCCGGGCAAGTCGACCGTGCGCGGGCAGTACGCGGCGGGCTGGCAGGGCGGCGAGAAGGTCATCGGCTACCTCGAGGAAGAGGGCATCGACAAGAAGTCGAAGACCGACACGTACGCGGCCGTCAAGCTGGAGATCGACAACCGCCGCTGGGCGGGCGTCCCCTTCTATCTGCGCACCGGCAAGCGCCTGGGCCGCCGGGTCACCGAGATCGCGGTCGTCTTCCAGCGGGCGCCGCACTCCCCCTTCGACACCTCGGCCACCGAGGAACTCGGGCAGAACGCCATCGTCATCCGCGTCCAGCCGGACGAGGGCGTCACGGTCCGCTTCGGCTCCAAGGTGCCCGGCACGTCGATGGAGATCCGGGACGTGTCGATGGACTTCGCCTACGGCGAGTCCTTCACGGAGTCCAGCCCGGAGGCGTACGAACGCCTGATCCTGGACGTGCTGCTCGGCGACTCCAACCTCTTCCCGCGCACCGAGGAGGTCGAGCTGTCCTGGCGGATCCTCGACCCGATCGAGGCGTACTGGGACAAGCACGGCAGGCCCGCGCAGTACCCGTCCGGGACGTGGGGGCCCGCCGAGGCGGACGAGATGCTCGCACGAGACGGACGGAGCTGGCGCCGGCCATGAAGATAGACCTGACCGACACCACGGCCAGCAAGATCAACAAGGCGCTGGTGCAGGGCCGGCGGGCGATCGGCACCCCGGCCGTGGGCATGGTGCTCACGCTGGTCATCGTCACCGACGAGGAGAACGCCTACGACGCGCTGAAGGCCGCCGGCGACGCCTCGCGGGAGCATCCCTCGCGCCTGCTGGTGGTCATCAAGCGGCACGCCAGGACCCTGCGCGACCGCACGTCCTCGCGGCTGGACGCCGAGGTGCGGGTGGGCGCGGACGCCGGCACCGGCGAGACGGTGGTGCTGCGCCTGTACGGCGAGGTGGCCGACCACGCCCAGTCGGTGGTACTGCCGCTGCTGCTCCCCGACGCGCCGGTCGTCGTCTGGTGGCCGGTGAACGCCCCGCTCGACCCGGCGAAGGACCCGCTGGGCGCCCTGGCGCAGCGCCGGGTCACCGACACCTACGCAGCCGAGCAGCCGGTGCGGGAGCTCTCCGCGCGGGCCGAGGCGTACACGCCCGGCGACACGGACTTGTCCTGGACCCGGATCACGCCCTGGCGCTCGATGCTGGCGGCGGCCCTCGACCAGGTCACCTGCGAGGTCAGGGCCGTGGAGGTGGAGGGCGAGGAGTTCAACCCGAGCTGCGAGCTGCTGGCGATGTGGCTCGCGGACCGGCTGGACGTACCGGTCAGGCGCTCGCGGTCCGCGGGTCCCGGTCTGACCGCGGTCCGCATGGACACCAGCAGCGGACCGGTCGCCCTGGACCGCGCCGACGGCAGGCTGGCGACCCTGTCCATCCAGGGCCAGCCGGAGCGGGCGGTGGCGCTGAAGCGGCGGGAGACGGCCGAGCTGATCGCGGAGGAGCTGCGGCGGCTGGACCCGGACGACACGTACGCGTCCGCGCTGCGGTTCGGCGTGGACCGGCTGGAGGGCGCCAAGGCGTCCGACGGTTCCAAGGCGTCCGGGAAGGAGCCGGCCGCGGTGCCCGTGCCCCAGGAGGAGGCCGCCAAGTGAGCACTCCGCAGCTGGTCGTCCACCACGACAAGGAGCTGATGGCGCAGGCCGCCGCAGCCCGGCTGATCACCCGGATCGTGGACGCGCAGGCCTCGACGGGCTCGGCGTCCGTGGTCCTCACCGGCGGCCGCAACGGCAACGGAGTGCTGGCCGCGCTGGCGGCCGCGCCCGCCCGCGACGCGATCGACTGGGGCCGGCTGGACCTGTGGTGGGGCGACGAGCGGTTCCTGCCGGAGGGCGACCCGGAACGCAATGTCACGCAGGCCCGCGGGGCCCTGCTGGACTCCGTGCCGCTGGATCCCAAGCGCGTGCACGCCATGCCCGCGTCGGACGGTCCCTACGGCGCGGACGTCGAGGCGGCGGCGGAGGCCTACGCCGAGGAGCTGGCCCGCGCGGCCGGCCCCGAGAACCACGGCGCGGTCCCGGCGTTCGACGTCCTGATGCTGGGCGTCGGCCCGGACACCCATGTCGCGTCCCTCTTCCCGGAGCACCCGGGGGTGCGGGAGACGGAGCGCACGGTGATCGGCGTGCACGGCTCCCCCAAGCCGCCGCCCACCCGCGTCTCCCTCACCCTGCCCGCCATCCGCTCGGCCCGTGAGGTGTGGCTGCTGGCGGCCGGCGAGGACAAGGCCAACGCGGTGGCGATGGCCCTCTCGGGTGCGGGCGAGATCCAGGCCCCGGCAGCCGGCGCCCAGGGCCGCGCCCGCACCCTGTGGCTCCTGGACACGGCCGCGGCCTCCCAGCTGCCACGGTCGCTGTATCCACCGGCCTCGGCGTAGAGCACAGGTGCGGCGGCGGGAGACACCGCCGCCGCACCTGTCCTCCAGCCGGTCCGGCGTTTGAGGACAAGGCCGTCGAGGCCGGAGCGGGGGTCTGGGGGCGGCAGCGCCCGGGGGCGGGAAGGGACGGGGCGGCGGGGCGAAAACCCTCACTCCGCACACCCACCGACCGTCACTTCACCGACCCGGCCATCACCCCCTGCACGAAGTGCCGCTGGAAAGCGAAGAACACGACCACCGGCACGACCAGCGACAGGAACGCTCCCGGCGCCAGCACATCGATGTTGCTGCCGAACTGCCGGATCTGCGATTGGAGTTCCACCGTCAGGGGCTGCGACGAGGTGTCGGCGAACAGCAGCGCCACCAGCATGTCGTTCCACACCCACAGGAACTGGAAGATGGCGAGGCTCGCGATCGCGGGCCGCCCCACCGGCAGCACCAGTCGGGTGAAGATCCGCCACTCGTTGCCCCCGTCCATGCGGGCCGCCTCCAGCATCTCCTTGGGCATCTCGGCGAAGTAGTTCCGCAGCAGGAACACCGCGAACGGCAGTCCGTAAGCCACGTGGAAGAGGACCACGCCGGGGATCGTGCCGAACAGGCCGACCTGTCCGAAGAGTTTGGCGACGGGCAGCAGACCGATCTGCACGGGCACCACCAGCATGGCCACCACCAGCAGGAACAGCGGCTCACGGGCCGGGAAGTCCAGCCAGGCGAAGGCGTATCCGGCCAGCGCCGCGATGACGACGACCAGGACCGTCGTGGGCACCGAGATCAGCACCGTGTTCCAGAAGGCCTTGGTGATGCCCGAGTTCTCCAGCAGCGCCGCGTAGTTGTCGAAGGACAGCTGCCCAGGGCCGGCCAGCGCCGTCCACCAGCCGCCCTTCGCGGTGTCCTGGGCCGAGCGCAGCGACGACAGGAACAGTCCCGCGAGCGGGGTCATCCAGATCAGGCCGATCACCACGAGGACGGCCTGGACCAGCCCGTTGCCCAGGCCCCGCCTGACCGCGTTCATCGCTGACTCCTTCGGAAACGGCGGACGTTGAACACCATCGCCGGGATCACCAGGAGCAGCAGGAGCACGCCGAGCGCGCTGCCGAGGCCCTGGTTGTTGCCACCGCCGAAGGACACCAGCCACATCTGGGTCGCCAGCACGGTGGCGTCCTGCTGCACCGGGCCGGGCGCGATGATGTAGACGAGGTCGAAGACCTTCATCACGTTGATCACGAGGGTGACGAACACGACGGTGAGGACGGGAGCGAGCAGCGGCACGGTGATCCGGCGGAAGATCTGCCACTCGTTGGCCCCGTCGATGCGCGCCGCCTCCAGCGCGTCGCGCGGCAGCGCGGACAGTCCGGCGCCGATCAGCACCATCGCGAACCCGGTCCAGATCCACAGGTAGGCACCGATGATCATCGGGGTGACGAGCGTCGGGCCGAGCCAGGAGATGCCCTGGTAGGGCTGCGCGAAGTTGGCCTGGGGCAGCTTCACCTCGTACGGGCCCGCCGTCAGGCCCGTGAAGCGGAAGGAGCCGTCGGAGCCCGTGGTGGTGCTCGCGACCGTCCGGCCGTCGCGCACCGCCTCGACCTTCATGCCGGGCATACCGCTCTCACCGCGATCGACCTTGCCCTGGGTGCCGCCCCCGCCGGGCGCGAAGTCCAGGTAGACGACTCCGCGCAGTTCGTCCGCGCGGGCCTTCCCGCCCTCCACCGCGCGGGCGGGCGAGGCACCGCCGGGCAGGTCCTTGGGCAGCACGCCGACCATCGGCAGGGTCACCGTGGCGCCCGGCGAGAGGCTCGCGTCGGTGAGGTACGAGCCGTCCCGGCCGTGCGTCAGCCCGAACCCCTCACGGGCGCGGGCGCTCGGATAGGACGGGGATCCCTTGAAGGCGTCGTGCACGGAGACCACGGCGGCGTTCAGGACGCCCTTGTCCGGGTCCTCGTCGTAGGCGAGCCGGAAGATGATGCCGGCGGCCAGGAAGGACACGGCCATCGGCATGAACAGCAGGAGCTTGAACGCCGTCGCCCAGCGGACCTTCTCCACCAGCACGGCGAGGATCAGTCCGAGCCCGGTGAGCAGCGCCGGGGCGACGACGACCCAGATCGTGGTGTTCCGGATGGCTTTCAGCGTCGCCGGGTCGCGGAACATCTCGGTGTAGTTGTCCCCGCCGACGAACCGGGTGCCGGAGGCGTCGAAGAAGCTCCGGCCGACGGAGAACAGCAACGGGTAGACGACGAGCGCGCCGAGCAGCAGCAGCGCGGGGAAGACGAACAGCAGCGCGACGACCCGCCCCCGCCGCCGTGCGCGCCGGGCACGCTCGGCGCGCACGGCGGGCGACGGGGGGTCCGTGCCCTTCTCCTTCGCGAGCATGGTGGCGGTCATGGTGGGTCAGCCCTGGTTCTTGTACGCCTTGGCCGCCGCGGCCTCCAGCTTCGCCGCCGTGCCCTTCGGGTCGGACGGGTCGCGCAGGAAGTCCTGGAGCAGCTTCCACTCGCCCACGCCGCTGGTGCCGCCGAAGGCCGCCGGGGCCTGGTCGGACATGTCGAAGCGGACCGCGTCGGCGTCGCCCGCCGCGACCAGGGACTTGGCGGTGGCGCGGGTGACGTCGTCGCCGTAGGAGGCGAGATCGAGGTTCTTGTTCGGGGAGAGGAAACCGCCGGCCTTGGCCCACACGGCCGCGGCCTCCGGCGTGGCCAGGAACTCGAGGAGCTTCATGCCGGCCTTGGCGTTCTTGCCGTCCTTGAGGACGGCGGCCGCGTCACCGCCACTGACGACCGGCGCGTTGCCGCCGTCGACCGGCGGGAACGGGAAGAAGTCCGCGTCCTTGCCGATGGTCCGGTCGAACTGGTCGTGGGCGACGCCCGCGACGAAGTCGCCCTCGTAGACCATTCCGGCCTCGGGCTTGGGCCCGAAGACCTTCTCCACCGAGCCCGGGAAGTCGGTGTTGAGGGCGCCCTTCTGGCCGCCCGCCATCAGCTGCTTGTCCTCGAACAGCTTGCCGAGCGTGGTGAGCGCCTTGACCACGCTGTCGTCGGTCCACTTCAGCTCGTGCGCGGCGAGGGCGTCGTACTTCTCGGGGCCGGCCTGGGAGAGGTAGATGTTCTCGAACCAGTCGGTCAGGGTCCAGCCGTCCTGTCCGGCGACCGCGAAGGCGGCGAGCCCGGAGTCGGAGAGGGTGTGCCCGGCCTTGAGCATCTCGTCGTACGTCGCCGGCGGCTTGACGCCGGCCTGCTCGAGCGCGTCGGGGCTGAACCAGACGGTCGACTTGTGGGCGGCCTTGAAGTACAGGCCGTACAGGGTGTCGTCGACGCTGCCGTACTTCTTCCACACCGGCGCGAAGTTGGCGTCCACCGACTTCTGCGTGGTGCCGGACAGCGGCTCGAGCCAGCCCTTCTTGGCGAACTGCTGGAGCACGCCGACCTGCGGGACCATCACGACGTCGGGGGCGTTGCCGCCCTCGATCTTGCTGCCGACGACGGTGGAGACGTTGTCGCCGGTCGACATGAACTGGGTCTTGGCGCCGGTCTTCGCGGAGAACGCGTCCAGCACCTTCTGGAAGTTCTTCTGCTCGCTGCCGGACCAGACGCCGGCCACGGTGACCGTCTGACCGCTGAGCGTCTTGTCGCCGCCGCCCGCGGAGACGGGGTCGTCGCTGCCGCAGGCGGTGGCGCCGAGGGCGAGGACGAGGGCGGTGCAGCCGGTGAGCAGGGTGGTACGTCGTCGCATCATCATTGATGTCCCTTCGGAAGGCGGGGAATTGACGAGGTTCAGAGGTCGGTGCCGTCCGTGATCCACCAGGCGGCGGTGGACCCGGCGAGCGCCCCGGGCGGGCAGTCGCCGCTGGTCAGCAGCGGAGTGCCGGAGACCGGCGCGGCCGTGGGCGACGTACCGAAGTTGACGGCGCAAACCAGGCCGTCGCCGCGGACGAAGCCGAGGACGTCCGGCGGGGTGTCCAGCCAGCGCAGCGAGCCCTCGCCCAATTGGGGCAGCGCGGAGCGCAGTTGCAGGCCGTCGCGGTACAGGTGCCAGAAGGAGCGGGTGTCGGCGAGGGCGCGTTCGGTGACGTACTCGGCGAAGTACGGGGGCTGCGGCAGCCAGGGCTTGGCGCTCTGGGTCCCGGAGGTGAAGCCGAACGGGGAGACCTGCCCCGACCAGGGCAGCGGCACCCGGCAGCCGTCGCGGACGCGGGCGCGGCTTCCGGTGCGGCGGAAGATCGGGTCGGTGAGTACGTCGTCGGGCAGGTCGACGACCTCGGGCAGGCCGAGTTCCTCGCCCTGGTAGACGTACGCGGCTCCGGGCAGCGCCAGCATCAGCAGCGCGGCGGCGCGGGCGCGGGCGGCGCCGAGCCCGCTGCCCTCCACGGCGGCCTCGCCGTAGCGGGTGACGGTGCGGACCTGGTCGTGGTTGTTGAGGACCCAGGTGACCGTGGAGCCGGTACCGACGATGTCCTGCATGGCCTCGGAGATGACCTTGCGGAAGGCGTCGGCGTCCCAGGGGGCTCCGAGCAGGTCGAAGAAGAAGGCCTGGTGCAGTTCGTCCGCGCGGACGTACTTGGCGTGTTCGCGGGCGCTGGGCACGGACACCTCGCCGACCAGCAGGCGTTCGCACCCGTCGCGCGCCGTGTACTCCTCGCACACCGCGCGCCAGTGCCGCCACACGTCGTGCACCTCGGGCTGGTTCCAGGCGAGCGGGTTGACCGAGTCACGGGTGCGGGCGTCGGCCTCCGGGTCCGGGGAGTCGGGCAGTTCGGGGTGCTTGAACAGGCCTGCGGCCACGTCGATGCGGAAGCCGTCCACACCCCGGTCCAGCCAGAAGCGCAGGACGCGCTCGAACTCGGCGGGGATCTCGGGGTTGCGCCAGTTCCAGTCGGGCTGCTCGGGCGTGAACATGTGCAGGTACCACTGGCCGGGGCGGCCGTCCGGCTCGGTGATCCGGGTCCAGGCGGGGCCGCCGAACATGGCGTGCCAGTTGTTGGGCGGCTCGGCGCCGTCCGGGCCGCGGCCGTCGGTGAAGTGGAAGCGGGAGCGGGCCGGGCTGCCGGGTTCGGCGGCGAGCGCCTCGCGGAACCACGGGTGCTCACTGGAGCAGTGGTTGGGGACGACGTCGAGGAGCACCCTGATCCCGAGCCGATGGGCGGTGGCCATCAGCAGGTCGAACCCGGCGAGGTCGCCGAAGAGCGGATCGACTCCGCAGTGGTCGGCCACGTCGTAGCCGTGGTCGTGCTGCGGGGAGGGGTAGAAGGGACTCAGCCAGATGCCGTCGACGCCGAGCTTCTTCAGATAGGGCAGCCCGGCCCGGACCCCGGCCAGATCGCCGATGCCGTCGCCGGTGCTGTCCAGGAAGCTGCGGATGTACACCTGGTAGATCACCGCGTCGCGCCACCAACCATGCCTGTTCAATCCATTGACCTGTTCCTGTGAAGGCAGCAGTTATGCATGCATGTTAGGTATCGGTTTCAGGAAGATGTCAACGAACGGAACGGAAGCTGCTGGGCAGTGGGCCACCTATGTCCAGACTTGTCGGGTCGAGTCAGGCGCAGATGTGATGACGGCGTTACCTAACAAGTAACTATTACTGGCCTCTGCCGGGAGCGCTACGAGCGGCCGGCGATGGCGTCGAGCTCGCGCGCGAGGCGCCGCACGGCCACCTCGGGGGTGCGCCGCCCGGCCAGCGTGTCGTGCACGACCGCCTGCACCACCAGGCTGACCTGGTCGTAGTGCGGGCTCTTGGGACGCGGCGCGGCGGCCAGCACGGAGGCACGCAGGGTCGGCAGATACGGGAACCGCCGCACGAGTGCCGGGTCTTCGTACAGCGCGGCGCGTACGGGCGGCAGCGCGCCCTTGGTGAGCACCTGGCGCTGGACGGGCTCGCTGGTGAGGTACGCGATGAGGCGCGCGGCCGAGTCGGGGTGCCGCGCGTGCGTGTTGACGGCCAGGTTGGAGCCGCCGAGGACACTGGTCCCCGGCCCCTCGGGTCCGGGCAGCGGTACGGCGCCGATCTTCCCGGCGACCTTGGAGCCCTTGGCGGAGGCCACCGCGTACGCGTAGGGCCAGTTGCGCAGGAAGAGCAGCCGGCCGTCCTGGAAGGCCTGCTTGGACTCCTCCTCCTTGTACGTCAGCGCCTCCTCGGGGATCCAGCCCTCGCCGAAGCCGCGCGCCAGGAAGCCGATGCCCTCGCGAGCGGCACCCGAGTCGACGGTGACGCGCTCGCCCTCGTCGCCGAGGATCGTGCCGCCCGCCGAGTACACGGCTTCGGCCGCGTTGACGGTCAGGCCCTCGTACGGCAGGAACTGGCCCGCGTAGCCCTCGAGTCCGTACTTCGGGGCGATGGTCCGGGCGGCGTGCTCCAGCTCGGCCCAGGTGCGCGGTGGCGGGACGCCCTCCTCGGCCAGGACGTCCTTGCGGTACAGCAGCAGGCCGGCGTTGGTGACGTACGGGACCGCGTACAGCCGTCCGTCGTAGGTGGCCGTGTCGACGACCGGGGGCAGGAAGGTCCCCAGCGGGAAGCGCTCGCGCGGCAACGGGCGGATCCAGCCGGCGGCGGCGAACTCCGAGGTCCAGTTGACGTCGATGTTGAGCACGTCGAACCGGCTGCGCTTGCCGCCGCGCAGGTCGGTGGCCATCTGCGCCCGGGTCTCGTCGGCGGCGTCGGGCAGCTCGACGAGGGTGACCCGCTCGGCGGGGTGGGTGCGGTTCCAGCCCTCCAGCAGCGGGCCGAGGTAACCGGTCAGATCGCCCGCGGTGGCCAGGGTGAGCGGGCCGCGGCCGCCGCCGCTCCCCTCGGTCGCCCGGGCACCCGAGGCGATGTAGCCGCTCATGACCACGACCAGAACGAGGAGGCCCCTACCGGCGGCGTGGATCCACCGCATAGGTTCCTCCTTGCACACCGGCGCCGGGCACCTTCGCCCGGCTCAGGCCATGTATACCTGTTAGGTATGGGCGATACTAGGGCCTGGCGTCAATCTCACGTCGACCACCCGGAGACACCACGCATGACGCGTCTGACGAGGACCTAGGAGGAGAGCACGCGTGCGCCTGCCCCTCCTGGCACTTCTCGCGCGCGGTCCCGCCCACGGCTACGAGCTGAAGCAGGACCTTGAGCAACTGCTGGGCTCCGCGTACCCTCAGCCGAACGTCGGCCAGATCTACGTGACCCTCGGCCGCCTCGAGAAGTCGGGACTGATCGAGGGCGAGGAGGTCGAGCAGTCCAGCCGGCCCAACAAGAAGATCTACCACCTCACCGACGCCGGACGGGGGGCGCTGCGCGCCTGGTTCGAGGAGCCCGAGGACGAGCCGCGGGTGCGGGACGAGTTCTTCATGAAGCTCGCCCTCGCCCCGCAGACCGGTCTCGCCGACCAGATCGCCCTCATCAACAAGCAGCGGCGCCAGTACCTCAACACCATGCGCAACCTGTCGAAGCTGGCCGCCGCCGAGAACCGGGACAACCGAATCGCCCATCTGCTGATCGAGGGCGCCATGCTGCACCTGCAGGCCGACCTGGACTGGCTGGAGCGGTGCCAGGAGGAACTGGAGGGGCTGGAGTGAGTGACGTCCGAGCTCCGGTGCTGCTGCGGGCCGAGGGCCTGGTCAAGACGCACCACGGCCAGGGGGCGCCCGCCCGGGCCGTGCGCGGGGTGGATCTGTCGGTGACCCGCGGCGAGTTCGTGGCGGTCACCGGTCCGTCCGGGGCCGGCAAGTCGACGCTGCTGCACCTGCTCGGCGGACTGCAGCGGCCGGACGAGGGCACCATCTGGCTGGACGGCCGGTGCGCCGACTCCTACGGCGAGGCCCGCTGGGCCGAGGAGCGCCGCAACGGCATCGGGATCGTGTTCCAGTTCTTCAACCTGGTCTCCAACCTGTCCGTCGCCGACAACGTCGAGCTGCCCGCCCTGCTCGCCGGTCGCTCGCCGCGGCAGGCGCGTGCCGAGCGGGAGGAACTGCTGGCCGAGCTGGGCCTGGAGGGCAAGGAGCGCAGCATGCCGGGCGAGCTGTCCGGCGGCGAGCAGCAGCGGGTCGCGCTGGCCCGCGCGCTGGTCAACCACCCTCCGCTGCTGCTCGCCGACGAGCCCGCCGGCAGCCTCGACAGCAAGGGCACCCGCGAGGTGATGCGGCTGCTGTCCCGCTTCCACGGGCGCGGCCAGACGATCGTGCTGGTCACCCATGACGCCCGGCTGGCGAGCGCCGCGGACCGGGTGATCAGTTTCTTCGACGGCCGGATCGTCGACGACGCGGAACTGGACGGGACGACGCCGTCGCGGAGCACGGGGATCTCGGGCGTGCTGGAGCTGAGGGACTGAGTGCGGTGTACGACCACCTGACGTGCTCGGGTCCGCGTTCCGGACCGAGGGACTGAGGCCGGTGCGAGCCACGTTGCGCTGGGCGCACTCCGATCTGCGCGCCCATCGCGGGGAGGCGCTGTTCCTCGTGCTGGCCACCGCCGGCATCGTCGCCTCGCTGCTGCTGGCCACCGCGCTGTTCGGCTATGCGACCAATCCTTGGCAGCGGGTCTTCACCCAGTCCCACGGGGCCCATGTGTGGCTGCACACGGCGCGGTCCGCCGAGACGGAACGGCTCGCCGGGCTGGACGGCGTCGAGTCGGTCACCGCCGCCTACCTCGTCGAGTCCGCCACCGTCGTCTCCCGCGGCACCCGCGCCACCGTGGAGCTGCGCGGTACGCCCTCGCCGCCCACCGTGGGCCGCCCGCTGCTCACCGCCGGGCGCTGGCTGGACGCCGGGGAGCCGGACGGTGTGGTCCTGGAGAACCGCCTGGCCAGGGCGCTGCTGGCCGAGCCCGGGGACACCCTCGCCCTGCCCGGCACCGGGCGCACGCTGAGCGTGGTGGGCATCGCCGACGGCGCCGAGCCCCGCTACGGCCCCGGCGAGCAGCCGGGGCTGGTGTGGGCGCACCCGTCCGCCGTGCACGAGCCCGGCGGACGGGTGGTCGGGCTGCGGCTGACCGATCCCGACGACACGGACTACGCCGTGCAGCGCGCCGTCACCGTGCTGGGCGCCGGCGTGGTCGGCGAGGTGTCCACCTGGCAGCAGGCGCGGGCCGAGGCGCAGGGCGACAACCGGCTGCTCGGGCAGGTGCTGGGTCTGTTCGGGCTGGGCGCGCTGATCGCGGCCGGGCTGGCGGTGCACGGCGCGATCGGCACCCGTATTCGGGGGCATCTGCGGGACATCTCGGTGCTGAAGGCGATCGGTTTCACGCCCGCCCAGGTGGTCCGGATCTTCCTGCTCCAGCATGTGGCGTACGCCGTGCTGGGCGCCGTGGCGGCGGTGGCGCTGACCGAGGGGCTGGGCGCGCGGATCCCGGGCCGGCCGGGCGACGCGGTCGGGGTGTGGCAGGGCCTGCCGGCTCACACGGTGGCGATGTTCGCGGTCCCGGTGGGCGCGGTGCTGTTCATCGGCGCGGTGACCGGGCTCGCCGCGTGGCGGGCGGGCCGGGTGCCGCCGGTCCCGGTGCCGCGCCCCGCGGCGGTGCCGGGCGGCGGCCTGACCGCGGTCGCCCGCGGGGCGCTGGGTCTGCGCCTGCCGCCCGCGCTGGTCCTGGGCTGGCACCGGGCCTTCACCCGCCGCCCGCGCACCTTCGCCACAGTGGGACGGCTGGCGCTGCCGCTGCTGCTGATCGTGGTGGCGATGAGTGCCTGGACCACGATCGACCGCTTCCACAACAGGCCGGAGGAGCTGGGGCTGCCGGCCGCGCTCACCGTCCGCCCCGACAGCACCCTGAACGACCGGGGAACGCGGGAGCTGCTGGCGCGGGAACCCGGCATCGCCGCCGTCTACCCCGGTGTGGAGGTGGCCGCCCTGGTCCCCGGCCAGACGGCCACGATCGCCCTGCGGGGCCTGGGCACCCGCGAGGCTCCCTACCCGTTCGCCCTGGCCGAGGGCCGCGGCGCCGACGGCCCCGACGAGGCAGTGGCCGGGCAGGGCCTGCTGGACCTGCTCGACGTCCGGGTCGGCGACTGGGTGCGCATGACGGTCGGCGACCAGCCGCAGATCCTGCACATCGTCGGCCGCAGCATCGAGCCGGAGAACGCAGGCCGGGTCATCTCCACGTCCCTGGACACCCTGCACGAGAACGACCCGAACCTCAGCCCCACCTTCTACCAGCTCCGCCTCGATCCGGGCGCCGATCCGCGCCACGTCGCCACCGCGCTGTCCGCCGCCGCCCACGGCCACCTGGACGTCCACCCGGTGACCAACCCGGCCGACGGCCTGTCGTCGATGCGCGCGGTCATCGTGGGCCTGATCTGCGTCCTGGCCCTGATCGGCCTGATCGAACTCCTCTCCGCGATCGGCGGCACGATCCGCGAGGGCGAACGGGACCTCCTGGCCCTGAAGGCCATCGGGCTCTCCCCCCGCCAGATCACCGCGATCACGGTGACCTCGACCAGCTGCACCGCCCTGGCGGCCGCGGCCACCGCCACCGCTCTGGCCCTCCCCCTCTCCAACTGGTTGATCAACACCCAGGGCCACTCCAGCGGCATCGGCGCCGGGATCGCCAGGACCCCGTCCCCGCTCCTGCTCCTCCTCTTCATCACCTCGGCAGCCCTGGGCGCCGCGGCCCTCTCCACCCTCCCCGCCACCAGAGCCTCCCACCGCCGCCTGGCAGACACGTTGACGGCGGTGGCCTGAACGCCCACGGGTCTTGGCGGGGCTGGGGCGGAGCCCCGGGGACTCCAGGAGTCCGAGGGTTGCGCCCAGCGAGGCGCGAGGCTGGTAGGTGGCGGAAGGGGTCAGCGGGAGCGCAGGGCGCGGTACTTGGCGACCAGGGTCGTCGTGGAGGGGTCCAGCCCCTCCACTTCCGCGCCTTCTGTCAGAGCCGGCTCCACCTGCTTCGCCAGGACCTTGCCCAGTTCGACTCCCCACTGGTCGAAGGAGTCGATGTTCCAGACGGCGCCCTGGACGAACACCTTGTGCTCGTACAGGGCGATCAACTGCCCCAGCACCGACGGAGTCAACTCACGCGCGAGGATCGTGGTCGTGGGGTGGTTCCCCCCGAACGTCTTGTGCGGCACCAGCTCCGACGACACCCCCTCCGCCCGTACCTCCTCCGGCGTCTTACCGAAGGCCAGCGCTTGGGTCTGCGCGAAGAAGTTGGCCATCAGCAGATCGTGCTGCGCCCGGAGTTCGCCGCTCAGCTCGGCCACCGGCTCGGCGAACCCGATGAAGTCCGCCGGGATCAGCTTCGTGCCCTGATGGATCAACTGGTAATACGCGTGCTGCCCGTTCGTGCCCGGCGTCCCCCACACCACCGGCCCGGTCTGCCAGCCCACCGGCTCTCCGTCCCGCTGCACCGACTTCCCATTGGACTCCATGTCCAGCTGCTGCAGATACGCGGTGAACTTCGACAGATAGTGCGAGTACGGCAGCACGGCATGCGACTGCGCGTCATGGAAGTTGCCGTACCAGATCCCCAACAGCCCCAGCAGGAGGGGCACGTTGGACTCGGCCGGCGCGGTCCTGAAGTGCTCGTCGACAAGACGGAAGCCGTCCAGCATCTCCCGGAACCGGTCCGGCCCGATCGCGATCATCAGGGACAGGCCGATCGCGGAGTCGTACGAGTAGCGCCCCCCGACCCAGTCCCAGAACTCGAACATGTTCTCGACGTCGATGCCGAACTCGGACACCTTCTCCGTGTTCGTGGACAGCGCCACGAAGTGCCGGGCGACCGCCTCCGGGCCGGACTTCAGCTCTTCCAGCAGCCAGTTGCGTGCCGACGTGGCGTTGGTGATCGTCTCGATCGTGGTGAACGTCTTGGACGCGATGATGAACAGCGTCTCCGCCGCGTCCAGATCCCGCACGGCCTCGTGCAGGTCCGCGCCGTCGACGTTCGACACGAAACGCACCGTCAGACCGCGGTCGGTGTAGGCCCGCAGCGCCTCGTACGCCATCGCGGGGCCCAGGTCGGAGCCGCCGATGCCGACGTTGACCACGTTGCGGATCCGCTTGCCGGTGTGCCCCGTCCACTCCCCCGACCGCACCCGGTGGGCGAAGTCGCTCATCCTGTCGAGGACCGCGTGCACCCCGGGCACGACGTTCTCCCCGTCGACCTCGACCACCGCGTCCCGCGGCGCGCGCAGCGCCGTGTGCAGCACGGCCCGGTCCTCGGTGACGTTGATCTTCGCACCGCGGAACATGGCGTCCCGCAGCCCGAACACGTCCGTCGCGGCGGCCAGCTCCCGCAGCAGCCGCAGGGTCTCGTCGGTGACGAGGTGCTTGGAGTAGTCGACGTAAAGATCACCGACCTGGAGGGCGTACGCCTCGCCGCGCTCCGGGTGGGCCGCGAACAGATCCCGCAGACCGGTGTCGGCGAGCTCCTCACGGTGCCTGGCCAGAGCGGTCCACTCCGGCCTCTGGTTGAGCCTGGTACGGGCGTCTGCGTTCATTCGGACCTCAGCCTTCTTTCCTAGCTGTCCTGCGTCCTTGCCCCGCTGCCGCTCCAACCTAATTGATCAGCGGGCGACATGAGCCGTCGTCACGCCGTCGTCCGGCGTGACAACGAGTACGTCGGCGCGGTGCGCGGGTATCAGCGCGGCCACGGAAAGGACGAAGAACGCGGCCGTGAGCAGCGCCGGCCAGTTCGGCCCCCACACGGCGGCGACGGCCCCGCCGAGCACCGCCCCGAGCGGCGCCCCGGCCACCGCGACGGTGCGGAAGGCCGCGCTGACCCGGCCCAGCATCCCGGCGGGGCTGCGCTGCTGCATCAGTGTCGTCGTGTTCACGTTCCACACCATGCCCATCAGCCCGAAGACTGCCAGCGCGGCCATCGCGACGGCCAGGCTGCGCACCAGTCCCATGACCACCAGAGCGGCGATCTGCACCCCGCCGGCCAGCACCACGGCCCGCATCCGCCCGAGCCGGGCCACGATCCGCCGGTTGGCCGCTCCCCCGGCCAGGCTGCCGAGCGTGTACGCCGTCAGCGCCGCCGCGTACCCCTTGGTGCCCGCGCCCAGCCAGCCGGTCACGACGACCACCAGGGTGGCGATGAGCGCGCCCATCCCGACGTTGCACAGCGCGGTGGCGGCGCACAGCCCGCGCAGGGCCCTGTCCTGCCCGAGGGCGCGCAGTCCCTCGGCCATCTCCCGCCGCAGCGTGCTGCCCGTCGGTCTCGGCTGACGCTCGGGCGCCGGGACCCGCAGGGAGGCCACGAGAGCGGCGGCCACCAGGAAGGTGGCGGCATCGGCCGCGAAGGGGGCGGCGGCCCCCGCGGCGAACAGCAGGGGCACGACCGGGCCGCCCAGCAGCCCGCCCGCCAGGCGCTGCCCGGTCATCAGACGGGCGTTGGCACCGCCGAGCGCCTCGGGCTCCACCAGGGCGGGCAACAGGGCCGTGGCGGCGTTGTCGAAGAGCGTCTGGAGCGTGGTCAGCGTGAAGCCCAGAGCGATCAGCAGGCCGACCGAGGCGTGCCCGAGGGCCACCGCCAGGGCGAAGCCCCCGACCAGCAGGCCCCGTACCGTGTCCGCCGCCCACATCGCGCGCCGCTGGTCCACCCGGTCCGCGACGGCGCCGCCGAGCAGCCCGAAGACGATCCAGGGCAGATAACCGCAGGCCGTGACGGAGGCGATGAGCAGCGGGTCGTCGGTCAGGGAAAGGGCGAGCAGCGGCAGCGCGGCCGTACGCAGCGCGTCACCGAAGCTGGACAGCACGGCGGCGCTCCACAGCCGTCCGAATCCACCGTGCCACGCCGGCGCACCCGCGCCGACGGCTTCGCGCCCGGCCTCGACCCCCGTCATGGCTTCCCCTCTGCCTCACGATTCACCGATGCACAAACCGTAGAGGGCACCACTGACAATCGGTCCGCGGCGGCCGGTCCGCCCGGATACGCAACAGGTCCGGCCCCGCGCCCGAAGGCGGCCGACCGGACCTCAAGTCCTAGATCTCGCCCCGCAGTTTGGCGAGCGCCTCGGCGAGGATCGCCTCACCGTCCGCGTCGCTGCGCCGCTCCCGCACATAGGCCAGGTGCGTCTTGTAGGGCTCGGTCCGCGGCGGGGCCGGCGGGTTGTCCTGGTCCTGACCGGCCGGGAAACCGCAGCGCGGGCAGTCCCAGGTGTCGGGGACCTGCGCGTCGCTGGCGAAGCTCGGCTGGGTCTCGTGTCCGTTGGAGCACCAGAAGGAGATGCGCAGACGCGGCGCGGACTCGCCACGCTCGGCCTCGCCCATCGGCCCCGCCCCGACCCGGCTTCCTCGGATCGCGTTGCCACTTGCCACGGTCGTAACTCCCTGCGTGATGGTGCCGCGAAGCGAGTCGGCCTTCCGCTCCGCTGCGAGCGCCTCAGTCTACGTAAGGCCCAACGCGCGTCCAGTGATGGGAGTTACCGCTCCCACACAGACGCAAGCCCCATGATAGGCCGCGCTCAGGAGCGCGTACCGACCATGGGGCCTTACGTACGGAATGTGCGGTCCCTACCGACGGGCAGCCGCTCGTCAACTGCTCGTCTTCATCAGGATGCCGAGCACGATGATGCAGGCGAGCCACAGCAGGCCGATCACCACGGTGATGCGGTCGAGGTTGCGCTCGGCGACCGAGGAGCCGCCGACGGACGACTGCATACCGCCACCGAACATGTCGGAGAGGCCGCCGCCCTTCCCCTTGTGCATCAGCACCAGCAGCATCAGCAGCAGGCTGAAGACGATCAGGGCGATCGAGAACCCCAAAACCACGGCTGGACCAACTTCCTCGGATTCGGATGGACGACGGGGTGTGACAGGTCATGCCTACCATGCCCCCGCAAGGGTACGACGGATCGCCGCCCGCGCATACTCACAGCCAGGCCCGCCCTCTGCGGCGGGCCTGGCTCACTGCTCGCGGCCGGCCCGGCTCACTGCTCGCCGAAGCGCACGATCTTGACGAACTCGTCCGAGTCCAGCGAGGCACCGCCGACCAGGGCGCCGTCGATGTCCTCCTGCGCCATGATCTCGGCGACGTTGCCCGACTTCACCGAGCCGCCGTACTGGATGCGCACCTGGTCGGCGACCTCCTGCGAGTACAGCTCGGCGAGCTTGCCGCGGATGGCGCCGCAGACCTCCTGGGCCTCCGCGGCGCCGCAGACCTTGCCAGTGCCGATGGCCCAGACGGGCTCGTAGGCGATCACGATCGACTCGGCCTGCTCGGCGGGGATGTCCTTCAGACCCCCCTCGACCTGGGCGAGCGTGTGCGTGACGTGGTTGCCCGCGTCGCGGACCTCCAGCTCCTCGCCAACACACAGGATCGGGGTCAGACCGTGCTTGTAGGCGGCCTTGACCTTGGCGTTCACCAGCTCGTCGGTCTCGTTGTGGTACTGCCGGCGCTCGGAGTGGCCGATCACCACGTAGGTGCACTTCAGCTTGGCCAGCATCGGGCCGGAGATCTCGCCGGTGTAGGCGCCCGAGTCGTGCGCCGAGACGTCCTGGGCGCCGTACTTGATCTTGAGCTTGTCGCCGTCGACCAGCGTCTGCACGGAGCGCAGGTCGGTGAAGGGCGGCAGGACGGCGACCTCGACGGCCTCGTAGTCCTTGTCGGCCAGGGCGAAGGCGAGCTTCTGGACGTGCGCGATGGCCTCGAGGTGGTTGAGGTTCATCTTCCAGTTGCCCGCCATCAGCGGCGTGCGCGTGCTCATACGGTTTCAGTCCTCCAGTGCGGCGAGGCCGGGGAGCGTCTTGCCCTCGAGGTATTCGAGGGAGGCGCCACCGCCGGTCGAGATGTGGCCGAATGCCGACTCGTCGAAGCCCAGCGTACGGACGGCCGCGGCGGAGTCGCCGCCGCCCACGACGGTGAAGCCGTCCGAGTCGACCAGGGCCTGGGCGACCGCCTTGGTGCCCTCGGCGAAGTCGGGGTGCTCGAAGACGCCCATCGGGCCGTTCCAGAAGACGGTGGCGGCGTCGGCGAGTTTCGCGGCGTACAGCTTGCGGGTCTCCGGGCCGATGTCCAGGCCCTCCTGGTCGGCCGGCATGGCGTCCGCAGCCACGGCGGTGGGATGGACCGGGGTCTTGGCCTTCAGGTCCGGGAAGTCGGGCGAGACCAGCGTGTCCACGGGCAGGACCAGCTCGACACCGGTCTTCTCGGCGCGCTCGATGTACTCCCTGACGGCCGGCAGCTGGTCCTCCTGAAGGAGGGACTTGCCGATCTCGTGGCCCTGGGCCTTGAGGAAGGTGTAGGCCATGCCGCCGCCGATGAGCAGCCGGTCGGCCTTGCCGAGCAGCTCGTCGATGACGGCGAGCTTGTCGGAGACCTTGGCGCCGCCGAGGGCGACGACGTAGGGCCGCCGGACGTCCTCGGTGAGCTTCTTCAGGACGCCGACCTCGGTGGCGATGAGGTAGCCGGCGTAGTGCGGGAGGCGGGCCGGCAGGTCGTAGACGGAGGCGTGCTTGCGGTGCACGGCGCCGAAGCCGTCGCCGACGTAGACGTCCGCGAGGGCGGCGAGCCGGTCGGCGAACTCGCCGCGCTCGGTGTCGTCCTTGGACGTCTCGCCGGGGTTGAACCGCAGGTTCTCGATGACCGCGACCTGGCCGGGCTGAAGGCCGTCCACGGCGTCGTGGGCGGCCGGGCCGACGGTGTCCTGGGCGAACGCCACGGGGGCGCCCAGGAGTTCGCCGAGCCGCTCGGCGGCGGGCAGCAGCGAGAAGGCCGGGTCCTGGGCACCCTTGGGGCGGCCCAGGTGGGAGGCGACGACCACCTTGGCGCCGGCCTCGGCGAGGGCCTCGACAGTGGGCAGGACGGCGCGGATGCGGCCGTCGTCGGTGATGACACCGTCGGCCAGCGGCACGTTGAGGTCGGCGCGGACGAAGACCCGCTTGCCGTCCACGCCTTCGGAGAGAAGTTCGTCGATCGTCTTCATTGGGTGGGACTCCTGAGGAGGGGGCTCTTGATCGTACGAGGGCTGATCGATCCGCACGTGGGCGGGTTGTGGTCGTTCGGCCCGCTGTACGTGCGTCAGGGCCCGGACGGCGCGTTGGCGCGCCGCCCGAGCCCTGCTCTCACACCGGGGTGCCTGCCCTGCCGGTCAGAGCTGGTTGCCGACGAAGACCGTCAGGTCGACGAGGCGGTTGGAGTAGCCCCACTCGTTGTCGTACCAGCCGATGACCTTCACGTTCTTGCCGTCCTGAACCATGGTCAGGGACGAGTCGAACGTGCAGGACGCCGGGGCGTTGACGATGTCCGAGGAGACGATCGGGTCCTCGGTGTACTCCAGGAGGCCCTTCAGCTCGCCCTCGGCGGCCTTCTGGAAGGCGGCGTTGACCTCTTCCTTGGTGACCTCGCGGGAGAGCTCGACGACGAGGTCGGTGACCGACCCGGTGGGAACCGGGACGCGCATGGCGATGCCGTCCAGCTTGCCCTTGAGCTGCGGCAGGACCAGGGCGGTGGCCTTTGCGGCGCCGGTGGTGGTCGGGATGATGTTCTCTGCGGCGGCACGGGCGCGGCGCAGGTCCTTGTGCGGGAAGTCCAGGATGCGCTGGTCGTTCGTGTACGCGTGCACGGTGGTCATCAGGCCCTTGACGATGCCGAAGTTCTCGTCGAGGACCTTCGCCATCGGCGCCACGCAGTTGGTGGTGCAGGAGGCGTTGGAGATGACGTGGTGGTTGGCCGGGTCGTACTTGTCCTGGTTGACGCCCATCACGATGGTGACGTCTTCGTTCTTCGCGGGGGCGGAGATGATGACCTTCTTGGCGCCGCCGGCGATGTGCTTCTGGGCGTCTTCCTTCTTGGTGAAGATGCCGGTGGACTCGATGACGATGTCGACGCCGAGTTCACCCCAGGGGATGTCGGCGGGGTTGCGCTCGGACAGCACCTTGATGGTGTGGCCGTCGACGGTGATGGTGTCGGCGGTGTGGGAGACCTCCTGCTTGAGGCGGCCCAGGATGGTGTCGTACTTCAGCAGGTGAGCGGTGGTCGCGGTGTCACCCAGGTCATTGACAGCCACGATCTCGATGTCTGCACCCTGCTCCAGCAGCGCGCGGAAGTAGTTACGACCGATGCGGCCAAAGCCGTTGATGCCTACGCGGATCGTCACGAACCGATCTCCTCGTTGGTACGCCGGTTTCGACGCCGGCGAGCTGTATTGGGATGTCCCCGACCACCCACGACCCTACCCCTCTGAGGCCTCCGAAGTGACATCTGGACGCGTCCTGGACAGCACTGCTTCCACAAAGGTCCGAGCCCCTCGCGCAGGCCGCCGGGATCACCCGATTTCGCTATGGATTGCCCATACCAATTGACCACGTTGGTCACTCGTTCGTGAGCCCCTCGGCTCACTTGTGAAATGCCACGATCTCCGCCCATTCCGGACTTCCGGCAAACCGGGCAATTCCCCCACGAGGCCGCCACCGCAGCGGACCGCCCCAACCGCCCCGGCCACCCCCGGCCGCCCCGCCTCCCGGCGACTGGCGCAGCCTGCCAAGCACCGTCGTCGGCCTGCGTCGGTCGACCCGGGCGGTCACTGTCGGTAGTCCCTATCGACCTGCCGGGCCCCCCCCGCGCCCCCCCCCGGGGGGGTTTGCCGGGGGGGGGCGGGCGGGGGGGGGGGGGGAGTCGGTATTTGGGTGGAGGGGGGTGGCGGGCGATAAAGACGCCGCCAGGGGCGGGG